>CAZIQT010000102.1:0-8382 GCA_964541645.1 uncultured Halobellus sp. | reverse complement strand
GCGACGACGACGCGCTCGGTGTCGGCGCCCAGCAGGTTCCGGAAGTCCTGCTCCAGCTTCCCCGAGAGGTTCCGGGAGTACTCCACGTTCGACTCGGAGCCGACCGCCCCCTCCAACAGGATCACCCGGTCGACGTCGCGCTGGTCCCGGATGAGCGGCGCGATCAGCCGGTCGTAGTCGAAGCCGACCGGAACGATGTGCGTCTGCATACGGGAACGTGCGGCGGGTTACGGGATAAAACACCGACTTCGGGGAGTCCGCAGGGATTGATCGAGCCAGGCTGCTTGTCGTCCTGGCGGCCGCCGGCGGCCTCGTGGCGCTCGAGGCGGGCGCCGCGCCCCCCGGAGTACCGCGTCGCCGTATCCGACGCCGGCCCGACCGAGTGGGAGGAACTCTCCCCGGAGGCGAGGACGGTCGTGCGGACCGCGCTCTCGACCCCGGGGGCAGGGGGCAACGCCACCTTCGACGAGTCCGAAACGTACGGGAACGACACGACCACGGACTTCGGCCCGTCCCCCGACGATCTGCCGGCGCTCGACGTCGACCAGACGGCGCCCAGCCGGACGGTGATCGAGCGCGACGGGGCCGTGATCGTCGTCTCCGCCGGCTTCGCCGGGGTCCCGAGGAGGCGGGCGGGTTGCGATCGGCGCCGCCGACCGGACCGACACCGCCCGGCTCCGGGACGACGACCCATCACCGCACGGACGGACGGTGCTCGACGTGGTGGCGGCCGACGGGCCGGCGGCGTTCTACACCGACCGGCCGCCGGCGTTCGAGGAGGGACTCGACGCGACGCCGGACAGCCTGCTCGCGTTGGTCGTCGCCGACGACGACCTGTTCGTGGTCGCCGACGGCGACAGCCACCGGACGGTGGTCGTCTCCAGCCCGAGTAACTTGGCCCCTCGGGGGCGCCATCACGCCTGCGGTGGTGCTCGGCTCGCTCGCGGCGGTCCCGGCGGTCGCCCTGTACGGCGCCCGGCGCGTCGGGTGGCCCCTCGCGACGGCGGCCGGGGTCGCCGTCGCGGTCCTCCCGGTCGTCTACTTCAGGATCGTAGCCGTCGGCCCCCCGGCGCTCGTCGTCCACCGGCTCCGGGAGATGGCGGGTCTGGCCGTGCTGCCGGCGGTCGGGGCGCTCGTGTGTGTCGGCGCCGTCCGGGTGTGGTGGATGGGGAGCGACCGGCCGCGGCCGGACGATGGAGACGGGTAGGGGCGGCCCGACCCGCTCGGTGGTCAGTACAGTTATCTTCGACAACTCCGTATCCTGGCATGCGATGTCACAACAGGCGGTTCAGGACGAACTCCACGTCGACCAGTACACGCTCGGACTCGTCGGCCCGGACCAGGAGTGGGCCGGCACCGTCGCCGACGGCGGAACGGTGACGACCTACACCCCGCCGGGGTGTTGGGGCCCGATGGTGACGCCGTCGTTCCGCGGCGGCCACGAGGTCACCCGGCCGATCCGGGTCGAGGGCGCCGACGTCGGCGACGCGATCGCGATCCACATCCGCGACGTCGAGGTGACGAGCATGGCGACGTCGACGGGGTCGATGGCGGAGCGCGACGGCGCGTTCGGCGACGACCCGTTCGTCGATCACCGGTGTCCCGAGTGCGGGACCACGTGGCCCGACTCCGTCGTCGAGGGCACCGGCGAGGACGCCATCCGGTGTGCGGAGTGCGGCGCCAACGCCTCGTCGTTCGGGTTCGAGTACGGCTACACCGTCGCGTTCGACCACGAGAACGCCGTCGGGCTCACCCTCGACTCCGAGGGCGCACACGAACTGGCGACCGACGCCGAGGCGGTGATGGACATCCCCGAGAACGCCCGCCAGCACCCGATCCTCCTGTACGAACCCGACGGGATGCCGGGGACGCTCGGCCGGCTCCGACCGTTCGTCGGCAACATCGGCACCACGCCGCCGGTGACGATGCCGGACTCGCACAACGCCGGGGACTTCGGCCAGAGCCTGATCGGCGCCGACCACGACTACGGAATCGAGACCGAAGCGGACTTAGAGCAGCGCACGGACGGCCACATGGACATCCCGGAGGTGCGCCCCGGCGCCACGCTGGTCTGCCCGGTCGCGGTCGACGGCGGCGGGGTGTACGTCGGCGACCTCCACGCCAACCAGGGCGACGGGGAGCTCTCCCTGCACACGACCGACGTGAGCGGGACGGTCACGATGGACGTCGAGGTGATCGACGGCCTCGACCTCGACGGGCCGGTCCTGCTCCCGAACGAGGAAGACCTCCCGTTCATCAGCAAGCCCTACACCGACGACGAGCTTGCCGCCGGCCACGAGTTGGGCGCGGAACACGGTGTCGACGTCGCCGACGGGATGGCGCCGATCCAGGTGGTCGGCTCCGGCGCCACGGTCAACGACGCCACACAGAACGCGTTCGACCGCGCGGGGACGCTGCTCGGGATGAGCGAGGGTGAGATCCGGGCGCGGTGTACCTTCACCGGCGGCGTCCAGATCGGCCGGCTGCCGGGCGTGATCCAGCTGGACATGCTCGCGCCGCTCGACGTGCTCGACGAACGGGAACTCGGCGACGTGGCCCGCGAGCAGTACGGGCTCTGAGGTGTCGCGCCCCTGATGCGGACCGCTAAGGGGTCCCGACGACCGCACGTGGGCGGACGATCCGCCGGTCCGGGGGGACCGTCTTCGGCTGCGCAGCCCGTCGGTCGAGTCACGGAGAGATCCAAAGACGGCACGACTTTTACTCGCGGGCGAATCGACCGCAGTATGATCGGCGATGGAAGTCGGATCGGCCTCGTCCACTCCGAGGGGGCGTCCGACGAGCAGCGCGCGGCCGCGGCGTGGCTCCGGGAGCAAGCGGCCGGTGCGCGGGTCGTCCCCGCCGCCGACCTCGACGGGAACGCCGACTCCTTCGACGTGCTGTGGTGGCACCGGGATGCGCCGCTTGACGACGTCGCGTCGGTCGTCGAACCGCTCGCCGGCTTCCTCGCCGACGGCGGCAACCTCCTGCTCAGTCTGCGGGCGATGGGCGCCGTCGAGGCGCTGGGGATCGACTCGGTCCCGCCCGACGCCGTCGGGGTTGAGAGCGTGACAGAGCCGGTCGGACCCCTCTGGCGGCGGCTCTACGACGACCACCCTGCCGTCTCCGCGTTCGACTCCCACCGGATCCCGACCTGTGACCGCGGCGCGGTCCCGACCGCACGCTACGAAGGCGTGGTGCCGTCGCGCGGCGAGGTGCTCGCCTCGACCGTCCGCGGCGGCCACGACGTCCCCCAGGAGATGCGCGTCGTCTCGTGGGACGGGGGTAGCGTCCTCGGCGTTGGCGCGCCGCTGTCGTTCGCCGAACCGGCGGCCCCCGGGGTCGCCGAGGCCCGTTCGGCGTTCACTGCCGGCTGCCTGTCCGCCTTCGCCCACGACCCGACAGGGCCGTCACGGCCGACCTCGACAGCCGAATTCGAGGGGCTCCGCACGCGCTTGGCCGGCGATCCGCACCGCCCCCGGTACCACTTCACGCCGCCGGCGAACTGGCTGAACGACCCGAACGGGCTCATCCGCTGGAACGGCCGGTACCACCTCTTCTACCAGTACAACCCCGCCGGGCCGTTCCACAACTTGATCCACTGGGGCCACGCCACCAGCGAGGACCTGCTCCACTGGCAGGACGAGCCGGTCGCGCTCGCCCCCTCGCCGGAGGGGCCGGACCGCGACGGCTGCTGGTCTGGGTGTGCGGTCGACGACGGCGGGACGCCGACGATCCTCTACACCGGCGGCAACGGCCGGCGACAGCGCCCCTGCCTCGCGACGAGCGCGGACCCG
The DNA here is from genome assembly GCA_964541645.1 of uncultured Halobellus sp. GTDB lineage: Archaea > Halobacteriota > Halobacteria > Halobacteriales > Haloferacaceae > Haloquadratum. Next base: position 4,588 of record CAZIQT010000102.1, on the reverse strand, counting down.
CGGCTGGAAACCTGGCAGAAGGACCCCGACAACCCCGTGATCGCGGCGCCGCCGTCGGATCTGGATCTCCTCTCGACGGAGCATTGGGAAGTCGAGTTCCGCGACCACGCAGTCTGGCGCGACGGCGACACGTGGTACCAGCTCATCGGCAGCGGCGTCGTCGACGAGGGCGGCGCGGTGCTGCTGTACTCCTCGCCGGACCTCCGCGCGTGGGAGTACGAGGGCCCGCTGCTCGTCGGCGACGACGGGCACGGAACCGTCTGGGAGTGCCCCGAGCTGCTCGACCTCGGCGACCGCTCGCTGCTCCACGTCTCCAACTACGAGGACGTGGTGTACTTCCTCGGCGGCATCCACGAGGGGGCCTTCGAGGTCGAAGCGCGCGGGGTGCTCGACCACGGCGACTTCTACGCGCCGCAGTCGCTCCGGGACGGCGACCGCCTCCTGACGTGGGGATGGCTCCCGGAGACCCGCGGGGAGCGCGCCCAGTGGCACGCCGGCTGGTCGGGGGCGCTGTCGCTTCCCCGGGTTCTCTCGCTGGGTGACGACGGACGGCTCCGACAGCGGCCCGCGGCGGAGGCCACCGACCTCCGGACGCGTCGCGTCGCCGCCGGGGTTCCGGACGCACTCAACGACGAGCGCCGCGCGCTCGACGCGTCCGGCCGGACACTTGAGATAGATTTGGAGGTCGCACTCGACGACGCCGAGGCGTTCGAGCTCTCGGTGTTCGAGTCCGCAGATCGGGCGGAGCGGACGGCGATCCGCTACACTCGCGAGGCCGAGGTCGTGGTCGATCGCTCGGCGTCGAGCCGCGCGGGCGTCGGGGCCGACGACGCACAGCGGATGCCGGCGACGCCGTACGACGAGCCGCTGTCGCTCCGGGCGTTCCTCGACGGCTCCGTGATCGAACTGTATGCCAACGGGCGTCGCTGTCTGACGAGCCGTGTGTACCCAGAGGCGGACAGCACCGGGATTTCCGTCGCTGCCGAAGAGGGTCGCGCGTCCCTCACAGTCGACGTCTGGGAGCTGGAGCCCGCGATCACGCCCGCGTCGGCGGCCGACCGCGGGCCGCGGTAGGTGGCAGTCTGTTCGCGGGTCGTCGCCCGTTCAGCGGGACCGTCTCAGTAGTCGCCCGTCCGGTAGCGGTCTATCCGCTCGGGGAGTCCGGACGGTCGCCCGTCGCCGACGTCGGCCCCCTCGGGCGGGACGTGCTCGGGTCCGTCCGGGAGGTCTTCGGCGGGCGTCGGGACGTGCCAGTGCGCCAGTGTCCCCGTAATCCGCGTCCGGTCGCCATCGACGGCGACCCTGATCGTCGGGCTCAGGGTACCACCGAACCGCCGCCGCTGTTCGGCCTCGGAGAGGTCCGCGATCCCGTCGAGGGACTCGCCCGCGTACTCCCGGTAGTTGTAGAAACTCCCCACGAGGACCTCCTCGCGGTGCGGGAACGCGATCCACGAGTACGCTTGGTAGGGGACGCTCGCGGGGTTGGTGACGACCAGCCCGGAGCCGTTCAGGGGCTCGTACTCGCCTCGAAGCGAGTCCGCGACGAACCCGTAGAGCCCGTCGTACCCGCTGATTCCCGGCGCGAACGTGTGCATGTGGCTCGACACGAACAGGTAGTACCGGCCGTCGCGAACGACGACGTGGGGCCGTTCGAGCTCCTGATTCACGCAGACGGCGTCGAAAAGCGGCGGCCGCAGTTCCCACTCCAGCGGGTCGCCGGTCGGCGAGACCGCGACGCCGACGCTGCCGTTGAACTCCTGCTCGGCGCCGTCGCCGTTGCAGCGGTCGCCCCCCGACGGGATGGGGGTGTTCGCCTCGAACAGCAGACAGGTCTCGCCTGTCGCCGGGTCGGTGAAGAACCAGGGGTCGCGGAAGGTGTAGATCATCCCCTGCGACTGCGATTCGGTCTCGTACCACTCGCCGTCGGGTTCGAGCAGGACTTCGTGCGTCCACGGTCCCGCGCTCCGGACGCCCTCCTCGTCGCCGACGAACCGGCCGCCGTGCCCGACGGCGATGCGTTGGGTGTAGTTCAACTCGGCGGCGGCCTCGTCGCCCGCGGCCGTGTAGTAGAGGTACGCCTCGCCGCCGTCGTAGAGCGCGGAGCCGGCCCACTGGCGCTGGCCGAGCGCGCCCCCTCCGAAAACGGTCTCCCCGCCGTGCCAGTCGGTCCCGTTCCGCGAGTAGAAGTAGCGGATCTCGGCAACGTCGTGTCGCTTCCCCGGTAGGAGTTCCTCCGGGGCCGTCAGCGAGAACAGGACCCGCCACCCGTCGACTTCGGCGACCTCCCCGTGGCGGTCCCGGAGCAGCCACGTGTCCCAGACGTGGAGGTCCGCGGCGGGGTCGACTGCCGGCGGTTCGATGACCGGCGCGACGGTGTCGGCCGAGCGTTCGATCAGCGCGGCCTGCGCCCGCGTCCAGCGCGGCGGCTGGGAGGAACGGCGCCGATCGTCGTCTCGTTTGCCAGTCATCGGTGGTTGGAGCCGGGTAGTCGACAATCTCACTTAGGCGTCCCGACTCGGAACTCCCCTCTGCCACCGGCGTCGAGTCGGCGCTGTTGTACCGGCCTCGTTCGGTCGTGATGGCCCGTCAGACCCGGTCGCGACAGCCTCTACGCGGAGCCGCTGCGGCGCCGCGTGCGGGGTCGGTCGCGAACGATTAATCCGACTCCGAGTACTTCTCACAACAGTTAAGACGAACGGAGAAGAACTCTGCACGATGATCACACCGACAGCGAACGCCGCAGTCTACAATTCCCAACTATGAGCGAACACACCTGGTGGAAGGAGGCGGTCGTATATCAGATCTATCCGCGGAGCTTCGACGACACCGACAGCGACGGGCTCGGCGACATCCCGGGGATCACCGAGAGGATCGGCTACCTCGACGACTTGGGGGTCGACGCCGTCTGGCTTAGTCCGGTCTACGAGTCGCCGCAGCACGACAACGGGTACGACGTCGCCGATTACCGGTCGATCAACTCGGAGTTCGGGACGATGGACGATTTCGACCGGATGCTCGAACGGCTTCACGACCGCGACATCCGGCTGGTGATGGATATGATCCCGAACCACACCTCCTCCGAACACGAGTGGTTCCGGCGGTCCCGATCGGAGCCGGGGGGGGAGTACGGCGACTACTACGTCTGGCGCGAGGGCGACCCCGACCAGCCGCCGAACAACTGGGAGTCCGCCTTCGGCGGGTCGGCGTGGACTTACGACGAGGAGCGCGGCGCGTGGTACCTCCACCTCTTCGACGTCCACCAGCCCGACCTCAACTGGCGGAACCCCGAGGTCCGCGAGGAGATCTACGACATGATGACCTGGTGGCTCGAGAAGGGGATCGACGGGTTCCGACTGGACGTCGTCAACCTCCTCTCGAAGGCCGAAGGGTTCCCCGACGGCGACCCCGACAGCGAGTGGGTCGGCAGCGAGTTCTTCATCGACGGCCCGCGGATCCACGAGTACCTCGGCGAGATGTATGACGAGGTGTTCGCCGGGACCGACGCCGTCACCGTCGGCGAGATGCCCCAACTCGACATCGAGACCGCCCGGAAGTACGTCGGCGACGGGCCGCTTGACCTCGTCTTTCCCTTCGAGCATATGGACTTCGACTTCGGCGAGGCGGGCCGCTGGGACATCGGATCGTGGGACCTCACGGACCTCAAATCCATTCTGGACAAGTGGCAGCGCGGCCTGGAGGGCTACGGCTGGAACACACTCTTCTTCGAGAACCACGACCAGCCCCGGAGCGTCTCCCGCTTCGGCGACGACGGGGAGTACCACCACGAGTCCGCGACCGCGCTCGCGACAATCGTCCTCACCCTCCGGGGGACGCCGTTCGTCTACCAGGGCCAGGAGATCGGGATGACCAACAGCACCTTCGAGAGCCTAGAGTCCGTCCGCGACGTCGACACCGTCCGGAACGTCCGGGAACTGATCGAGGACGGCGTGATCGAGGACTACGAGGCGATCCGCCCGATCGTCGAGTACCGCTCGCGCGACAACGCGCGGACGCCGATGCAGTGGGACGCAACGCCCAACGCGGGATTTACCGACGGTGAGCCGTGGATCCCCGTCAACGACGACTACCCCGAGATCAACGTGGCAAACCAGGAGCGGTCGGGGTCGGTGCTGTCGTACTACCGTGACCTGATCGCCCTCCGCCGGGAGACCGAGGCGCTCGTCCACGGCGCGTACGATCTCTTCCACCCCGACGACGAGCAGCTGTACGTCTACACCCGGACGCTGGAGAGACAGGAGATCGTCGTCGCGATCAACTTCTCCGACGGGGACCGCCGGGCGCGGCTCGATCCGCTACGCGCCGAGGCGTCGCTACTGTTGAGCAACTACGACGACGTCGCTGACGCATCAGAGGGACCCGTCGACCTCCGGCCGTACGAGGCCCGGGTGTACGAGCAGCCGCAGTAGCGGTCGCGGGATCCAGTTCGCTTCGCCCCGTTACAGCGGCACAAACAGGACGCTCACGGGTTAGCCGTGGGAGGAATCCGGCTCGAACGTGTAGACCCGTAGCTCACACGACGGACAGACGAGCGTCTCCGCCGGGACCTCGTTCGCCCCGTGGTAGCCGC
>CAZIQT010000101.1:0-8557 GCA_964541645.1 uncultured Halobellus sp. | reverse complement strand
CCGCCGCCGCCGAGCCCGCCCATCCCGCCACCGCCGCCGTTCTGGAGCTTCTTCATCATGCGCTGCATGTCGCCCTCGCCCATCCCCTGGAACTGCTGGAGGGTCTGCTCCATCATCTTGTGCTGCTGGAGGAGCTCCTGTACCGTCTCCTCGTCCTCGCCGGCGCCGCGGGCGATCCGCCGGACCCGGGAGGCCCCGACCGACCGCGGGTTCTCCAACTCGTCGTCGGTCATCGAATCCATGATGACGTCGAAGGCGCGCATCCGATCCTGGGTGACGTCCATGGCGTCGTCGGGGAGTTCGTCCATCATCCCGCCGCCGAGCCCCGGGATCATGTCCATCACCTGGTCCAGCGGCCCCATCCTGTTCATGGCCTCCATCTGCTTCTGCATGTCCTTCAGGGTGAACGACCCCTTCATGATGTCCTCGGGCTCCCAGTCGTCGTCCTCGTCGCCCGTCTCCGCCATCGCGCGCTCGACCCGCTCGGAGAGCTGCTTCAGGTCGCCCATCCCCAGGAGCCGGGAGATGAACCCGTTGGGCTCGAACCGCTCGACGTCCTGGACGGTCTCGCCGGTCCCCAGGAACGCGATCGACGACCCCGTCTCGTTGACCGCGGTCAGGGCGCCGCCACCCTTCGCGGTCCCGTCGAGTTTGGTGACGACCACGCCGCCGATCCCGATGGCGTCGTCGAACTCCCGGGCCTGTTCCTTCGCGCCCTGCCCGATCGCGGCGTCGAGCACCAGCAGCGACCGGTCCGGGTCGACCGCGGCCTCGATCTCCTCGATCTCCGCGATCAGGTCGTCCTCGAGGGCGTGCCGTCCCGCGGTGTCGACGATGTGGACGTCGGCCTCGGCGGTCTCCTCGAGGCCGTCGCGCGCGATCTTCACCGGATCCTCCTCGTCGGGGTCGCCGTAGAACGAGACCTCCGCGCGCTCGCACATCTGCTTGGCCTGGTCGTACGCCCCCGGCCGGAAGGTGTCGGTCTGGATCACCGCGGGCCGGAGCCCTTTCTTCGAGAACCACCACGCCATCTTGGCGGCGCTCGTCGTCTTTCCCGACCCCTGAAGCCCCGCGAGCAGGATGGTCTGGGACTCGAGTGGGAGGTCGGTCGACTCCCCCACCAGATCCACGAGCTCCTCGTAGACGATCCGGAGGACGTGATCCCGGGCGGAGGTGCCGGCGGGCGGCTCCTCGCCGATCGCGCGCTCCTCGATCGACGCGGAGAGATCCATCACGAGGTCGACCTCCACGTCGGCCGACAGCAGCGAGCGCTGGATCTCCTTGATGATCTCCTCGACGTCGTCCTCGTCGAGGCGGGACTTCCCCTGTAGCTTGTCGAGGCTGCTGCGGAGGGAACTCCCGAGATTGTCGAGTACCATTACCGGACGTACGCCGCCGGCCGAGTAAAGCCTTGTTCCGCGGGGCCGGCGGCGAGCGGACCGCGGAGCCTCCGGCGCGGCGGCTCAGTCCCCGCCCACCAGCCGGTCGACCAACTGCTCGGGATCGAACCGCTCGATGTCGTCGTACCCCTGGCCGACGCCCAAAAACAGGATCGGGCGGCCGGTGACGTACGCGATCGAGATCGCCGCGCCGCCGGAGGAGTCGGCGTCGGCCTTGGTGAGCACGGTCCCGTCGATCTCCGCGGCGTCGTTGAACTTCTTCGCGCGCTCGACGGCGTCCTGGCCCGCGACCGCCTCGTCGACGAACAAGGTCATGTCGGGGTCGACAACGCGGTCGATCTTCTCCAACTGCGCCATGAGGTCGTTGGAGGTGTGGAGTCGGCCGGCGGTGTCGCCGAGCACGACGTCGACGCCGTTGGCCTCGGCGTACTCCACCGCGTCGTAGAGCACGGCCGCGGGGTCGCCGCCCTGCTCGTGGCTGATCAGCTTCGTGCCCAGCGCGTCGGCGTGTTCCCGAATCTGTTCGTTGGCGCCCGCGCGATAGGTGTCGCCGTTCGCCAGCACCACGTCCAGACCGCGGTTCTCGAAGTACCGCGAGAGCTTCGCGATGCTCGTGGTCTTGCCGACGCCGTTGACGCCGGTGAACACGATGGTGATCGGCTTGTCGGCGTCTTGGACCCGCTGGTCGAAGTCGAACTGCCCGACGTTGATGACCTCGTAGAGCGCGTCGTGGAGGGCGGTCTCGACGAGTTCGCCGGTGGTCTCGACCTGCGCGCGGGTCTCGCCGATCATCTTCCTGCGGACGGTGTCGAGGATCTCCTCGGCGACGGTCATCTCCACGTCGCTCTCCAGAAGCGCCATCTCCAGGTTCCACAGCGGGTCCTCGAGGTCCTCCTCCTCGATGATGACCTTCCCCGTGGCGAACGCCGCCGCGCGCTTGAGCCGCCCCGGCCCCGACCGCTCGTCGCCGTCGCTCTCGGACTCTGCGAGCGCTGCGGCGGCCTCGTCGGCCGCGATCGCGCCGTCGGAGTCGTCGTCGCCGGTCCGCGCCTCCGCGTCGGGCTCGGGATCCGTCTCGGAGCCGGCGTCGGCCTCGACGTCGGCGTTCCCGGCCGCACCGTCGTCGGGTCCGTCCTCTGCCTCGGTGTCGACCTCGGCCGCCGATTCCGCTTCAGCCTTCTCCTCGGCGGTCTCCTCGACGTCCTCCCGGAAGCTCCCGAGCTTGTCCTTCAGCCCGTCGAACATAGCTGACCTATTCGCCGTCGCCCTGCTGTTGCATCTGCTGCATCTGCTGTTGCTGCATCTGCTGTTGCATCTGCTGGGCCTGCTGTTCGAGTTCGGAGCTCTCCTCCTCCAGCTCCTCGACGTCCTCCCGGACCGACTCGATCCGGTCGTCAAGGGCGTCCTGCTTCGTCCGGAGGGCGTCGACCGCGTCGTCGGCCGCCTGTTCGGCCGCGAAGTCGCCGCCGAGGTCGACGATGATCTCGTCGATGTCCTGGATCTCCGCGCGGATGTACGCGCCGCCGCCCAGCGGCACCTGGACCGTCGACCCGGTGTCGAGCGTGCCGATCGCCTCGACCGCGTCGTCGATCTCCGCCTGTTCGGTCTGGAGGTCGTCGATCTCCGACTGCAGCGTCTCGATCTCCTCGTCGATGGCCTGTAGCTCCTGGGAGAGCTGCTGGAGCTGCTGTTGCCCGCCGCCCATCATGCTGTGGCCTCCGCGGCCGCGACGACGTCGTCGATCTCGATCTGCGTGCGCTTCAGCCCGTGTTGGCTGCCGATGTTCGCGTACACCCGCTCCCGAGCGACGTTCCCGTTCGGCGCGTCGACCACCGTCTCGAACTGGCTGTATCCGCCACGGCTCTGGAACCGGCCGCTCACCGCGTACTCACTCATATCCACTGATTCCCGAGCGACGGGGAAGTATCTTCCTACTCGATACTCCGTGAATCGTGGGCGATCGCGGCGTGAAAACGCGACTCACGAAAACTACGGGGCGCGGCGCGACGGCCGCGCCACGCCGACTACTCCAGGTAGCCCAGGGCGTCCTCGATCCGGGTCAGTTCCGGCCCGGTGGTGTCGTCGCCGGCGACGTAGCCGGCCCCGTTCGCGACCAGCCCCGACCCGACCAGCGGCGCGCCGTAGTTGACGGTCCCGATGTCGGCGCGGACGTCGAGCCGCTCCTCCACCGCCTCGATCTCCGGCTCGCGGGCCTTGGGGTGGCACAACACGCCCGCATTGGTCGCGACCGCGGCGGTGCCGACGGTCCGGACGTCGGCGATGTCGCCGCGCTCGGCAGGGACGTCCAGCGCCGTCTCCACGACCTCGACGGCCTCGTCCGAGAGATCGGGGTGGACGTACGCGCCGTAGTCGTTGGCGAGCACGACGTTGCCCGCGGCGTTGATTCGACCGGGGAGTTCGGAGACGGGCACCCCCGCGGCCGACTCGATGGCCTCCTTCTCCCGTTCCTTCGCCCGGCTCGTCACGAGCAGCCCGTTCTCGTTGCCGACCACCAGGGCGCCGACGGTCCCGGAGCCGCCGACGGTGGTCGCCACCGCGGGGACGTCGAGCTCCTCGGTCATCGCGTCGACGACGTCGCTCTCGGCGTCGGAACGAACGACGAGTACGTGGTCCGTCGCGCGGGCGAACACGCCGACGTACGGCGACCCGGCGAAGGAGGCGCGGAGCACGCTACTCGGCCGGCTCCGCCTCGACGATCGACTCGCCGTCCTCGTCGAACCGGGCGGCGCGAACGCGGAGCTTGCTCGGGGGGTTCTGCTTCCCGCGAGCCCACACCGTCTCGTTGAGCGAGGGGTCCAGCCGGACCGCCGCCTCGTCGACGCTGAACTGCGTCGCGAGGTGTTCGCGGATCAGTGCCATCGCCCGCCCCGCCCGCTCGTGGCCGGGAACGGCCTTGACGTCCCGGAGCGGCACCGTGACGACGCGCTCCTCGAAGTCGCTTGCACTCATCCTTACTCGTCCGTGTCGCTACGGCGCCAGTTGCGCCGCTTGGGGTTCCGCGTGACCTCCATGTCCGTCTTCATCATCACCCACGCGGGAACCCGCGTGTTCTGCCGTTCCAGCTTCCCGAGCCGCTTCTTCTTCGCCTTCGATTTGTTGCCCATAGTGACCGTGCATACCCTGCCGCCGCATAAAATCCTGTTCCTTCGCCGGCGATCCGGGGGACAGTCACCGGACGAGGCCGACGACCGCGACCCCGACCAACCCGACGGCGACGGCCAACCCGACGGCGTCGACCCGCCCGAACCCGAGTTCCGGCAGCGTGGGGTTCCACGCGAAACACCGCGCCCGGAGCCCGAGCGCCAGCCGATCGGCCCGCCCCAGCGCCCGCCGGATCCCCGCGCCCGCGACGGTCTCCATCCGCTCCCGGAGCGACCGCTCCCCGCCCAGCCGGGTCGCCGACGCCTCCCTGATCCGCCGGAGGTCCGCCCGTAACAGCGGGAGGAACCGGAACACCAGCGCCACCCCGACCCCGAGCAGCCGCCCCGGACGGCCGGGCACCAGCCGTTGAATCGCCGCCCGCGACTCCCTGACCGGTGTGGTGTGGAGGTAGACCGCCGACACCACGAGCACCAGCAGGACGCGGTAGCTCGCCAGCAGCGGGCCGACCGCCGCCCCGGGGTCGATCCCGACCGTCCAGGGTCGGAGCTCCACGACCGACACCACCGGGGCGGCGGCGAGAAACGGCAGCGCCGGGCGGTAGCCGCGGATCGCGGCGATCGGGGACAGCCGGCCGGCCGCGAGGAACGCCCCGGCGACGACCGTGAACCCCACCAGTCCGCGGGGAGTGGTGTGGACGAACGCCGCGGCGGCGAACCCGGATTGCGCCAGCAGCTTGGTCCGCGGGTCGAGCCGGTGGGCCACCGAGTCTCCGGGGGCGTAGCTCAGCATCGCGACTCCGGCCCCGTCGCGTCCGGAGCCGACCCGGCGTCGCCGGCGTCGCCGTCGCCGTCGACGGGCGCGCGATCACGCTCCGATCCGGGCACCCGAACGCCGTACGACGGCAGCGACGCGACGGCCGCCGCCGGCGGCGCGTCCACGACGACCCCGCCCTCCGCCATCGCGACCACCCGGTCGGCGAGATCGAGCACGTCCCGGAGGTCGTGCGTCACGATCACGATCCCCGTCCCCGCCGCGGCGAGCGCCCGGAGCCGGTCGAGCACCGACGCCCGTGCCGGCGCGTCGAGGCCGGTGAACGGCTCGTCGAGGATCAGGTGGTCCGGCTCCATCGCGAGCGCGCCGGCGATCGCGACCCGCTCGCGCTCGCCGCCGGAGAGTTCGTCGACGCGCTCGTCGCCGCGGCCGTCGAGGTTCACCGCCGACAGCGCCGCCGTCACGCGGCGGTCGATCTCCCCCCTGTCGAGTCCGAGGTTCTCCGGCCCGAACGCCACGTCGGCGCCGACGGTGGCGGCGACGAGTTGGTCACGGGGCTCCTGGAACACCATCCCGACGGCGGTTCGTGCGGCGACCAGGTCTTCCCCGACGCGTCGGCCGTTCACCGCAACCGTCCCGGCGTCGGGCTCCAGCAGCCCGTTGAAGTGGCGGACGAGCGTGGTCTTCCCGGAGCCGTTGGCGCCCGCGAGCACGACGCACTCCCCGTCGGAAATCGACAGCGAGACCCCGTCGACGGCCACCACGTCGCCGTAGCGGTGAACGAGGTCGGTGGTTTCGATCACGGCCGGCGGGGCTCCATCGACGACATCCGGCTACGCGGCCGCGGCGGCGTCGCTCCGGACGATCCCCACGGCGGCGGCGATCTTCACGGCCTCGAACGGGACGAACGCCACCGCGCTGACGGTGAACGCCTGGATCAGGCCGACGTTCTGGACGACCGCGAACCCCACGGTCCCGAGCGCGTAGATCACCACGGTCCCGGCGACCATGCCCGCCACGAGCCGGGCGGTCCGGACCGTCTTCGGGTCGGTCAGCCCGTCGACCCCGTGGACGACGGCACCCACGAGCGCCGCCGCGATCGGGTACGACCAGAGGTAGCCCGCGGTCGAGCCAACCAGCGGGCCGAGCCCTGGCGACCCCCCGGCGAAGATCGGCGCCCCCGCCGCCCCCGCGGCGAGGTAGAACGTCAGAGAGGCGCCGCCCCACACCGGCCCCAGGAAGATGCCCGCGAGGAACACCCCAAGCACCTGAAGAGTCACCGGGACCGGGGAGATCGGGTTCTGAAACGATACGTACGCGAACGCGCCGGTGAGCGCCGCGAACAACGCCGCACGGGCGACGTTCGCGACGACGTCGTCGCCGACGAGTTCGACCGACTGCGTCTCCGTCGTCATACCCATTCCGCTCTCGTAAACCCACATCAATCGTTCGGTTTACCATAGCGAGGCTCGTGGGTAACCGTTCGGTTTCCGACGGCAAGGCTTGTACGTCGTCCCCCCGTACGCACGCCCGATGGACGACAGAACCGCGGAACTCCGTGACCTCTTCGTGGAGACCACCGGCGAGGAGGCGGTGACCGAGTCCCGGACCGCAGCCACGGGGTCGCTGTCGACCGGCGACGGCGCCGCCGACGCGGTCGACGAGCGGCTCTCGACGCTCGTCGCCGGGATGACCGACCGCGACGACTTCGACGCGGCCCTCCCGGAACCGGACCTCCGCCGGGTCGTCCGGGCGTTCTTCGACCCCGACGACGTCGGCACGGAGCCGTGGTCCGCCGACGCCGACGCGGCGGTGGCGGCGTCGCTGTCGACCGACGCCGACGCCGAGACGGTGTTCGACGCGCGGATGGCGCTCCACCTCGTCGCCGACGCGGACCGCGAGGCGCCGGTTCCGTACGGGGAGCTCCGGCGTCTCGTCCGCGACGCCGCCGACGCCGACGACCCGGACGACGCGCTCGACGCGGCGCTCCCGGCGGACGTGACGCCGGCCGCGGTCCGCCGGTACCGCAAGGTGGTGGCGGCCGACCTCGCCTCCCGGCAGGTGAACCACCGGTACCGCGACGCGTTCGCCGACCTGCTCACCGACGCGGACCTCTCGACCCGGCTCGCCGCCGACGCCCGCCGCGACGGGCTCGGGGATGCGACCGAGGACATCGAGACCGACGTGTCGCTGTAGGCCGACGCACGGACGCCCGAGCCCGCCGGGTGCGCTCCGGCCCCCAGAACCGGGGTGGCGAAGACTCTTACCGGAGGGGGACCCTACTCCGGTGCGATGGCGCAGGCCCCCTCCGATCCCTCGGACGTCACCGATCAATTCATCCAGTTCTACCGGAAATACTACCGCGACGAGATCGGGACGCTCGCACAGCAGTACCCCAACGAACAGCGGTCGCTCTACGTCGACTACGACGACCTCTCGACGTTCGACATCGACCTCGCGGAGGACTACCTGGCGAAACCCGACCAGATGCAGGAGTACGCCGAGGAGGCGCTCCGGCTCTACGACCTCCCGGCCGACGTCAAACTCGGCCGCGCCCACGTCCGGCTCACCAACCTGCCCGAGACGGTCGACATCCGGAACATCCGGGTCCACGACGACCACATCGGCCGGATCATCTCGGTCCAGGGGATCGTCCGGAAGGCCACCGACGTCCGGCCGAAGATCACCGAGGCGGCCTTCGAGTGCCAACGGTGCGGGACGATGACCTACATCCCCCAGAGCGACAGCGGGTTCCAGGAGCCACACGAGTGCCAGGGGTGTGAACGCCAGGGACCGTTCCACGTCGACTTCGACCAATCCGAGTTCGTGGACGCCCAGAAGGTCCGCGTCCAGGAGAGTCCCGAGGGGCTGCGTGGCGGCGAGACGCCGCAGAACATCGACGTCGACCTCGAAGACGACGTGACTGGCCAGGTCACTGCGGGCGACCACGTCACCGTCACGGGCGTGCTCCACATCGAACAGCAGACCGCGAACAACGAGAAGACCCCCATCTTCGACCTCTACATGGACGGCGTCGCCGTCGAGATCGAGGACGAGGAGTTCGAGGACATGAACATCACGGAGGCGGACGTCGCGGAGATCGTCGACCTCTCGAACGAATCGAACATCCACGAGCTGATGATCGACTCGGTGGCGCCGTCGATCTACGGCTACCGCGAGGAGAAACTCGCGATGATCCTCCAGCTGTTCTCGGGCGTCACCAAGCACCTCCCCGACGGGTCGCGGATCCGGGGGGACCTGCA
>CAZIQT010000100.1:0-8608 GCA_964541645.1 uncultured Halobellus sp. | reverse complement strand
TGGAGACGATCGGCAACCCCGCGTTGGTGACCCCCGACATCGAGCGGGTCGCCGGGATCGCCCACGACCACGACGTGCCGCTGTTCGTGGACAACACCTTCGCGACGCCCTACCTCTGCCGGCCGATCGAGCACGGCGCGGACCTGGTGTGGGACTCCACCACCAAGTGGATCCACGGCGCGGGCACCACCGTCGGCGGGGTTTTGGTCGACGGCGGCACCTTCCCGTGGGGCGACCACCCCGAGAAGTTCCCCGAGGTCGGTGCCCCCAACCCCGCGTACCACGGCGTCAACTTCGCCGAGCGGTTCGGCGACGCCGCGCTCACCTACGCCGCGATCGCGCGGGGGCTGCGCGACCTCGGCAACGCCCAGTCGCCGTTCGACGCGTGGAACACCTTAGAGAAGCTGGAGTCGCTGCCCATGCGGATGGAGCGGCACTGCGAGAACGCGATGGCGGTCGCGGAGTTCCTCGACGACCACGACGCGGTCTCGTGGATCAACTACCCCGGCCTGGAGAGCCACGAGACCCACGCCGAGGCGACGGAGTATCTGGAGGGCGGCTACGGCGGGATGATCACCTTCGGGCTCGCCGACGGCTACGACGCCGCCCGCGACACCGTCGACAACGTCGAACTCGCGTCGCTGCTCGCGAACGTCGGCGACGCCAAGACGCTGGTGATCCACCCGGCGTCGACCACCCACCAGCAGCTCACCGAGGAGGAACAACGCGCCGCGGGGGTCACGCCGGACATGATCCGGCTGTCGGTCGGGATCGAGGACGTCGACGACGTCATCGCCGATCTGGACCGGGCGATCGCGGCCGCGACGGCCTGATCGCGGCCGCCGCGCGCCCGCCGAACCCGGATCGAACAGCAAAGTCTAATGGCATGGCATCCTAACGTTCTGGTGATGCCTACAGTAGAATACCTTAACTACGAGGTAGTCGAGGACGAGGGTTGGGACATGGACGCCGACGACCTCTTCGAGAAGGCCGGAGACGCCGGGCTGGACGAGGAGGACCACGGCACCCTCGAAGTCAACCAGGGCGAGTACATTCTGGAGGCCGCCGAGGCCCAGGGCTACGACTGGCCGTTCTCGTGCCGCGCCGGCGCGTGTGCGAACTGCGCAGCCATCGTCAAGGAGGGCGACATCGACATGGACATGCAGCAGATCCTCTCCGACGAGGAGGTCACCGACAAGAACGTGCGGCTGACCTGCATCGGGTCGCCCGCCGCCGACGATGTGAAGATCGTCTACAACGCCAAGCACCTCGACTACCTCCAGAACCGCGTCATCTGACGACGTAGCGACGCGTTCACACACCCGTTTTCCGCACCGTCACGCGGGGTCGTTCCCTTACCGCACGCCGACCACCAACTGGTCCGTCGGCGTCGAGAGACCGCTCGGGCGCCCCGGGTCGTCGCGAGTGCGCCGTCCTCGACTCCGACCCGGGCGCCGGTCGGGTCACGGCGGGAACGCGGGGGCCCGACCGCCGCGGCACGCGCCGCCGGTCACCCCCGAGGGTCCCACTGTCGGTCGTCGCGGACGGAGACCTTGCCGTCGCCGGTGACCGCGACGACGCCGTCGCGCGTTTCGAACTCCAGATACCACGAGTCGCTGTCGTGAGCCTCCAAGTCGCGTATCGCGTCGGTAGACACGAACCGTTCGAGGGGTTCGTCGATTTCAGTCGGATCGGCGTCCTTCGCGTCGGCTCTCGCTCGCGTGATCAGGTCTAACAGCATCGGGTTGCGTCTCCGGCACTCGGAGCGCGGGACCCGACGGGTAAATTTAACCTCCGGTTAACCCGTCGCCGTGGGGTCGTCGGCGACCCCGGCCTCCGCTGGTCGGGGGGCGTCGAGCGGGGACCCGTCCGGCTGTTCGGAGCGCGGGGTCCGGGCGGATCGGGGGGCGTTCAGGCGGCTTCCACCGCGTCGAGTACCTCGTCGTAGTCGGGTTCCTGGGTGGGGTCGTCGGCGACCCAACTGTAGGTGATCGTGCCCGCGTCGTCGATCACGAACACCGCGCGGTTCGCGATGCCGTGGAGCCCGAGGTCCGCGATGTCGATCTCGAGGTCGTAGGCGTCGATCGCCGCGCCGCCCATGTCGCTGACGAGGTCGAACTCGATCCCGTGTTCCTCCCGGAACGACCCCTGGGAGAACGGCGAGTCGGCGCTCACGCCGTAGACGGTCGCGCCGGCCGACTCGAACCGGTCGAGGCGGTCCTGGAACGTGATCATCTCGTTCGTACACGGGGGGGTGAACGCCCCGGGGAAGAACGCCAGAACGATCGGGCCGTCGCCGATCGCGTCTTCGAGGTCGAACGACTCGTGATCGCTCGTGCCGCGCGTCGCGGAGAACGTCGGTGCGGTGTCGCCAGTCTGAGGCATCACTCTACCGTACGCACGCCGGAGGCTTAAAGCCACGACGCGCGACCGGCCGTCCCCGCCCGACGCCCAAACACAAGCTACAATTCCCCCGGGGTCGGTCATCCCGTATGTTCGCCAGCGTGCCGGACGTGCTCCGGTTGGCGGTCGTTCCGGTGCTCGGGTGGGCGGCGTGGCGGGACGTCAAGGTTCGCCGGGTGCCGAGCCGAACCTGGTACCCGGTGGTGGCGCTGGGGGCCGCGTTGCTCGTGTGGGACGCCGTCGGCCACCTGTCGCTTTCGACCGCCGCCGACGCCCTGTTTTTCGTCCGGGTGGGCGTCAGCCTCCTGGTGGTCGCGCCGATCGCGTACCTGTTCTGGCGGCTGGGCGGGTTCGGCGGCGCCGACGCCAAGGCGTTGATCGCGATCTCGGTCCTGCTGCCCACGTTTCCAACCTACTTCTTCTCGGGGGTTACCCTCCCCGTCGCCGTGACCACGCTCGGGGTCTTCTCCATGACTGTCCTCACCAACACCGTGGTGATGGCGGCGGCGTATCCGCTGGGGCTGCTCGTCCGGAACCTCGCCGACGGCGAGGTGACGTTCCCGGTGGCGCTGTTCGGCCGCCGGATCGACGTGTCGGCGCTCCCGACGGCCCACGGCCGGCTGTTCGAGACCCCGGAGGGGTTCACCCGGAGCGGCCTCGACGTCGACGCGCTCCGTATGTACCTCCGGTGGCGGGGGACCAGCCTGGTGGCCGTCCGGTCGAACCCCGAGTGGGCCCGTGACCCCGGGAGTATCACCGAGACCCACGACCCGACCGACGGCGCGGTGGGCGCGGACGGCGACGATCCCTCGACGTTGAGCGTCGGGGACGGGTTCGACCCCGACCGCGACCCCGACGACCCGTGGGGGGCGGCGGCGTTCCTCGACGACATCGAGGGGACGGCGTACGGCACCACCCCGGAGAAACTCCGGAGCGGGCTCGACGTGGTGACCGACCGCGAGGCGGTGTGGCTCTCGCCGGGGATCCCGTTCATCGTGCCGATGTTCCTCGGGACCGTCGTGGCGTTCGTCTACGGGGACGTCGTCTTCGGCGTGTTGGGCGCGCTGGGCGTGGTGTGATCCCCGCTACGTCCGGAGGCCGGGGGTCGACGGGGCAAAAGACCTATCGGCCGGACCCGCCTGGGTCGGAACAATGACCGACGACCCCGACATCGACGTGGAGTTCGGCGCCGACGGGCTCGTGCCCGCCGTGGCGCAGGACGCCGACTCCGGCGAGGTGCTCATGCTCGCGTACGTCTCGCCGGCGGCGCTCGAACGCACGCGGGAGACCGGGCGGGCCCACTACTACTCCCGGAGCCGCGAGGAGCTCTGGGAGAAGGGCGCCACCAGCGGCCACACACAGTCCGTCCGGGAGATCCGGGTCGACTGCGACGCCGACACCCTCCTGTATCTGGTCGACCAGACCGGCGGCGCGTGCCACACCGGCTTCCGGTCGTGTTTCTACCGCACGCTCGATGGCGACCGCGTGGGCGAACGGGCGTTCGACCCCGAGGACGTGTACGGCTGACCCGATGTCCGAACTGGACGCCCCCGGAGACGGGGACGACGCCGGCGACCCCGCGACCGACGGCGTCGACGCCCGGGTGGAGGCAGCCGAGGAACGGATCCGGGAGCTCGAAGCGGCCAGGGAGCGGCTCGCGGCGGTCGAGTCCGAGATCGCAGCCGTCGGCGAGGACGCGGTCGTCGACGCCGCCGACGCCTACCGGACGGCGATCCGGCTGCTGGAGCGCTACGAGGGGTCGGCAACCGGAACCGGCGACTTCCAGGCGTACGTGGAGTTCCAGGACAAGTTCCTCGGGCTCGTGGAGGACCGCGGCGACGACACCCCTGCGAGCGACGCGTTCGACGCCGCCGGCGAACGGCTGGACCAACGCCGGCTGAGCGAGTCCGACTTCGACGCCGCCCGCGAGGACCTCGACCCGGCCGGCGAGTGCGTCGACCTCCTCGACCGCCGGGAGGACGCCGAGGCGGCGGTGGCGACAGCCACCCGGGACGCACGGCTCTGCCGCCGCGACCTCGACGAGGAGATCGACGCCCGGGCGGAGTGGCTGGCGGTCGGCGAGGCCGACCTCGACGCGCCGGTCGCGGAGCTCACCGACCCCATCGAGGCGTACAACGACGCCGTCCGGGAGGCGTTCGACGACTGCTACGCGTCGGCGTCGATCGCGGACGTCGTCGGGCTGTTGGAACGCGCGGAGTCGTTCCCGCTCGTGGCGTTCCGGTCGCCGCCGCGGGACCTCCGGGAGTTCGCCGCCGAGAGCCCCGACGCCGACGAGTCGATCCCCACGCTGCTGGAGTACGCCGACTTCACCGGCTCGAAGCTGGGCCACTACGCCGAGGATCCGGGGTTGCTTCAGACCACCGTCGCGGTCCACCGGACCTACCTCGAACGCCTCTCGGGCGACCCGCTGACGGTGTCGCTGCCGCCCCCGCCGGCGGGGGAGCTCCGGTTCCGGGCCCGGGAGGTGGAGTCGCTGCTCGGGCGGTTCGCCGACGAGGCGACGGTCGCCCGGCTCCGGACCGTCCGGCGGCTGACCCGCCGGGACGACTACCGGGAGCTCCGGAACGCCGCCCGCGCCCACGCGGAGCTCGACGACGACGAGCTGGCGGCGGTCCGATCGGGGGCGGCGGCCGCCGAACTGGAGCGGCTGCGGGACGTCCGCGACCGGCTGGCGGCGGCGCTCGACGCGGACGGCGGGGGGTAGCCGGTGCTCGTGGCTGCGGTCACCGCCGTCGTCGGGGCCGCCTGTTTCTACTACGGCGCGCGGGCGCTCCGGACCGGGCGGGCGGTCCGCCGGCTCCTCGACGACGGACCCGAGGGCCCGGGTCCCCGCCACCCCACCGACTGGCTGGGGCCGGCCGACGAGGGAGCGGTCGAGTCGGGCGACACCGGCGTCGAGCGGGGGTCGATCGAGCGGGGGGTCGCGTTGCTGATGCTGGGCGTGTTGTGTCTGCTGTTCGGGCTCCTCGCGGCGTGAGCCTCACTCGGCGTCGTCGAGCGCGGCCCGCAGCGGCGCGGCGGCGTCCGCCGCGAGCGTCCGGGCGCGGTCGGCGTCGCGGGCCTCCGCGTAGACCCGCACCTTCGGCTCGGTGCCGGAGGGCCGCACCAGCACCCACGCGTCGCCGTAGTCCAGCCGGTAGCCGTCGGTGGTGTCGGGGTCGGCGTCGGCGGTGGCGGCGAACTCGCGGGCGGCGTCGAGCATCGCGTCGAGTTCCGCGTCGGTGTCGTACGTCAGGTCGAGCCGGACGTTCTCGTAGTCGGAGTAGGACGCGACCAGGTCGCTGACCGGGCGCTCGGCCGCGAGCTCCAGGAACTTCGCGCCGGTGTAGGCGCCGTCTCGGACCAGCCGGTAGTCGGGGAAGAACACCCCGCCGTTACCCTCGCCGGCGACCGGCACCCGCTCGCCCGCCGCCCGGAGCTTGCGGATCCGGGTGATGATGTTGGTCGACCCGATCGGGGTCAGCTCAAGATCCGCGCCGACCCGGTCGCAGACGTCCACCAACCGCTGGGAGACGTTCACCGCCGCGACCGCGGTGTCGCCGGGGCCCAGCTCCGCGGCCGCGAGCGCCGCGAACGACGCCTCGCCCGCCACGAACGCCCCGGTCTCGTCCACGAACACCGCCCGGTCGGCGTCGCCGTCGTGGGCGATCCCGACGTCGGCGTCGGCGGCGGTCACGAGCGTCCGGAGGTCGTCGAGCCGGGACGCCACCGGCTCGGGCTGCCGCCCGGGGAAGAAGCCGTCGGGCGTGGCGTTGACCGTGACGACCGAACACCCCAGCCGGCGGAGAAACTCCGGGCTGGTGACCGCGCCGGCGCCGTGGCCCGGGTCGACGGCGACGGTGAGGTCGGCCGCGGCGATCGCCTCGCGGTCGACCGAGTCGAGCAGTTCCGAGACGTACGCCCGGTTCGCCGAGGTCACCCGGTCGACCGCGCCGACGCCGTCCCACGCCGCGATCGCGAACTCCTCCGCGAGGATGTGCTCCTCGATCCGTTCGAGCCGGTCGACGCCGAGTTCGACCCCGTCGGCGCCGACCAGCTTCACGCCGTTGTACTCCGGGGGGTTGTGGGAGGCGGTGATCACCAGCCCGGGGACGCCGTGGACGGCGGCGTACCGGACGGCGGCGGGCGTCGGCGCGATCCCCAGCCGGTCGACGTCGACCCCGACGCTCGCGAGCCCGCTCGCGGCGGCGTTCGTGAACATCTCGCCGGAGGTCCGCGTGTCGCGGGCGACGAAGACGCGGTCGCCCGACCAGACGGTGCCCGCGGCCTTCGCGATCCGGAGGACGAACTCGGGGGAGAGCCCGTCGCCGACCACGCCCCGGGTGCCGCTCGACCCGAACAGTTGCATCGCGTGTGCCTCCACGTTCCGCGCTCAAAGGTGTACCTCTTCCGCGCCGCCGGACGTCGGTGCGTTTAGGCGGCTCCCCCACCGAAGACGGGTATGCACCAGCCGTTTCCGGAGTTCGAGGTGATCCCCGCGGTCGACATGCAGGACGGCGAGGTGGTCCAACTCGTCCAGGGTGAGCGCGGAACCGAGACGCGGTACGGCGACCCCGTCGCGGCCGCCGAACGGTGGGTCGCGGCGGGCGCCGAAACCCTCCACCTGGTCGACCTCGACGGCGCGTTCGACGGCGAGCGGGCGAACGCCAACGCGGTCGAGGCGGTGGTCGAGGCCGTCGACGTCCCCGTCCAACTCGGCGGCGGGATCCGGACCGCGGCGGACGCGACCGACCTGCTCGACCGCGGTGTCGAGCGCGTCATCCTCGGCACCGCCGCGGTCGAGAACCCCGACCTCGTCGCCGCGGTCGCCGCCGACTACCCCGGCCGGGTGGTGGTGAGCCTCGACGCCGAGGCCGGCGAGGTCGTTGTCTCGGGGTGGACCGAAGGGACGGGCTTGGACCCCGCCGACGCCGCCGCGCGGTTCGAAGCCGAGGGCGCGGGGGCGATCCTGTTCACCGACGTCGACGTGGAAGGGAAACACGAGGGCGTCCGGGCCGACGAGACCGCGCGGGTGGTCGACGCGGTCGACGTCCCCGTCGTCGCCTCCGGCGGGGTGGCGTCGCTCGACGACGTCCGGGCGCTCCAGGACGCCGGCGCGGCGGCGGTCGTCGTGGGGACCGCGCTCTACGAGGGGACGTTCACGCTCGGCGACGCCATGGAGCTGTGAGGGCGGTCACGACGTCCCCGGCGGGGGCGACGGCGCCGACCGCGGCCCCCCACGGCGGCCGGTCCCGCGCTCACTCCCGGGCCGACCGGATCCGCTCGCGCCCCGGCGCGATCAGGTCGTCCAGGTAAGTCGCGAGCGCCCCCTTCGCGTCGGCGGGGTGGAGGGCGCCGGATTCGAGGTCCGCCTCCAAGTCGGCGTAGCTGCCGTAGGTCAGGTCGCCGCCGTACTTCTCGGGGCGTTCGACCACGACCTGCGAGAAGCGCGGGAAGACGTGGTACTCGAACAGCTGCAACACGGGGTTCTCGCGCTCCTCGCCGTCGTCGGTCGGGTCGGGGTCGGCGGTGGGCGGACAGTACGCCTGCTCGACTTTCGCCTCGATGTCGGCGGCGGCGTCTTCCATCGAGATCGACACCCCCGAGGAGGTGGACATCTTGCCCACGCCGGTCGTGAGGTCAGCGATCAGCGGGGTGTGGAGACACGTCGGCGAGTCGGCGTCGATGCTCGGCAGCGTGTCGCGGGCGAGCATGTGCACCTTTCGCTGTTCCATCCCGCCGATCGCGAGGTCGACGTCGAGGGAGACGATGTCCAGCGCCTGCATCAGCGGGTAGACCGCGTGGGCGACCGTCGCGGTGTCGCCGCCCGCGATCTCCGACATCGCGCGCTCGGCCCGCGACAGCGACGTCTCCAGTTCCAGCGCGTGGAGATCCAACACGTACTCCTCGTCGAGTTGGAACTCCGAGCCGAGCACGAACTCGGTCGACTCGGGCTCCAGCCCGTAGGCGACGAACTGCTCCTGCATCCGGGTCGCGGTCTCGCGGATCTCCGCGAAGGTGCCCTTCCCGTTGAGGTAGGCGTGGACGTCGGCCAGGAGCACCACCACCTCGAATCCCGCCTCCTGGAGTTCGATCAGCTTGGTCGCGGTGAGCATGTGCCCGACGTGGAGGACCCCGGAGGGCTCGTAACCGACGTACGCCCGCTTCCCGTCGGGGGCGTCGGCTAAAGCGCGTACCTCCTCGT
>CAZIQT010000099.1:0-8633 GCA_964541645.1 uncultured Halobellus sp. | reverse complement strand
CCGACGCCGTCGACGTCGGTCGACCGAACGTCCTCCAGCCAAGCTACAGCCATTAGCGTGTGTGTTTCTGCGGATCTTCCTAAAGTACGTTTCGGAGCACGCAGGCGTGAATGAAAACCACTCGGAACCGAGTAGCTCACGCGGTGCGAGAAATTCATTAGTCGCGCGCCCCTCCGCCTGTGTGTGCATCCGGAGTGGCTGTCGGTGCTGCCGCCGTGGCTCGTGTTGGGGCTCGCCGGCGGCGGCCTCGCCTCGGTCGTGGTGGCCGGGGTGTTCCTGCTCGGCGGGCGGCTGTTCCCCGACGAGCCGGTCGCCGGCCGACGGGTGGACGGCTCGGTCCGCCGCCGCGGGGAGATCCGGTCGTACCTCCGCCGGATCTCCGAGCCGTTCGCCGAGGACGTCGAGGTCCACGGCCGGACGGTGGAGTTCTACCTCCCGGGCCGCGACGTGGCGCTGACCTTCGACGCGAAGGCGTACTTCGAACTCGAACGCGCGGGGACCTACACCGTGCTGTGTGAGTACGAGATGCCGGGCCACGCGCTGGGTCGACGGCTCCCGTTCGAGGTTCCGGAGTTCGACTCCGGCCCGGAGCCCGCGGGATCCGACCCCGTCGCAGCCGCGTTCGACCGCCTCGAGCTCCCCCGGGACGCGACCGCCGAGGAGGTCAGACACGCCTACCGCGACCGGGTGAAGCGGGTCCATCCGGACCACGGCGGCTCCCAGGCGGAGTTCAAGCGGCTCCAGGAGGCGTACGCCACCGCGCGGGAGCACGCCGACTGACACCGCGGGCGCTCCCCGCGCTCCCGCCCGTCGTTCGGGACTCGCCGCCCCGCGACGGCGCCCGGCTCGGGCCCCCTACGAATCGGGTGGCCGAACCGCGTTCACCAGTTCCGCCCCGGCGTCGAGCCGCTCGACGTTCCCGGCGACGACGTCGGCCAGCCGCTCCCAGTGCTTCGGCGTGTACCCGCCGGTGTGTGGGGTTATCAAGCAGTTCTCCAGCGTCCACAGTGGGTGGCCTTCCGGGAGGGGCTCGGGGTCTGTCACGTCGAGCGCCGCCCCGCGGATCCCGTTCGACCGCAGCGCCGCCACCAGCGCCTCCGTGTCGACGACGGCGCCGCGGGCGGCGTTGACGACGACGGCATCGGGCGGCAGCGTCGCGAACTCCGCCTCGCTGAGCAGCCCCCGCGTCCGGTCGGTTAGGGGGCACGCGACGACGACGTAGTCGCTCCGCGACAGCGCGTCGTGGATCGCGTCGGCGTCGAACCCGTACACCTCGTCGGTCGGGCCGCCCTTCGAGGGGGTGTACCGGATCCCGACGGTGTCGACGTCGAAGCCCTCCAGCCGCCGGGTGACTGCCCGGCCGATCGCGCCCAGCCCCACGACCGTCACCGTGCTGCCGGCGAACTCCGAGGACTGGAAGTGGCGCCACTCGGCGTTCCGCTTCCGCCGCCACGCCTCCTGCAGCCGCCGCGCGAACACGAGCATGTGCCCGATCGACTGTTCGGCGATCCCGGGGGCGTGGATCCCGCCGGCGTTCGTGACCGCGACCCCGGACGCGGCGAGGGCACCGAGATCGAGGTGGTCGGTTCCCGCGAACGTACACGCGAACAGTTCGAGGCCCGTAGCCGCTTCCGCGAGCTCCGGGCGCAGGTCGATGCCCGTTACGACGCGCGCGTCGGCGACCGACTCCCGTTCCGCCGCCGGCGTCCGGGCGAGTTCGACCGTCCGCTCGGGGAGCCGCTCCCGGAGCGCCGCGGCGTACGATTCCATCGAGAGTCCCTCGGTCCCCTCACGGAGGACGACTACGTCGGGCGTGGTGGGCATGCGTGATCGCTCGCGCCGGTCCGACGCGAGCCGATATCCAGTGGTGGCGCTCCCGGAATTAGTCCTTTCCCGTTCCGGACCCCGACGTTTTTGAGCGATGCCGGGACCAGGCGCCCCATGCTCTGAAGCGCCGCCACGGCGCGTTCGCGGGTGTGCGACACGCCGCGCCGTGGATTCCCCCGCCGTGTCGCCCGTTCGCCTTCTTCAGGCGTCGTCCCCGTCGTCCGTCCCGGCCTCCTCGCCGTCGCCGTCGAACGCCGGCCCGACGGCCGCGCCCGCCTCGGTGACCTCGTAGAGGACGTCGCCGTCGCGGAGCGCGTCGGTCACCCGCCCCACGGCGTCGGCGGTCGCGACCACCACAGCATCCACCCCCCGCGCGGCCGCCTCGGCGGCCACGTCGCCGGCGGCGAAGGTCGTCTCCGGCTCGATGCCGGCGTCGCGGAGCGACAGGACCGCCTCCACCCCCGCGGCGGCGACCACCGACACGTCCGCACAGACGTTCCGGAGCCCCTCGGCCGGGACCGCCCGACTCCCGCCCGCCCGCGCCGACGGCACCTGCACCACCGTGACCCGGCCGGGATCGATCTCGATGACGCCCTCGAAGCCGGTCACGCTCACGTCGGCGCCGGACTCGGCGCTGGTCGTGGCGACGCCGGTCGCGGGGCCGGCGTCGTCGGGGGTGGCGTGGAGCAGCCCGTCGCGGAGCGACAGCGTCACCGTGTCGCCGGCGTCGATGGCCGCGGTCGCGATCGCGGCGTCCTCCTGGACGCTTTCGAGCACGTCCTCGGTGACGTGTTCGGCGAACCGACGGAGCCCCTTCGCCTCCTGGAACAGCCAGTCGACCCCCTCCTTCGTCACGCGGTACCGCGAGCGGGCCTCCTTGTCGACGTAGCCGTCGGCGACGAGCTCCCGGATGTACTCGCTGACCGCCTGGCTCGTCACGCCGACGCCGTCGGCGATCTCGCCTTGGCTCACCGCCGGCTGGCGGTCCGCGATCTCGACGAGAATCCGAAACCGCGTCGCGGTCCGTTTGTCCTCGAGGGCTCCGGTCATATCTGCTGTTCTCGGGAGCGACGATCAAAACCCCTCCGCCCGAGGAAGCGCCAAGGTCTTGCTGCCGGGCGGGTAACCACGGCCGTGAACGGGGTCGCGTTCCACCGGCGCGGGGTGTTCCTCACGGACGCGGCGACGCTCGTCGTCGCGGACCTCCACGCCGGCCGCGGCGAGGCGTCGAACGTCACGCTCCCGCTCGGCGAGCGGGCCGACCTGACGGACCGGCTCGACCGACTTCTAGAGCGGGAGCCGGAGACGGTCGTCTTCGCCGGCGACGTGCTCCACCGGTTCGACGGCGCCACCCGGCGGGCGCGCGGGACCGTCGACGCCCTCGTCGACGCCTGCTACGACGCCGGCGCCCGGCCCGTCTTCGTCCGCGGGAACCACGACACGGCGCTGGACAGCCTCCGCGACGACGTCGTGTCGGCGCACGTCGTCGACGGCGCCCACAGGACCGTCGTCTGTCACGGCCACGAGCTGCCGGACGTCGACGCCGACCGGTACGTGATCGGCCACGACCACCCCGCGATCACCATCGAGGGCAAGCGCCACCCGTGCTTTCTGGCGGTGCCCGACGCGCACCGCGGCGCCGACGTGCTGATGCTCCCGGCCTTCTCGCGGCTCGCCCCCGGCGTGACGGTCAACGACGCCCGCGGCGGCGACCTCCAGACCCCGCTCGTCGACGGACTGTCGGACGCCCGTCCGGTCGTCTACGACGCCGACGACGGATCGACGCTCCGGTTTCCGCCGCTGTCGAAGTTTCGGCGGCTGCTCTGAGGCGGGGGCTCCGACCCGGTGTCGACCACGACGTCACAGGTCCCGGAGTACCGCCGCCGCCGCCTCCCGGCCGCTCCGCATCGCGCCCTGGATCGCCGACCACGCGGTGTAGTCGCCCGCAAGGTAGGTCCGCCCGCCCGGCGCGCGGGGGGCCGGAAGGTCGTCGTGGACCCCCGGCGGCTGGTCGAACTGCGCGAACTCGATCCGGTGGGTCCGGACGGGTTCCAGGTCGGCGAACTCCCGATCGGGGTACCACGATTCGAGCGTCAGTCGCGTCTCCGCCGCGAGCGCGTCGGCGTCGCGTCCGAAGGCGGCGTCGTCGAGGAACGTCGCGTTGAGCAGCGCCTCGCCGTCGGGCGCGTACGCCGGCGCGACCTCGGAGATCGGCACCACGGTGTTCGGCGACGGGTCGCCGGCGTTGAGCAGGAGCTTCCGCCGCGTGCTCGGAGCGACCGCCTCGGGCAGCCGGTAGTACTGCGTCACGCACCCGCGGGCGTCGGTCGGGATCGACTCGACTCCGGTGAGCCGCCTCGCCTCCGTGGGATCGGTCGCGACCACGACCGCGTCGGCGTCGACGTTCCCCGACGACGTGCCGACCGTCACGCCGTCGCCGCGGTCGGTGACCCACTCGACGGGCTCGCTGCACCGGATCGACGCGCCGGCGGCTTCCGCCCGGTCGGCGAGCTGTTCGGGGATCGCGGCGATGCCCTCGGCGGGCACCGCGATCCGGCCCTCCGAGAGCGACTTGAACGTGTACTCGAACACGCGCTTCGAGGTCGACAGCGACCGATCCAGGGTGATCCCGCCGTAGAACGGCGCGACGAAGTTCCGGACGTAGGCCTCGGAGAATCCCCACTCCCGGAGATACGACCGGATCGATCGGTCCGGGCTGTCGAAGATCTCCGCCTCGTCGCGCGTGCCGACGTGCTGCCGGAGCAGCAGGGTCCGGGCCTTGTCGGTCAGCGTCACCTCGTCGTTCCGGAGCGACGCGACGAGCGCTCGGGGGTCCCGGAGCGGGTCGGAGAGCGTCGACCGGGAGCCCGGCCGGGCGATCACCGCCCCGGGCGTGAAATACCGGAGGTCGAGCGCGTCGAGGTCCAGCTCGGCTCGGACCGCGGGGTACGCGGTGAAGAGCACCTGGAACCCGCGGTCGAGCGTGAACCCCTCGATCGACTCCGTCCGCACGCGCCCGCCGACGTCCGGCCGCTCCTCGTACAGCGTCACGTCCACCCCGGCGTCGGCGAGCCGCCGCGCGGCGACCAGCCCGGCCAGCCCGCCCCCGGCGACGATCACGGATCCGTCGGTCATACCTCGAGTTCGGCGGGCGGGTTCAAATGGACTGCGCGTCGGTCGCGCGAGTGAGTAGGGATATAGCCGTCCGGGTCGTTGCGTCGGGTATGTCACCCACCGAGGCGTTCCGCGGACTGGTCTGCACCGCGACCGGCGAGCGCTACGACGCGACCGCGACGGGCGACAGCGACGCCGGCGCGCCGCTCGACCCCGACTACGACTACGACGCCGTCGAGTGGCCCGACGACCTCGCCGGCCCCGACTCCGGATCGATGTGGCGGTACGGCGACCTGCTCGCGTTCGACGACCCGGTCACCGCGGGCGAGGGCGACACCCCGCTCGTCGACGCCGCGCCGCTCGCGGCCGACGCGGGGGTCGGCGACCTGTCGATCAAAGACGAGAGCCGGAACCCAACCGGAACGGTCCTCGACCGGGGGCTGTCGGCGGCGGTGACCGCCGCACGCGAGGCCGACGCCGAACTGGTCGCGCTCGCGACGCCGGGGAACGCCGGGCAGTCGGCCGCCGCCTACGCCGGATCGGCCGGGATCCGGTCGTACGCCTTCGTCCCCTCCCGAACGCCGTTTTCGAACAAGGCGATGGTGAACGTCCACGGCGGCGAGATGCGCGTCGCCGGCGGCCGGTACCCCGACGCGGAGGCCGCGCTCCACCGGGATCTGAAATCCGAGTGGCACACCCTCCAGGAGTTCGACAACCCCCACCGTCACGACGGGCTCAAGACCGTGGCCTTCGAGCTCGCGGAGTCGCTGTCGTGGACCGTCCCCGACGCGGTCGTCGTCCCCGCCGGAACCGGGGAGGTCGTCGCGGGCGTGGTGAAGGGGTTCCGCGAGCTCCGCGAGATCGGCGCCGTCGACGCGCTCCCGGCGGTCTACGCCGCACAGCCCGCCGGGTGTGCGCCGCTGGTCGCCGCCCACGACCGCGGCGCCGACGCGCACGAACCCTGGGAGTCACCGGACTCCATCGTCGGCGAGCTGGAGATCCCCGACCCCAACGGGGGGGAGGCGGCGCTCGCTGCGGTCGCCGAGACCGACGGGGGGTTCGTCGCCGTCGACGACGACGACGCCCTCGAGAGCGCCGTCGTCGCCGCACAGCGGGTCGGGCTGGAGGTCGGCGCGGCCGGTGGCGTCGCCCTCGGGGCGGTCGAGGCGCTCGCCGACGACGGAGCGGTCGGCGCCGACGACCACGTCGTCGTGGTCAACACCGAATCCGGCACGAAGACCGCCGACGTGCTCCGGAGCCACCTGATGGGGAAGGGAATCTGAGACGCGGCCCGATTTGGACCGATGGATTGTTGTTTTAGAACCGTCTAAACCGGGGTATGTTGAGCGACGTGATGGAGGACTACCTCAAGGCGATCTACCAGATCCAGACGCGGTCTGGCCCCCCGGTCTCGACCTCCGGGATCGCCGACGAACTCGGGAAGACCCCGGCGACCGTGACCAGCATGCTGGAGTCGCTGGCCGAACGGGGGCTCGTGGCCCGCGAGAAGTACAAGGGGGTCGAACTCACCCCCGAAGGGGAGACGGTCGCCCTGGAGGTGCTCCGCCATCACCGGCTGCTCGAGGCCTACCTCGCGGAGCACCTCGACTACTCCTGGAGCGAGGTCCACGACGAGGCCGACGCCCTGGAACACCACATCAGCGAGGAGTTCGAGGAGCGCGTCGCCGACGCGCTCGGCGATCCGGTCGTCGACCCCCACGGCGACCCGATCCCGTCGGCGGACCTCTCGCCGCTGGAGGACGACGAGACCACGCCGCTTTCGACCCACGGGGTCGGCGACCGCGTGGTGGTCTCCCGCGTCAGCGACCGCGACCGCGAGGAACTCGAGTACCTCGAGAACGCGGGCGTCACCCCCGGCACGACCCTCGAAGTCGTCGACGTCGCCCCGTTCGGGATGGTCACCGTCGCGACCGACGCCGGGGGCGAACAGAGCC
Source organism: uncultured Halobellus sp. (assembly GCA_964541645.1). Classification (GTDB taxonomy): domain Archaea; phylum Halobacteriota; class Halobacteria; order Halobacteriales; family Haloferacaceae; genus Haloquadratum. The sequence continues at coordinate 1,737 of CAZIQT010000099.1, read as the reverse complement.
TCCCCGACTCCGTCGCCGGCGCCATCCACGTCCGCCCCGCCGACGACGCCGACGCGGCGACCCGCCCGACGGAGCCGACCGACGCGTAGCCGGATCACTCACCGCCGTCGACGGCGCCGGCGCGACCTCAGTCGTCGGATCCCGCCCGGGCGTCGTCGACCTCGATGCTCCCCGTCTCGAGGCTCCGTCGGTCCTCGGAGCCGGACCGCAGCCGCCCGACCACGACGGTACAGACGTAGATCCCGACGGCGACGAGCACGATGACCCCGCCGGCGGTGACCCCGCCGTAGTAGGCGACCGCGATCCCCAGCGTGACCGCGAGCTCCGCGAGGACGACCGACGCGAGCAGCGACCCGGTGAAGCTCCGGGACACCTGGGTCGCACCCGCCACCGGAACCACGAGCATCGCGGCGACCAGGATGACGCCCATGATCTGCATCGCGCCGACGACCACCATCGCCGTCAGCATCACCATCACGCGGTTGTACCAGTCGACCGGGATGCCGGAGACGGCGGCCGCGGTCTCGTCGAAGGTGACGTACAGGAGCTGATTCCGCGTGACGGCCACCGTGCCGACGATGACCGCGAACAGCACGAGCAGGATGGCCGCGCTCCGCGGGGACACCGTCGAGAGGTTACCGAAGAGGTACTGGTTGACCCCCACGGCGAGCCCGCCGGAGTTGAGGCTGATCAGCGTCGTCCCCAGCGCGAATCCCGTCGACAGCACGATCGCCATCGAGACGTCGTTGTACGCGTCGGTGACCTCGGAGATGAGCTCGATGAGCAGGGCGGCGATCATCGCCACCACCACCGCGGTGAGGTACGGCGAGATCCCGAGGTCGATGACGGCGTTCAGGAACAGCCCGACGGCCACTCCCGCGAACGCGGTGTGCGCCAGCGCGTCCCCGATGAGCGCGAGCTGTCGGTGGACGAGGAAGGTCCCGATGAGCGGCGCCATCACCCCGACACACAGCCCGACGAGTACCGCTCGGTGCATATACCGATACCGGGGGTCCAGCATCTCCAGGCCGGTGACGAAGTAGACCCAGTCCATCAGCCAGTACCACTGTTCGAGGACCCACAGGAGGACGCCGAAGACGAGGTCGCCGACGGCGCCCGCCTGTAACGTGTACAGCAGGGCCGCCCCCGGGTCGATCCCGCCTCCGGCGCCCGCGAGCACCGCTGCCGCGGTCATTCGCTTCCCTCCGCGAGGAACTGCGCGTCGGTTCCGAACGCCCGCGCCAGCGCGTCGCTCTCGACGAAGGTGTCGGTGGGGCCGTCGAAGTAGACTGCCCGGTTCAGACAGACCACCCGGTCGGCGTGCTCGACGACCGCCCCGAGGTCGTGTTCGATCAGGAGCACCGTGATCCCGTCGGCGTTGAGCGTCGAGAGCAGGTCGTAGAAGGCGTCGACCGACTCGGCGTCGACCCCGACGGTGGGCTCGTCGAGCACGAGCAGGTCCGCTTCGCTCGCGAGCGCCCGCGCGATGAACGCGCGCTGACGTTGGCCGCCGGAGAGCTGCGCGATGCGGCGGTCGGCGAGCGCCGCCATCCCGACCGTCGCGAGGGCGTCGTCGACGGCCGCCCAGTCCGCGGCCGACAGCCGGCCGAACCCGACGTGCGGGAACCGGCCCATCTTCACCACCTCGCGGACGGTGACGGGCATCCCCTTCGCGGCGCTGGCGTGCTGGGCGACGTAGCCGATCCGCTCGCCGTCGTCGAACCGGTCGGCGGGCTC
>CAZIQT010000098.1:0-8641 GCA_964541645.1 uncultured Halobellus sp. | reverse complement strand
ACGTCCGCGGGCGCATCCCCGAGCGCCGCCAGGGCGTCGGACTCGACGTGGTGGAGGTCGCCTGGAACGACGAGCAGGTGCAGGGGAGGTCCGAACGCCCGGTCGGCCAGCGCCGACAGCGCGTCGGCGGCGACGACCGGATCGGGGCTGCCCGCCCGCGCGACCGCCACTCCCAGGGTGTCGTCCCACCCCGTCGCGAGCAGCCCGGCGGCGGTGCTGGCCGACATGTACGCGTCGCGGTCGGCCTTGATGTCGAGATAGACCAGCGTGTGGAGCCCGCGCTCGCGGTTCGCCTCGATCGACTCCACCACGCTCGTCGGCACCGACCCGCCGCTGTGGGCGTCCGGAAACGGGAGCGTGACCGACTTCCCGAACCGGTAGTTCTGGAGGCCGGTGAGTCCCGACGCGGCGGTCTGTGCGGTCACGCCGTGGACCACGCGGGAATCGATCCCGCGGTCGATCGCCCGGAGCCGGAGGTCGACGTGGGTGGTCGAGATCATCGGGTCGCCCGCGGTCAGGAACGCGACGTGGCCGTCCTCGGCGGCCGCCAGGAGGTCTTCGGGGTCCCGTTCGACGCCCGCGCGGTCCCGGACCTCGATGTCGATGCCGTGGGACGCCTCCAGGTCCGCGACGGTGGCGCCGACGAGGTGGCTGGTGTAGAACTCCGCGACCGCGCGGTCGGCCTCGGCGAGGGCGGCCCGCCCCTCGACGGTGATCGATTCCTCGTCGTACAGCCCGAGCCCGACGAACGTGAGCATACCACGGGTGGGCGGCGGGCGGGAATAAACCGCCCGCTTCGGTCAGGCCTCGGGGTCGTAGAGCCCGAGGTCCGCGGCGACGTGGTCGGCGAGTTCGTCCGCCAGGACCGGATCCACCTGCGCGACCGCCTCGCCGTCGTGGCGGCGGTCGTTGTGCGTCGCCAGCGACTCGCGGAGGTCGTCGAGGGCGACCCGCGACCGGGTTCCGCAGGTTTCACACACGATTGGAACCGTCGGCCCGTCGGCATCGTCGTTCATACCGGCCGTTCGTCCGAGCGTGGATTAAACACTACGCCATCGGTCGCGGAGGGGATGTCACGGCGACACGCGGGGTCGCCCGTCGGCGTCCGAGCCGCCCGCGGCCGCCTCGGAGGGCCCATCCTCGCCGACGGCCGCCGCCCGCCACACGTTCGCGCGACCGCCGATCCGGGACATGGACAGCAACAGCGTCTCCCCGTCCGGACAGCCCGCGAGCCGCCGCCTGAGATCGGGGGTGGCGTACGCACAGACGTGGCGGGTCTCGTTGGTCGCGCACCGCTCGACGGTCATCGTCCCGTGGTCGTTCATCCGGCGCCGGACGGCGACGCGGTCGGGAGCGGGTGTGGGGGGCATCGGGATAGCGAACGCGATCCCACGTCATAAGCTGATATATGAGCGATACGATCCGGTACGGAGGGCTATGTACGCTCGTCGGATCGGGAACGGCTGGCGGCTCAGATCCCGACTTCCGCGCCGACGTACAGCACGACCACGAGGAAGATCCACACCACGTCGACGAAGTGCCAGTACATCGAGGCGGTGCTGACCGAGACGTGGCGCTCCGCGGAGTACTGCCCGGCGAGCGCCCGCACCAGGACGACCCCCAGGAGGACCGCGCCCAGGCTCACGTGGACCCCGTGGAGCCCGGTGAGTCCGAAGAACGCCGACGCGAAGAACCCCGAGGTGAGGGTGAACCCCTCGTGGACGATGAACTCGTAGTACTCGTAGATCTGGCCGGCGATGAAGACGGCGCCCAGAAGCACCGTGACGACGAGCCCACCCAGGAACTTCCGGCGGTCGTCCTTCCTGATCGCGGTGTGGGCGTAGTGGAGCGTGATCGACGAGAGGATCAGGAGTGCGGTGTTCCCGAGGACCAGGGATCCGGTCAGGTCGGGGATGCCGACGAAGATCGACTCCCAGTCGCCGGCGCGGATGTAGAAGTAGTAGCCGAAGAGCGCACCGAACGTCGCGAGCTCCGACCCCAGGAACGCGAGCATCCCCCACCGGAGCTTGTTCGCGCTCTCGGGGCTGGCCTCGCGCGACCAGAACGTGCTCACGAAGGCGTGGTACACCCATCCGTACAGCCCCACGAGGAAGAGCCCGACCGAGGCGACGAGCGCGGCCGGCCCGGCAAGCGGGCTGACCAGGCTGGCGTCGCCGCGGCCGACGATGTACAGCGCCGCCGCGACGTAGACACCGGCCGCACCCGCGGCGGTGACGAACGGCCACCAGCTCGCCTCGCCGAACCCTCGGGGCCAGTCCTCCACCGCGGGGAGGTGGTGGTCGTGGTCGTCGTGTGCGTCTTCGGTACCCATACGCGTGGATTTCGCTCCGACGAATAAAAACCCTCCCAAAGCCCGCGCCCGGCGGCGTCGCCTGCGGGCCGCGACCCCCCGTGGTCAGTCGAGGCTCGACGCCGCGCGGTGGTACGGTCCCGCCGCGATCTCCCGCCGGAGGTCGCCGAGCGACTCCCGGCTGCCGTCGTCGCGCATCTCCGCGACGACCGCGAGCACCTCCTGTCGGGAGATCTTCACGCCGGTCGACGACAGCGCGTCCTCCGGGCGGGCCAGCAGCTCCCGGAGCGTCCCGACCGCGAGCAGGAACGGGATCGCCCACGCCGCGAGGGTGTTGCCGTCGCGCAGCGGAACCGTCTCCAGGTAGGTCTGGGCGTCGTCGAGGAACGACCCCGCGAACTCCGCGGTCCGCCGGACCACCGACGCCGCCCCGGAGGTGTGGGCGTCGTCGACAACCGCCTCCTGGGGAACCCCCTCGGCCGCGAGCCACTCCGCGGGGAGGTAGACGTTGTCCTCGGCGGTGTAGTCGTCGTAGACGTCCTTCGAGATGTTCACGAGCTGGAGCAGCAGCCCGAACTCCTCGGCGGTGTCGTAGAGCCGCTGCCGGCGGTCGGCGGCGACGTCGTGGCGCGTCACGAGGTTGGTGATCAGGTTGCCGACTGTTCCGGCGGCGTAGTAGCAGTACTCGCGGAGCTCCCCCCGGGTCCGGATGCGGAGCCCGCCGTCGTCGCCGTACCGCTCGACGAACTCGGCCATCCCGCCGACCAGCTCCCGGGCGGGCGGGACGACCGCCCGCTGGACGTCGTCCGGGAGGCTCCGGAAGGTGTCGATCACCCGCGGGGAGTCGCGGACGACCGCCCAGTCGTCGGTCATCGCGTCGTCGTCGGGCAGGTACGGGTCCACCGCGGCGACGAACGCCTCGGCGTCGGTGTCGTCGTCGGGGTCGAGCACGGCGTCGTAGGTCCGGAGGAGGTCCGCCTGTTCCGTCGGCGGGATGTGCGAGGCGTCCTCGACGGTGTCGGCGATCCGACAGACCAAGTAGCCGAGGCAGATGTACGACGACATCGGCTCCTCGAGCACGTCCACCGTGAGCGCGAAGGTGCGGGACACCCCCTGCACCGAGTCGTGACACCACTGGAGGTCGGCCCGGTCGACGCGGGGACGGTCATCCTGCTGGGACATTCGGAGTGACTCCTCCTACGAAGGGGGGCATAAAAAGCTTCGTGGGGCGAGCCGGCCGGCGGCGGCCCCGCGCCCGCCGTTCCGGCGCCGCCGCTCGGGCCGCGTCGCCCGGCGTTTCGGCGACGGTAGGCCGGCCATACTCACCCGGACTCCCCGCCGGTCGGCCGGTCCGGTCACCCCTGTCCGTCTGGGATGTCGGGCGGGTCGCCGTCCAGGCGGTCGGAGAGCCACGTGTAGTGGGACTCGACGCCGTCGACCCCGTCGTCGGTGAGCCGGTAGACGTCGTGAATCCCGTCGGTCCGCCTGGCGACCACCCCCTGGTCGACCAGCGCGTCGAGACTCCCGTAGAACGCCGTCGGGTCGATCCGGGCGCCGTAGGCGGCTTCGAGGTCGGCTTTGAGCCGCTGACCCCGGACCGTCCCCGCCTCGTAGAGCAGGGCGCAGACGTCCCGGCGCCGGCCGCTCTGGAGCCACTGTGTCATACCACACGGTTCGGCCCGGCCGACACAGGTCTTTCGTTCCCTGCCCGCGGCGCGTGCGGTCACGCCGCCGGTCGGCGCGGTCGGCGGAACCGACACCTTCGACTGTCCCCCGTTCCAACGTGTGGTATGGCGAGCGACGAGACGACGACGAACGGGGTCACCGCCCGGTACAGCGAGACCGAGACCGAACGGATCCTCGACTTCGAGGCCGACGGTCGGACGGCCGCGATCGCACAGAACATCGAGGGGTACGCCATGCTGAAGGTGCGTCCGAGCGCCGACGGCGACGAGCTGGAACGCTACTACGGCTTCGACATGGCGCTGGATCACGCCGGCGAGCTCCTGGGGGTGTCGCCGCACGACATCCCGGTCCCCGACGCGGCGTCGGACATGGGGATGTGAGCCGGCCGCGGGGCCGACCCGCGTCAGTCCCGCCGCCAGTAGAACCGCGGGCCCAAGAAGAGATACGACAGCGACAGAAACAGCAGGCCGAACGCGAACCCGCGGCCGATCGATCCGACGAGCTGCCGCCCCATTCGGCCGCCGAGCGCGATCGCGGCCGCCTGGACGATCCCCATCACCGCCGCGTCCTGGGCGTGGAGGTCGGGGTAGGTGATCGGCGCGAGCATCAGTCCCGCGAGCAGGTAGGTCAGCGGGACGAGCACGACCGGCGCCGTGAACCCCGCGAGCACGGTGGCGCCGAGGATGGTCGCCGCGAGCGTGGTCTGGACGCCCTCGGTGTCGGCGGCGTCGCTGTCGTAGGCGGTGTAGAGCCCCAGCCGGGTCACCGCGGTCGCGACGAACAGCCCCCCGCCGACGACCGCGACCGCGCCGCGGGGGGTCGCGAGCCCCCACACGTCGGCGACGGCCAGCACCACCACGAGCGCGGGGGTGACCCCGAACGACCCGACGTCGGCCAGTGAGTCGAGGTACGGACCGACCGCAGTGCCGCCGCGGCGGCGGGCCACCACCCCGTCGAGCGCGTCCGCGATGGACGCAAGCAGCAGCAGCCGCGCCGCGAGTTCGACGTCGACGGTCGCCGCGACCGCCGCGGCGAACCCGACCGCGGCGTTCGCGACGGTCACCGCGTCGGCGAGCCCCAGCCGACCCACGAACCGCGGTTTCATACGTCGGGCGACTCGGAGGACGGGTTTACCTCTTTACATCCGAACCGCGCGGCATATACCGCTCGCCGCCCGAAACCCGGGTATGAGCGACAACACAACGCCGGACGACAGCCGGCTCTCGCGCCGGCGCCTCCTCGCCGCCACCGGGACCGCAGCGGCGGTCGGGGTCGCCGGGTGTGCCGGCGGCGGCGCCACCGCACAGGGCGACTACGACGTCGGCATGACGGCCGTGGCGTTCGACCCCGTGGAGATCACGGTCTCCGTCGGTGACACCGTGGTGTGGGCGAACACCAGCTCCCGCGGCCACACCGTCACGGCGTACGACTCGGGGATCCCCGACGACGCCGACTTCTTCGCCAGCGGCGGCTACGACTCCACCGCGACCGCCCGCGAAGCGTTTGGAGCGGAGCTCGGGGGGCTGATCGACAGCGGCGAGACCTGGTCACACACGTTCGAAGTGGCCGGCGAGTACGAGTACCTGTGTATCCCCCACGAGGCGTCGGGCATGATCGGCACCGTCGTCGTCGAGGAGTGACGCGGCGCCGTCGCTGAACGGTTCCTGTACGAAAGTCGGGGAGTCGTCGGCCGGAATCAGGCGTCGTCGACGGCGACGTCGCCCTCGCCGACGTCGACCGCGGCTTCCTCCTCGGCGGCGACCTCCTCCGGCCGCGCTTCGAGGGTGAGCTTCTGGACCTCAACCCGCCGGAGCGGGTAGATCGTCTTCGCCTCGCCGTAAATCGCCGACGAGAGCCGGCCCTCGATCACGCTGTCGACGAGTTCGTCGAAGGTCCGCTCGGCGGCGGCCTCCTCGACGAGGTCGATCATGACGCGCCGGATCGCCTGCTCCTGGTTCCGGTCGGCCTTCTTCGTGGTGAACGCCACGGGCTGGAGCTGGACGCGGTAGTCGTCCGTGGTCAGCACCGTGATCGCGACGTCGACCTTCGAGGCCCCGCGCCGCACGAGGCTACGGACGTAATCCCGCGCGAGTTCGTGTTTGATGAACTCGGTGTAGGCCGCGTCGCTGGTCACGTCGTTCACCTTGAACGTGAGTTTCGTGTTGTTCTCGCCCTGGTCGCCGGTGATGTCGCCGAGGGTCACCTCGACGGTCCGACCCTGGATCTTCTCGGGCTCGTCCGCGAACGTCGAGCCGAGTTCGGTCCGGTCGAACTGCTCCGGCGCGATCAGGTCGTACCATCGCTTGCCGTCTCGTTGCTTGGATACTGATCGTTCGCTCATGTGTCGTGTGTTCGTGTGCTGTCGACGATGGCGTCGGCCACCGTCAGGTTGACCACGGTGTCGTCCACCGTGGACTGGAGCCCGCCGGTCGTCTCCCGGGAGACGGTGACGACGAGGGTGTCACCCTCGACGGTCGTCTCCATCGCCGCGGTGTCGTCCGGGCGCAGCGCCGCCGCCACGGTTTCGGCGTCGGCGTGGGTCGTCCGGAGGCGGGCGGTCCGCGGCCCCGTCACCGCGTTCGGCGTCGGGTCCGCGTCCGGTCGGTCGGTCATCGTGTCGGTTCCTCCGTGACCCCGGTGTGGGTTCCGTTCGCGGCCGTCACGCCGACCGCCCCCTGATCGCGGCGACGAGTTCGGGGACGGGCGTGTCGGCGTCGACCCCCGCGAGCGCACGCTGGGAGCCGCCGGTCCACCCGGCCGCCCCCGACGGAAACTCGGCGGCGAGCGTCGCCGCGGCGTCGGCGGCGCCGGACTCCCGGGTCGACACCGCGACGACGCCGTCGCCGACCGCGGCGACGAGCGGCTCCGGCGACCGGAAGTCGCGGACGAGCCGTGCGAGCGTCGCCAGCCGGCCCGGCGTGCCCGCGTCGTCGACCGCGACGGCGACCACGCCGTCGTGGCGGGTCGTCGACGCGGATTCCAGCGCGGCGTGGACCGCACGGCCGTGGTCGCGCCACGCGTCGAGGGCGGCGTCGGTGCCGCCGTGACCGAGCGCGACCGCGACGCCCGTCCCGGGGCGTTCCCGGGCCGCGGCGGTCAGCACGTCGGCGTAGCCGGCGAGCGTTTCGACCGGCGCGTCGGGCGTACGGTAGGGCCCGAGCACCCGTTCGACCGCGTCGGCCGCCCGCGGCGTCGCGTCGTCGTCGCCGGCCACCGCGAGCGCCACGCGCGAGGCGACCGTCCGCCGGGCCTCGTCGTCCGCACCCGCGCCGTCCGACTCCGACAGCGACAGCGTCGCTGCCGTCGCGTCGCGGTCCCCCGAGAAGGGCGCACGCAGCAGCGTCGAGTGGGCGAGCCCGTCGACGACGTCGTCGACCGGAACTGCCACGCCGGGACGCCGGACGAGCGCGCCGGACGCCTCCGCGGCCTCGACGAGGTCACCGGCTGCTGACGACGGGTGTGCGCCGTCGGCGACGGCGCCCGCGAGCGCGAGGGTGCGGTCCGGGCCCGCGTCGTCGGCTCCGTCCGTCATCGCCGCTGCGATGCGGTACGCGCGGAGGCTAACGGGCTCTGACTCGGCGGCGAGCGTCACCTCGGCGTCCGGCCGGTCCGATCCGACACCGACGAGGAGCCCGTCGCTGTCGTCGCCGAAAGCACCGTGGGGGTCGGCGCCGACCGAGTCGACGCGGACCTGGAAGGGGACGTCGACGCGGCGTAGCGCCCCGGCGAGCAGCCCCGCGGCTGCGAGTCCGTCGCCGTCCGGGCGGGCGAGGAGTCGCACGAACGACGCTCCCGAGAGCGTGGTCGCGACGCTCCCGGACGGGCCGTCCGCGGCCGCGGCGGTGTCGGATCGTGAGGCCATTCGGTCGTCAGTCCTCTAAGAGGTCGACGGCGGTGTCGTAGGTGTAGACGAACTCCTCGTCGAGTTCGTCGCCGCGGTAGTAGTCCACGAGCCGGCGGATCTTCGCCTCGGTGTTCTGCAGCGCGCGTTTGTTCTGCATGTCCTGTCCGTTCTCCTCGACGTGCCGGCGGAGCCGCACCGCCCGCTCCATCAGGTTCCGGAGGTCCTCGGGGAACTCCGGCGCCGCGTCGTGAGCGTCGAGGATCTCGGTGACCTTGCTGCCGGTCGCGGCCTTGACGTCGGGGACGGGGACGCCTTTGACGCCTTCGTCGCGGAGCTTCAGGCCGATCGCGCTCGGATCGTGGCCCTGCTCCGCGAGTTCGACGACGCGGGCTTCGATGTCGTCGGGGTCGACGTCGCTCCACTCCGGGGGGTCGTCTGCCACCGGCCTGTCCGAACCGGACGAGCCACGGCGGCGGGTGTGCATTCGTGCCATTGTATGGGTTGGAACGGCACAGACCGCTGTAGATACGATGTGATGCGGCCGACTGGTCGGCGGCATCGCACTTCCGCAATCCCAAGCCACGAACCTGCGGCGAGTCGGACTTGCGGCCGTGCTGTTCCCGCTCGGAACAACTCCGGATAGCGGCAAAAGGGTTGCGACCCGCGGCCGGGAGTGACCGATTCGAAGCGCTTAAGAACGGAACAGGAGTACGATCCGGTGTCGATTCGGGCTCGTAGATCAGCGGTAGATCATCCCCCTGGCACGGGGAAGGCCGCGGGTTCAAATCCCGCCGAGTCCA
>CAZIQT010000097.1:0-8649 GCA_964541645.1 uncultured Halobellus sp. | reverse complement strand
TCTCCTCGCGGTACGAGGACTCCCGCGTCGACGCCCACGACCCCGTGGGGACGGTCTCGGCGCAGTCGATCGGCGAGCCCGGAACGCAGATGTCGATCCCGGCCGACGAGGAGATCGTCCTCCGTCGTAACGGCGATACCGAGGTCGTCGAAATCGGGCCGTTCGTCGACGACCTGCTCGACGGTCGCGAAACGCGGAGTTTCGACGGCCACGAAGTGGGACTCGCGCCCGATGGAATCGACGTCCCGAGCCTCGGATCCGACGAGCGCGTCCGGTGGCAACCTGTCGAGGAAGTCAGCCGGCACGAGACGCCCGACGAGCTCCTCCGGTTCGAGCTGGAATCCGGACGAACGATCCGGGCGACGAAGGCACACTCGTTCGTCACGCGGCGGAACAACGAGGTCGTCCCGGTCGAAGGGAGTTCGCTCGATTGCGGAGACGTGCTTCCGACGATCGGATTCTTCGACGAACCGACCGGGAAGATCGAACTTCCGATCGAACCCGACTACACGCTCGCATCTGACGGCGGCGTCGCGGCCGTGCGCGGAAACGAATCGGAACCCGATCCCGACTGGATCGGTGACGCCACCTGGGACCGCATCGAGTCGATCGAGACGGTCGAAAGCGACCACGAGTACGTGTACGACCTCTCGGTCTCGGGGCTGGAGACGTTCACGACGGCGGAAGGTGTCATCACCCATAACACGATGAACACGTTCCACTACGCCGGCGTCGCCGAGATCGACGTCACCCAGGGGCTGCCCCGGCTGATCGAGCTGGTGGACGCCCGGAAGACCCCCGACACGCCGATGATGACGGTCCACCTCGAAGACGAGTACGCCGAAGAGCGCGAGCGCGCCCACGAGGTGGTCTGGCAGATGGAGGCGACGAAGATCCTCGCGTTGGGGGACATCTCCACCAACGTGGCGGACATGATCGTCCAAGTCGACCTCAACGACGAGACGCTGGCCGAGCGGTGGCCCACGGTCGACGACGTCGACGTGGTGGCCCAAGAGATCGCCGAGACCATCGAGGACGCACTCGGCGTGGACACCCGTCGGTCGGGGATGCTCATCGAGTTCGGCCCCGACGAGCCGAGCTACCGCCGGCTACTGCAGTTGGTCGAGGAGCTCCGGGAGATCGTGTTCAAGGGGTTGGAGGACATCTCCCGGGTCGTCATCCGGAAGGAAGAGATCGACGACGGCGAGGGACAGAGTCCCTCGGGCAACCGGACGCAGTCCGGTGACGGCGAGGAGTTCGTGCTCTACACCGAGGGGTCGGCGTTCGGCGACGTGCTCTCGATCGAGGGCGTCGACGCCTCCCGGACCACGAGCAACAACATCCACGAGGTCTACCGGAACCTCGGCGTGGAGGCCGCCCGCGAGACCATCATCAACGAGACGATGGAGACGCTGCGGGAGCAGGGCCTCGACGACGTGAACATCCGGCACCTCATGCTCGTCGCGGACATCATGACCAACCGCGGCGAGATCGAGTCGATCGGCCGCCACGGCATCTCGGGGTCGAAGGACTCCGTGCTCGCACGCGCCGCCTTCGAGGTGACGGTCAACCACCTGCTCGACGGCGCGGTCCACGGCGAGGAGGACGACTTAGACGGCGTCATCGAGAACGTCATCGTCGGCAAGCCGGTGTCGATCGGCACGGGCGACGTCGACCTCCGGATGGGGTCGATCGAGGCCGACGGCGGCGAGGCCGAACTCTCGGACGACTGACCGCCGATGCGAGTCACGTTGTCGGACGAGGCGCGCCGGCACATCGCCCGGTTCGAGGAGGCCACCGGCGCGACGGCGCGGGACTGCCTGCTGTTCGAGGAGCGGGTCGTGATCCTGGTGACCGCCGGGGAGATGGGCGCCGCCATCGGACCCGGCGGGGCCCACGTCCAGGCGGTCGAGGAGGACGTCGGTCGCAGCATCGAACTCGTCGAGGACGCCGACACACCGGCGGCGTTCGTCGAGAGCGCGCTGGCGCCCGCGGCGGTCCGGCACGTGACGCTCTCAGAGCAGGGCGGCGACCGGGTGGCGTACGTCGAAGTGCCCGAGGGCGACCGCGGGGTCGCGATCGGGGCCGACGGCCGGAAGATCGAGACCGCCCGACAGCTCGCCCGTCGCCACTACGACATCGACGACATCCAGTTGACGTGAGCCGGCGTCGGCGACCCCGCGGGGTCGCCGCCGGACCCCGTCGAACGGCACCGTCTCCGCGCCGTTCAGGGCGTCTCCGACCACGAGCCCGCGTCGTCGAGATCGAAACGACGGCTTCAGATCCCGTTTTAGGGGTCGCTACTCCGACCTGCGCCCGTTTCGGCGTCGACGAAAAGGGAGGCTTAAGTGGTTCCGCCGGGAACAGTTTTCCACTATGGCGAACGGCAAATACGCCGCGCGCAAACTCAAGCAGGACCGGCAGAAGCGACGCTGGTCCGACTCGGAGTACGCGCGGCGCGAGCGCGGTCTCGGCGCGAAGTCCGATCCCCTGGAGGGAGCCCCGCAGGGACGCGGGATCGTCCTCGAGAAAGTGGGGATCGAAGCGAAACAGCCCAACTCCGCGATCCGGAAGTGCGTCCGGGTCCAGTTGATCAAGAACGGCAAGCAGGTCACGGCGTTCTGCCCGGGCGACGGCGCGATCTCCTTTATCGACGAGCACGACGAGGTCACCATCGCCGGGATCGGCGGCGCGAAGGGTCGCGCGATGGGCGACCTCTCGGGTGTGAACTACAAAGTCGAGAAGGTGAACGGCGTCTCGATGATCGAACTGGTCCGCGGCAACGCCGAGAAGCCGGTGCGCTGAGATGTCGGAGAGCGAAGCCACCGACGCCGACGTCGAAGCGGAGGCCGACGAGGCCGAGGCCGACGCGGGGATGGAACACGAGGCCCTGCTGTTCGGTACGTGGGACGTCTCCGAGATCGAGTACGCCGACCCCTCGACGGAGCGGTATATCAACGTCACGCCCATCGCCCACACGATGGGGCGACACGCCTCCAAGCAGTTCCAGAAGTCCGAACTCAGCGTCGTCGAGCGGCTGGTCAACCGGCTCATGCAGACCGAGGAGAACACCGGCCACAAGCAGAAGACGATGAAGATCGTGCGCGAGGCCTTCGAGATGGTCCACGACCGGACCGAGGAGAATCCGGTGCAGGTCCTGGTCCGCGCCGTCGAGAACGCCGCGCCCCGCGAGGAGACCGTCCGCCTGAAGTACGGCGGGATCTCGGTCCCCCAGGCGGTCGACGTCGCGCCGCAGCGCCGCGTCGACCAAGCGCTGAAGTTCATCGCCGACGGCACCCAGCGCGGGTCGTACAAGAGCCCCACCAGCGCCGCCGAGGCGCTGACCGACGTCCTGGTCGGCGCCGCCGACTACGACGTCCAGTCGTACGCGATCGGACAGAAGGAGGAGTCCGAACGCGTCGCCGAGGCCGCCCGGTAGGCCGTTCGCCCCCGGCGCCCGACCCTCCGCGCCGCTTTTCGTCCGCTCGGTCAGTCCGCAGCCACCGCGCCGCCGGAGTCGACGACGTACGCCCGGGTCGCGCCCACCAGCGCCTTCCGGTAGTCGCTGGGCGAGGGATCCGCCCCCAGCGACCGGAACCGGCGTTTGAACGCGTCGAGGTCGATCCCCGGGGCGTCGTCGGCGGCGGCGTGCGCCAAGTCGTAGAGCCGGTGATCCGCGTCGACGACGTCGTGGCGCTCGACGAGCCCCAGGGCGAACGCCGCGTTGACCGCGGTGATCTCGGGGTCGGAGCCGGCGGTGACGCGCCGGGAGTCGGGCCACGGCGTCGGGGCCGGCCGGGTGGAGACCGCCCGGGCGAGTTCGGACTCGAAGAACGAGACGAGTTTCGCGGGCGGCATCACCGAGAGGGTGATGTCGTCGGCGTAGATGTCCTTCATGTGGTTCGCGATCTGGTAGCAGTGGGCGATCTTCCGGCGCTCGACCGACTCCCCGGAGAGCGCCAGAAACAGCGCCTCCTCCGTCCGGAAGTGGTGTGAGGCGTGGCCCTCCTCGTTGCGGGCCATGTGTGCGAGCTCGTGGACGATCAGCTCCCGCGCCATCGCGCTCGTCGCGGCCTGCCGGGAGATGTTCAGCACGTGGCGGTCGTCGTAGTGGGCCGCCCAGGTCCGCTCGTCGGGGTCCTCCCGGACGTCGACGTGGACCGGGAGGTCGAGGTCGTACTCCGTCTCGAAGAGGTCCGCCGCGCCGAGAAACGGGTCGGCCGGGACGGCTCCGCGCACTCGAATGTCCATGGGTACTCGTCACACGGTGCCGGCCGGACAAGACTCTTGCCCCACGGGGACGAGCGCCCGCCGGCAGGGGGAACCGGGGCCGACGAGACTCGTTTAGGATTGCCTAAAATCGATGGAGTTATGAATCTTTAGGCAAGCCTAAATCGTATGATGTCGAACCGGACAAACCGGCCGGAGGGGTCCCGATGACGGTCGGGGTGACGCTCGTCGGGATCAGGGAACGTATCGAGTCGCTCGCCCGGGACGGCGGCGCGTACTACGTGGTCTGCGGCCGGACCGGCCACCGGCCGGTACCCATCGCGGACAAGCGGTTCGGTGACCGGTCGGCCGCCCGCCGCGCCGCGAGCGCGGCGACCGAGTACCGGGCGGCGCTCCGGCGCTACGACCCGACGGTCCCCCACTACGACCTCATCGTGTGTCAGTCCGACGACGGACCGACCAGGGAGCCGGGGCACGCCTGCCCCGCCCCGGAGGGAGCACAGCGGTCGCTGTCGTACCCGGTGGTCACCGGCCCGGTCGGCGGCGCGGGACGGGACCGGCTGGTCGAGCGGTGTCACCGGGTTGCGGCGGCCACCTTCGAGTCGCTGTCGGACTGCGGGTTCCGGGCGGTCGAGCGCGCGACCATGGAGCGGTACGCCGAACTGGCGGAGGCGCTTCCGACCCCCGACGGGCTCTGCGTCTGCCTGCTCGAGAGCATGGCGGTGACGCTCGCAGAGCGGCTCGACGGGGCGGCGCAGGCGACGGTGCTCGCGCGGGCGGCCGATCGGCTGGAGCCACACCACGGCGGCGGGGAGCCGGTCGCCGCCGCGTTCGCCGACCTGCGGGACTGCGGCGTCGTCGGCGGCTTCACCCGGCCGGAGCCGGTGACGGAGGCGGGGACCGCCGAGGTTCGGTTCTCGGAGTACGCGCTCTCGCCCCGGGACGGTCGGCTGCCGGTGTTGCCCATCGTCGTCGACCTCTTCGGACGGCTGCCGACCCGCCCGCCGCGACGGGCGTGGGTGGAGCCCGCCGCGGATGGGTGGCGGCTCGGGGTCGCGTTCGGCGAGCGCGACGACCCCGACGGCCTGCTGAACGCCCCGATCCGCTCGCCCGCGTAGGATGTCGCTGACGACGTACGTCGACGTCGCGCGGGAACGGGCGGACGCCGAGCGGGCGAGTGCCGAGGCGAAACGCGCCGGGATGGCGGCGTTCGCCGACCGGGTGGCGGAGCTGTCGGCCGAGTCGGCGCCGGCAGGTACGCCCGGCGTCGCCGGAACCGGCGGGCTGGCACGCCGGCGGGAGGCCGCCGGCGCCGGCGGGTGTGCGTCGGTCCGAGCCGCGTTCGCGGAGACGGTCCCAAGGGACGTGGTCGGCGACGAGTCCGGAGCGGCCGACGCCCCAGGGGCGGACCCCCTCACGGCCGCGATCCGGCGGGAACTCACCGAGTCTATCGCGGTCGCGCTCGCGCCGGCGTCGAGCGTCCCGCTCTCGCCGGGGCTCAAGCGGGGGATCCTGACCGAGGCGCGGAGCCGGCGGACCGAACTCGACGTGCTGCGCCGGGCGCTGGGGCGCGAGATCAAGTCGCTGGCGGCGGCCGGGGAGACGGTGTCGACGGTCACCGGGTGGATCGCGGCCGCCGACGGGACGCCGCTGTCCGAACTCGGGTTCGACGCGCTGCGGCGCCGGCACGAGCGGCTCGACGACCTCCGCGGGCGGTGTGACGACGCGGCCGCGGACCGGCAGTCGGTGCTCGCGTCCACGACCGCGGTCGACGCCGACGCCGGCCTCCGCCACCGCGACCTGGTGGGGAGCATCTACGACGGGCTGGCGGTCGACCATCCGGTGTTGACGACGCTCGCGCGCCTCTGCGACGCGTGTCGGGAGTGCCAGCGGTCGGTCCGCGCCCACCTGGTCCGGCGGGCGTGACCGGCGTCCGACAGCGGGCGAGCGCCCCGCTCCCGCGGTCGGCTCACGCGATACCGAGCCCGCCGGCGACGAGCCGGACGCCGACGAGGGTGAGCAGGCCGAGCACCGCCAGCCGCCGCGGGCGCTCGCCCACGACCGCCCGAAGCCGTGTGCCGGCCGCGACGCCCACGACCGCCGGCACCGCCGCCGCGAGCGACGCCGCCGCCACCGCGGAACTCGGGTAGAGCCCGAGGGCGCCCGCGACCGCGACCCGAACCCCGTTGAGCCCGAGGAACACCAGCGCCACCACCCCGACGAACAGCCCGTGTGAGAGGTCGAAACTCCGGAGGTACGCGATCAGCTGGACGCCGACGTTGGTGCCGCCGAACAGCGCGCCGGAGACCGCGCCGACGCCGACCATCCCCGCTCGTGACCGTCCGCCGGCGCCGAGCGATACCCACGCCGGCAGCGGCACGGCGCGCTGGGCGGTCGCGACGAATCCGAGGGTCAGGACGCCGAGCCCGACCCGGAGCGGCGCGGCGGGCAGCCGTCGGAGCGCCGCCATCCCGACGACGGTGCCGACCAGGGCGGCGGCGATCAGCGGCCAGAACCGGGCGCTACACGTTCGTAGCTCCCGGCGGGAGAGGTCGGTCACGAGCGAGACGTTCACCGCGAGGATGGGGACGATCATGAACACCACCGCGGTCGCGGGGTCGAGGAGCGTCGCCAGCGCCATCGTCCCGACCACCGCGAACCCGAAGCCGGCGACGCCGTTAGTCGCGCCGGCGACGAGGATCACCGCGGCGACGGCTGCGGCCGTGGCGGGAGCGAGGCCGGCCAACGCCGGCGTCACCGGCGGGGCTCCCGGGTCGGGCCCGTCGGTCGTTGGTCGTCAGAGTTGCTGTGGGGGTGTGAGTGCATCGTGTCGCTCCCGTGGGGTGGGCTCGCCAGGGGTCGGCGGGCAGTCCTGCGGCGATCAGAACGTGAGGTCGTCGCCCTCGTGCTCGGCGAACTCCGCTGCGGCTTCGAGCCCGTTCGCGAGCCGGCCGAGGTTCCCGTGTCCGTCCGTGCCTGCCAGGATGACGACGGCTGCGTTCGCCATTGTGTTCCGGTGGAGGTCCCGTGGCGGTTTAGCTGGTGCGGGACCGTGCGGCCGCGGCGTCGACCCGGCGAAGCCTTATCTATCGCCGCCGGACGGTGCGGGGGCGGCCTCACAGGTCGTAGGTCTCGCCGTCGACCGCGATCGGCTCCTCGAACGCCTCCGAGGCGGGGTAGAAGTGCGCGGAGTGAACCAGCCTGGTCTCGGTCGCCGAGAGGTCGTCGGCGAGGTCGAGCGCTCCCTCCCGGGTCATGTGTTTCGTGCCGAACGTCCGGGGGACGCCGTCGGGGTCGTGGTGGGCGCCGCCCAGCGGGTGGTGTTCACACAGCGACGCCGGCACGATGGCGTCGGCGAGAAACAGGTCGGGGTCGGCGAGCGCTGCCCGCGACCGGTCGGGGACGGCGTAGGCGGTGTCGCCCGACAGCGACAGCTTCGCGCCGGTCTCGGGGTCCTCGATCGCGAGCCCGTAGCAGACCAACGGCGGGTGTTCGACCGGCACCAGCGTCGCCTCCAGCCCGCAGATCTCGAACGGCTCCAGCGGCGTCCGGGGACGGGCCTCGACCCGGTCGAGGTAGTCGTACTTCCGGGCCACGGTGCCGGCGACGCTCTCGTCGGTCGCGGGGTCAGTCTCGTCGGCGGCGTACACCGGCAGGTGGTCGAACAGCCGGTAGGCGTTGCCGAGGCCGTCGAGGTGATCGAAGTGGATGTGGGTCACGATCCCGGCGTCGGGGAGCGGAACCCCATGGGTCAGGAACTGGTCCCTGAAATCGGGGCTGAAGTCGACGAGCACCGACTCGCCCGTGCGCTCGTTCAAGACGTGGACCGAGAACCGGGTGCGCTCGACACCCCGGCGACGCGCCTCGGCGCAGGTGTCGCAATCGCAGCCGACGGTCGGCGTTCCGGTCGTGTCGCCGGTGCCCAGCAGGGTGACCCGCATTGTCCGTGGTAGGACGCCGGCGAGGGATAAACCATCCGAGGGTCGGCGGTCGTGACCCCGGCTCAGTGGTCGTGATCGTGGCCGTGGGAGTGGCCGTCGCCGCCGTCGCCCGCCACCAGCTGTTCGCCGTCGGACATCATGTTCATGTTCTTGAGGTTGTCCCGCTCCTCGAAGTCCTCGACGGCGGCGACGATATCGTCCTGCGTGAGGGTGGTGCGCTCCTCGGTCAGCGCCTCCAGCACGGCCTCGCGGAGCACCATCCGGAGGTCGGAGCCGGTGAGCCCTTCGGTCAACTCCGCGACCGCGCCCGGGTCGAACTCGTCGATCTCCATCCGACGGGTGATGATCCGGAGGATGTCCGCGCGCATGTCCCGGTCGGGCTTCGGGAAGTTCACGATCTCGTCGAACCGGCGCCACGCCGCGGAGTCGAGCTGGTCGGGGTGGTTGGTGGCGCCGATGAGGATCACCTCGTCGCGGA
>CAZIQT010000096.1:0-8686 GCA_964541645.1 uncultured Halobellus sp. | reverse complement strand
CCAACTCGCGTTCGAGGTCGCGCAGCCGGTCGACGCGCTTCTCGGTCGAGGGGTGAGTGCTGAACAGCTTGGTGATGGCGTTGCCCTTCGCGGGCAGGATGAAGAACGCGTTCATCTCCGACTGCTCGCGGAGGTCCTCCTGCGGCACCCGGTCCATCCGGCCGTCGATCTTCAGAAGCGCCGACGCCAGCGCGGAGGGCTGGCCCGTGATGAGCGCGCCGCCGCGGTCGGCGGCGAACTCCCGATACCGCGACAGCGCCCGGATCAGGAAGAAGGAGACGATCCACACCACGAGCGAGGCCACGATCGCGACGATGATCCCGCCGCCCTGTCGGTTCCGGCCGCCGCCGAACCAGAAGCCCATCCGGACGATCATGAACGCGATCGTCGAGAGGAACGACGCGATCGTCATCACCATCACGTCGCGGTTCTTCACGTGGGCGAGTTCGTGGGCGACGACCCCCTCCAGCTCGTCGCGGTCGAGCGTCCGGAGGAGTTCGGTGGTCACACACACCGTGGCGTTCTTCTGTGACCGCCCGGCAGCGAAGGCGTTCGGGACCTTCGAGTCGGCGACCGCGACCGTCGGCTTCGGGAGGTCGGCCTGCTGGCTCAGCCGCGACACCATCGCGTGGAGCTCGGGGTACTCCTGCTCCGTGACCTCCGTCGCGCCCATGCTGTAGAGCGCGAGCCGGTCGCTGAAGAAGAACTGCGCGAGCACGAACACCCCCATTAGCGGGAGGAAGACCGCGGAGTTGGTCCGGAACAGCACGCCGATGAAGACCAAGTAGAGGGCGAAAAGCAGGAACATCGTGAGGACCATGCGTCCCCTGAGTCCCCAGTCGGGTTTCCACTCCATACCCGGGGTAGGGGACGCGGGGTATAAACGGTGTTGCCGCGGCCGCGACGCGGGCGGCGTGCCGGGGTTCGTCGCGCTTAACCCCCTGCCACGTCTACGACCGGCAATGAGTTCCGGAACGTTCTGTCCACGGTGCGGCGACCCGGTGTCGGCCCCTGCGGAGCCGCGGCCGGGCGAACCCCGGGAGCGGGACGCCGTGCTGTGTGACGAGTGTTACTTCGCGGACTTCGACCTGGTCGACGCCCCCGAGCGGCTCGAAGTTCGGGTGTGTTCGGGGTGCGGCGCGGTCCACGAGGGCAACCGGTGGGTCGACATCGACGCCGAGGACTACACCGACGTCGCGATCGACCGGGTGACCGACGCTCTCGGCGTCCACGTCAACGCCGAGGACGTCCGGTGGGGGGTCGACCCCGAGCAGGTCGACGAGAACACCGTCCGGATGCACTGCACGTTCAGCGGGATCGTCCGCGACACCCTCCGCGAGGAGGCGGTGACGGTGCCGGTCAAGATCGCGAAGCAGACCTGCGACCGCTGCGGCCGGATCGCGGGCGGCTACTACGCAAGCATCGTTCAGGTGCGGGCCCACGAGCGGGTTCCGACCCCCGACGAGGAGGCCCGGGCGGTGGAGATCGCGGAGTCGTACATCGCCGACCGGGAGGCTACCGGCGACCGGAACGCGTTCATCACCGAGACCGTCGACGTCGACGACGGGATCGACGTCAAGATCTCCACCAACCAGATGGGCGCCGGGATCGCAAAGCGGATCGTGCGGGAACTCGGCGGCACCGTCGAGGAGTACCCCACGTTGGTGACCGAAGACGGCGACGGCAACGAGGTCTACCGGGTGACCTACGCGGTCCGGCTCCCGGAGTTCAGCCCCGGCGACGTGATCGACCCAGACGACGACGACGGGCCGGTGGTGGTCCGAAGCGTCCAGGGCAACCTCAAGGGCGTCCGGCTCACCACCGGCGACGCCTACGAGGCCGCCTTCGAGGAGGGCGAGGCGCCAGCGGCCCGGAAGCTCGGGACCGTCGACGACGCCGTCGAGACCACCCTCGTCGCGGTCGAGGACGAGTACGCGATCCAGGTGCTCGATCCCGACACCTACGAGTCGAGGACGATCGCCCGGCCGTCGTACGTCGACCCCGACGCCGACTCCGTGCCGGTGGTGTCGAGCCGCGCGGGGCTCCACGTCCTCCCGGCCAACGCGGTCGCCCGGCGCACCGCCGACGAGTGAGCCGCCCGCGGGGTCTGGCGACCCGTCGAACGGATCCGCCCGGGTCGCGTCCGGCGGCCACCGCGTGGGAAACGGAGCCCACCCACACGGCCGTCGGGGCGTAAACGGAGCCCGCTCGCCCGACCGCGGTGCGTAAACGGTGTCCCGTCTGGGCGTTCGTAACAATAAAGTGAACATTACTATTACATTTCATTCGTAGGTGGAATCCGGAATGGCAACCGACGACGATCGGGGGCACACCGACGGTGGGATGGTGCGTCGACGACTGCTGCGGCTGTTCGGGGCCGGGGCCGCGGCACTCGGCGCGTCGGGGACGGCCGCCGGGGCGCCGGGAAACGGCAACGGTAGCGGCAAGGGGAACAGCAATGCGAACGGAAACCGCGACGACAGGGGGCGGCTCGCCCGGCGGTTGACCGGCGAGTTCCGCCGGCGCCGGCGGAACGCACAGCGGCAGTTCCGGCGGTCGGCCCGCGAGCCCCACGACTCGAACGGTCGGGTCGCCGACGGGAGCGTCGTCGCGAAGTTCGGGAAGTCGCTCCCACACGACGGCGACACGGGGGTGCCGGCCGCCGACGCCTACGGAGCGCTCGTCGACGCCGTCGAGACCGGGTCGGGGTACGACGACGTTCCGCAGGCCGACGCCGACGCGAGGCCGTTAGTGCAGCCCGAGACCGCCGAGACCTACCTGCCGGAGGGGGCTTCGACCGCGGGGCTTCGGATCGCGGTCCCGCCGGCGTTCGACGACCCGGAGACGGGCGCGGAGATGGTGGAGCTCTACTGGCGGGCGCTCACCCGCGACGTGAACTTCCACGACTACGGCGACGACCCCACAGTGAGGGCCGCGGCCGCCGAACTCGACGCCATCGGGGCGTACGACGGTCCGGGCGCCGACGGGACGGTCACGCCGGACGTCGTGTTCAGGGGCGTCACCCGCGGCGCGGCCGACGGCCCCTACGTCTCGCAGTTCCTCTGGAAGGACCGGGTGCTCGGCGGCGGCGTCGAGGACCAGCGGATCGAGGTCCAGACGGCCGAGGAGACCCCCGCGGACTACATGACCGACGTGAGCGACTGGCTGAAGATCCAGCGCGGCGTCGCGCCGCCGCGGGCGGGGCTGCCCGGCAACGAGTACAGCGACGAGCCGCGGTACGTCGTCACCGGGCGGGACATGTGCGAACGGGTCCACGACGATCCGCCGTTCCGACAGCTTCAGAAGGCGGCGCAGGTGCTGGTGTTCACGATGAACGCGCCGCTGGACGAGGGGATCCCCTACACGCTGAAGCCGTTCGCCGGGTCGGGGTCGAGCCGGCGGAGCCCCGGGGCGTTCCTCGGCCAGACCACGCTCCCGTTCAACGACTTCGGCCCGCTCTACGTCGAGAAGAAGCTGCTCGAAGTCACCGAACACGCCCAGAAGGCGGCGTGGCACAAGAAGTGGACCGTCCACCGCCGGCTGCGGCCCGAGGAGTACGGCGGCCGCGTCGAGGCCGCGAAGGGCGAGGGGTTGTCGTCGCCCGACGGGGTCGACTACGGGGCGGTGATTCCCGACGTGCTGTTGGACTCCGAGGCGCTGCAACGGACGGCCGAGCGGTTCGACTCGTATCTGCTGCCGCAGGCGTACGCCGAGGGGAGCCCCGTCCACCCGTCGTATCCCGCGGGTCACTCGGTCGTTGCAGGCGCGGGCGTGACGCTCCTGAAGGCGCTCTTCGACGGCGACTACGAGTTCCCGGCGAGCGAGAAGGTGGTGCCGACGCGGGACGGCAGCGAGCTCCGGACCGCCGCGGAGACCGACGCGCTCGGGATCGACGACACCCTCACCGTCCGCGGCGAGCTCAACAAGCTCGCGTCGAACATGGCGTTGGGCCGGAACCGGGCGGGGATCCACTACCGGAGCGACGGCATCGAGGGGCTGCGGCTGGGCGAGCGGGCGGCGATCCGGTTCCTGCAGGACGAACTGGCGCTGCCGGCCGCGATCGAGCCGGTGACGCTGACCCTCGAGACGTTCGACCGCGGGACGATCACGGTCGAGCCGACGGCCTGAACCGGGTTCGGGGCCGGCGCGCCGAGCGAAAGAATTGAACCGGTCGGCCGTCTACTGGCCGGGTATGGACCGACAGCAGGTGCTCGCGATTATCCTCGTCGCGCTGATGATCGGGTCGTCGGTGGCCTACGGGGCGGCGCTGATCCTCTGAGGCCCCGGGCCACCGCAGGTCCACCGGGGCGCTCAGCCGTCGCCCCACACGTCGGAGAGGGGGTGATCCGGCTCCGAGTTCGACCCCGACTCCGAGGTCCGGCCGTCGGTCCCGCCACCCCCGCCGGCGTCGTCGGACCCGGTGCCACTGCGTCCACCGCGTCCGCTCCCACGGTCCGCCCGTCCCGGCCCGCCGGACCGACGGGTCGACCGCGATTTCGTCGCCGCCGCCGACTCGGCGGCCGTCTCGAAGTCGGGGAGGTCCGGCGCCGACAGCCGGTCGACCTGGTCGCGGAACCACGCCGGCATCTCCCCGCGGGTGCGGTCGAACAGGTCCAGGACCGACGAATCCGCGAGGTAGGTCGCCCCGTAGTCGTCGGGGGCGCGAACGACCCGGCCGCACGCCTGGATCACGGTCCGGAGCGCGGTCCGGCGGTACCACGCCCACTGCCCCTCCTCCAGCCGGCGGGCGACCCGGGAGTCGGTGGTGTTGAGATACGGCGCCTTACACACCACCTGCCACCGACACAGGTCGCCGGCGAGGTCGAGCGCCTCCTCCATCTTCACCGAGAGGAAGACGTCGGGGTCGTCGGTGGCCTTCCACGCCTCCAGGGCGGCGTCGCGGTCCGCCCGGTCGTGGGCGCGGATCCGCCCCCCGAGCCCGAACCGGGCGAGCCGTTTCCGGAGCTCCGACTGGATCGCGTAGGAGTGACAGTGGACGAGCCCCTTCTCCGCGGGGTGTGCGGCGGCGATCCGCACCAGCGCCCGCGCCACCTTCGGGAGGGTCTCCGCGCGCTCGGCGTAGGTCATCTTCCCGCGGGTCACGTCGTACAGCGGCCGGTTCTCCACGGGGAAGGTGTGCCCGACGTCCACCAGGGCGACGTTCGCGGGGTCGAGTCCGACGCCGCGGCAGAACGCCGCCTTGTTCAGGATGGTCGCCGACAGCAGCGCGAACCTGTTGCCGCGGTCCCACACGGTGTGGTGGAGGTATCGTGCGGGGTCGAGCGGCTTGATCGTGATCGGGCTCCCCGCGCCGTCGGGCTGGTCGACGACCCACGTGGTCGGACTCTCGGGGTCGCGGGCGTCGGAGGCGAACCAGTTCAGCTCCGACCGGAGCTCCTGGAGCCGGTCGCGGCGCGCCGCCTCCTCGGGGGTCAGTTCGGCGCGCCCGGTCAGGTCGTCGGCCGCGCGCTCGCAGACCCCTTCGAGGGTCTCGGCGAACCGAACCGTGCGCTCGACGGGGGCGGCGGTGGCGGTCACGTCCGGGATCCCCACGTCGTCCCACACCGGCACCGTCCGTGGGGCGAGTTCGACGGTAGCGTACATCTCCGCCCACTCGGCGAGTCCGTGGGCCTCGTCGATCACCACCACGTCGCGCTTCCGGAACACCTCCGAGCCCGCGGTCTGCATGAAGTACGCGAGCGTCATCGCCGCGATCGCGCGGTTCGACGCGATCGACCGGTCGGAGAAGTACGGACACCGGTGGCGGACCGAGCAGTCGAAGCCGGCCCGCCTGGCACAGGGCGCGCGGTCGACCGGCGTGTCAGTCTCGCCGTTCAGGATGCAGGTGTAGTTGGATTTGCCCCGGATGACGTTGAGATCGTCGAGCAGCGGGTCGGCGGCGACGTCGTCGAGCTGGGAGACCTGCGGCGTAGTGTAGTACGCGCCGGTGGCGTCCGACGGGGTGACGTCGTCGGGGGTCGCCGCCGCGCCCGCGATGGCCCGCGCGAGCAGGGACTTCCCGGAGCCCGTCGGCGCGCGGACTAGGACCACCTCGTTGCCGGCGGCGAAGGCGTCGCGGATCGCCGACAACGCCCGTTCCTGGGCGCCGCGGAACTCCGGGGCGGGGAACGACTCGGGGATCAGATCCGGGTCCACACCGTGGGTCGGCCGCTCTCGGATAAAAAGCTTCAGACGGCGGGCGACGTGGCCCGCGGGCCGCCGGGGCGGTCGTATCAGGATCGAAAACGGCGGCCAAACCGTTATGCTGCGGCCGTTCGGGAGGCGTCGTATGGCGAACGCGATCCGCGTGCTCCACGTCGACGACGACCCCGAAGTCGCCGAACTGACGGCGGCGTTTCTCACGCGGGCGGACGACCGGTTCGAGGTCGAGACCGTCGCCGGCGCCGACGCGGCGCTGGAGCGGATCGACGGGTCCGCGGTCGACTGTATCGTCTCGGACTACGACATGCCGGGGCGGAACGGGATCGAGTTCCTGCGGGCGGTTCGCGAGAGCCACCGCACGCTGCCGTTCATCCTGTTCACGGGGAAGGGATCCGAGGAGGTCGCGAGCGAGGCGGTCTCGGCGGGCGTGACCGACTACCTCCAGAAGGGGACCGGCACCGAGCAGTACGACCTGCTCGCGAACCGGATCACCAACGCGGTCTCGCGGAACCGCGCGCGGACCAACTACCGGGAGCTGTTCGAGAAGGCGGAGGTGGGGCTCGCGATCGCCGACCACGAGACCGGCGAGATCCGCGACGTGAACCCCGCATACGCCGACATCGTCGGCCACGATCCGGAGGACATCATCGGCACGAACCCGGGAGCGTTGACGCCGGATGACCCCCCCTACGACGTGGCCGACGCGAAGCGACAGCTCGAAGCGGTGATCGAGGACGGGCCGGCGTCGTTCGAGTGGCTCCACGAGACCGCCGACGGCGACGAGCGGTGGGTGGAGGTCACGCTGACCCCTGTGGAGCTCGACGGCCAGCAGCGCGTGCTCGGGAGCGTCGAGGACATCACCGAGCAGAAGCAGCGCGAGCGGGAGCTGGAGCGGCAGAACGACCTGTTCAGACACGCACAGGACATCGCCGACGTCGGCGTGTGGGAGTACGACGCTGTGACCGAGGAGCTGACGTGGTCGACGCAGACCTACGAGATCTGCGGCGTCCCGCAGGGCATCGACATCGGCGTCGAGCGCGCGATCGAGTGTTACCATCCCGACGACCGGTCGGCGGTCCGGGAGGCGGTGACGACGGCGGTTGAGACCGGCGAGCCCTACGACATCGAGGCCCGGGTGGTCACCGACGACGGCCTGCGGTGGGTCCGCACGCTCGGGGAGCCGCAGGTCGAGGACGGGTCGGTCGTCCGGATCCAGGGGTCGATCCGGAACATTACCGAGCGGAAGGAGCGGGAGCGGGAGCTCCAGGCCGAACGCGACCGGTACCGGTCGCTCTTCGAGAACAACCCGCTCGTCATCTGGGAGCAGGACCTCTCGGAGCTGGTGGCGGAGCTGCGCGAGATCGCGGCGGAGGTCCCGGACGTGGAGACGTACCTGCTCGAGAACCCCGAGGAGTTCGACCGGCTCGGCGGGTACATCGAGACCGTCGACGTCAACCAGAACGCGCTCGCACACTACGACGCCCCCTCGAAGGAGGCGCTCGTGAACAACCTCGACGAGGTGATGGCGGAGGTCAGCCACGAGGACCTCGCCGCGGAGTGGGCGGCCCTCGCCGAGGGCGCGACCCGGTTCCGGTCGGAGACGGTCGCGCGGACCCTGTCGGGGGAGCGCCGGGAGGAGGTGCTCGAGCTGTTCGTCCCGGCGGAGAACGCCGACGACTACTCGCGGGTGTACGTCACCGGGACCGACATCACCGAGCGGAAGGAGCGCGAACGCCGGATCCGCCGGCAGAACGAGCGGCTCGACGAGTTCACAAGCGTCGTCTCCCACGACCTCCGGAACCCGCTGAACATCGCCGTCTCCCGGCTCGAACTCGCGAGCGGCGAGTGTGACAGCCCGCACCTCGACGGCGTCGCGGCGGCCCACGACCGGATGGAGCGGCTGATCGACGACCTCCTGACGTTCGCCCGGGCGGGTAGCGAGGCGCTCGACGTCGAGCCGGTCGCCCTCCCGCGGCTCCTGAACGCGTGCTGGGGCGGGCTGCCGACCGACGGCGCGTCGCTCGCCGTCGGGACCGACCGCACGATCCGGGCCGACCGCGACCGGCTGCGACAGCTGTTCGAGAACCTCCTCACCAACGCGGTCGAACACGCCGGCCCGGACGTGTCGATCACGGTCGGGGACCTCGGCGACGGCGGGGGGTTCTACGTCGCCGACGACGGTCCGGGGATCGACCCCGAGGACCGCGAGACGGTGTTCGAGGCGGGCCACTCGACCGCCGGCACGGGCACCGGGTTCGGACTCGGAATCGTCGCGGAGGTGGCGGAGGCCCACGGGTGGGACGTCGCCGTGACCGACGCCGCCGGCGGCGGCGCCCGCTTCGAGGTCTCCGGCGTCGAGGTCGTCGACGGCGCGTCGCCGTAACCCGCCGGCCGGGCTCGGCGGCGGGCGCTCACAGCGACGCCACGTCGTCGCTGGTCACCGTCCGGTCGTCCGGGAGCCGGGCGATACAGTCGTGACACAGGAAGAACTCGCCGCCGTCGTCGAGTTCCAGCGTCATCCCGC
>CAZIQT010000095.1:2462-8785 GCA_964541645.1 uncultured Halobellus sp. | reverse complement strand
CCCGCCGCGGAGGGGGAGTTTCTTACCCGCCGGGCGACTACCGGACGCCGATGGACGCGCCCCTCTGGACCGAGAAGCACGCGCCGTCGCTGTCGGAGCTGCCACAGGCGGAGGTCCGCGAGCGGCTCTCCCGCACCGTCGACGAGCCGATGAACCTCGTGGTCCGCGGCCCGGCAGGCGCCGGGAAGACCGCCGCGGTGCGCGCACTCGCCGCTGAGGCCCACGCCGACCCCGACGCCGACCTGATCGAGATCAACGTCGCGGACTTCTTCGACCGGACGAAAAAGCAGATCCGGGAGGATCCGCGGTTCTCGCGGTTCCTCCAGGGCCAAACCGAGTTCTCGAAGCAGTACCGCCGCGGCGACGGCCGGAACAAGTACAAACGCGACTGGTCGAAGCGGGACATGATCTCCCACGTCCTCCAGGAGACCGCGTCGTACCAGCCCGCCTCGGGGTCGTACAAGACGGTGCTGCTCGACAACGCCGAGACCATCCGAGAGGACTTCCAGCAGGCGCTCCGCCGGGTGATGGAGCAGTACCACCGCAACACCCAGTTCGTGCTCGCGACCCGGCAGCCCTCGAAGCTGATCCCCGCGATCCGGTCGCGGTGTTTCCCGATCCCGGTCCGGGCGCCGTCGACAGACGAGACCGAGGCGGTGCTCGCGGCCGTCGCCGACGCCGAAGGGGTCGACGCCGAGCCGCTGGCGCTGAACCTGATCGCGTCGAAGGCGGGCGGCGACCTCCGGTATGCCGTCCTCGCCGCACAGCACGCCGCGGTCGAGGGCGACGGCGCGATCACGGCGGCGACGGCGGAGACCGCGCTCTCGGAGGTGGGTCACGACGACGCGCTGAAGTCGGTGCTCGACGACGCCGCCGCGGCCGAGATCCGCGACGCCCGGACGACGATCACCTCGTTGCTGGACGACGAGGGGTTCGGCGGACAGGAACTGCTCGCGGCGCTGCTCCGCGTGGCCGACACCTACCCCGAGGAGTTCGGCGCGCGGAACATCGTGCGGCTCCACCGGCTCGCGGGCGGCGTCGACCTGGACCTCGCGGAGGGGAACGACCCGCGGCTCCACCTCACCCACCTGCTCGCGGCGTGGGCGGGCGGTCAGTCGGAGCTCGACCGGGAGGCGCCGGCCTAACCGATGCGGTTCGCCCCCGGCGTCAGGCGGTTCGCGGTCCCCGCGTTCGGGGCCGCCGCGGTGCTCGCGGTCGTGGCACCGCCGCTTTCGGTCGTCGCGCTCGCGGTCGGCGGGTTCGTGGCGTGGTTCTTCCGGGATCCCGACCGCCGGCCGTCCGGGCCGGGCGTGGTGTCGCCCGCCGACGGCACGGTGTCGGTGGTCCGGCGGGAGGGCGATCAGGTCCGGATCGGGGTGTATCTGAGCGCGATCGACGTCCACGTGACCCGCGCGCCGTTCGACGGTACCGTCGGGCGCGTGACCCACCGGCCGGGCGCGCACAAGCCGGCGTTCTCCAAGTCGTCGGAGCGCAACGAGCGGGTGGACGTCGCGGTCGACACCGACGACGGCCCGGCGGAGGTGTCGTTGATCGCGGGGGCGTTCGCGCGTCGGATCCACCCGTACGTCGACGACGGGGCGGCCCTCTCGCGCGCCCAGCGCATCGGCCACATCGACTTCGGGTCGCGGACGGACGTGTTGCTGCCGCCGACGTACGACCGCGAGGACCTCCTCGTTTCGGAGGGCGACCGCGTCAGAGCGGGGGAGTCGATCGTGGCGCGGGCCGAGTAGCGCGGACGCCAGCAGCCTACCCCCGCCCCAACACGTGGACGTGCCGGGTCAAGGAGCCGTGAACCCGGCGCTCGAACCGCGCGTCGACCGTCCACCCGGCGTCGCGGGCGGCGTCCTCGTAGGACCGATCGCCGACGAGCACACACGACGGCGCGACCCGGGCGGCCTCCGCGAGCGCACCGGCGACCAGCGATTCGAGCTCGTGGCCCGCGATCTTCGATTGGCGGCCGTACGGCGCGTCGAAGACGACCGCGTCCGCGGCGCCGTCGGCGAAGGGGAGGGCAGTGGCGTCGCCGCGGACCACGTCCCACCGCGTTTCCGGCACGAGAGCCGCGAGGTTCTCGGCGGTCCCGCGGGCCATCTTCCACTGGGCGTCGGAGCCGACCGTGCGGGCGCCCACCACCCCGGCCTCGACGAGGAGCCCGCCGGTGCCGCACATCGGGTCCAGCACCGTCGCCGCCGGCAGCGCCGGGCCGGCCGCGAGGTTGACGTACGCCCGGGCGTCCACCGGGGCCATGCTCCCCGGCTGGAAGAAGGGTCGGTCGGTGGGCGCCCGCGACCCGAACGCCGCCGCCCGCTCGGCGACCTGCCACCCGAGCAGGCAGACGTCGCCGGCGAACACCACTCGGAGCTCGTGGTCGGGGTCGTCGAGGTCGACCGCGAACCCGCGGTCGACCAACACGCTCCCTAACTCGCGCTCGGCGGCGGCGGTGCTGGCGTCGGCGGTGGACCGGACGTTGCGGGCCCGGACCGCGACGGAGCCGCCCCGGTCGATCGACGCGGCTTCGAGGGCCGCGACCGCGCTCCCGACGTCGGCCGCGGTCCGAGCGAGGAGTTCCGACGCGCGCCGGGTGTACGCCAGCGTCGGCGCGCGGTCGATCCGGAGGCCGCGGGCGGTGCCGACCCCCGGCGCGACCCGTTCGACGGCCGACGCGGCCGCCCGTTCGGCCTCCAGAGCCGCCACCGGCTCGTCGGCCGCCTCCCCCGCGAACTCCAGACAGTACACGTCCGGGCCTCGGCGCCCCGGGGCATCAGCGTGTCGGACGGGCGGGCGCACCAATCTTTTTAACCCTTAAATACGTGATTTAAGTCGATATATGAGCGACCCCAAGGACACGATCAACATCGAGAACGTCGTCGCCTCCACCGGGATCGGCCAGGAGCTCGACCTCCAGAGCGTGGCGATGGACCTGGAGGGCGCCGACTACGACCCCGAACAGTTCCCCGGGCTGGTCTACCGGACCCAGGAGCCGAAGTCGGCGGCGCTCATCTTCCGGTCTGGCAAGATCGTCTGCACCGGCGCGAAATCCACCGACGACGTCCACGAGAGCCTCCACATCGTCTTCGGGAAGCTCCGGGAGCTGTCGATCCCGGTGGACGACGACCCCGAGATCACGGTCCAGAACATCGTGACCTCCGCGGACCTCGGCGAGAACCTCAACCTCAACGCGATCGCGATCGGGCTGGGGCTCGAGAACATCGAGTACGAGCCCGAGCAGTTCCCCGGGCTGGTCTACCGGCTCGACGAGCCCTCGGTCGTCGCGCTGCTCTTCGGCTCCGGGAAGCTCGTGATCACCGGGGGCAAGGAGCCCGACGACGCCCGGGAGGCCGTCGACGTGATCGTCTCGCGGCTGGACGAGCTCGGGCTGTTGGCGGGGTGAGCCCCGCCGCAGTCGCTCCGATGGGTCTCACGCTCCCGCTGCAGTCCGCTCCCGAGGGGCCGCTCGCGGTCGCCGGCACGTTCGCCTCCTTCGCGCTGTTTCTGTCGATCACCGCCCACATCGCCGCCCGGAACGTCCTCGGCGACGTCCCCGTCCGAAACGCGTTCGTGGTGGGCCCGGTTCCGGCCGCGGTGTCGGTTCTGGTGGCGACGTTCGCCGCCGACGCCCCCGCGGTGATCTTCGCGGGGCTCCTCGTCGCGATCGTGCTCGACGGCGTCGCCATCCGGGCGCTCTACGACGAGTCCACGCGGCTCGCGGCGTACATCACGCTCATCCACTTCGTCGTCAGCGTCATCCTGGGGGCGATCGTCTTCGGGCTGTGGGCGCTCTCGCTCAGCGCGCCGGGGTAGCCGACCCCGCTGCCTTCGCCCCGGCCTCACTCCACGAGCCGCTCGATCTCGGTCACTAAGATCCCGGAGGCGCCGACGGCTTTCAGGGCGGCGACGGTCTCGAAGACGTCGCGCTCGTCGACCACCACGTGGACCGCCACGGTGTCGTCGCCCGCGACGTCCATGACCGTCGGGCCGTCGAGCCCCGGGATCACCTCCCGGACCTCCGGCAGCCGCTCCTCGGGGGCGTTCATCATGACGTAGCGTTTGTCCTCGGCGGCCAACACCGACTCGAAGGCGGTCACCAGCTGCTGGACCTTCTCGTCGCCGGCGCGGTCGGGGTGGGCGTAGAGCCGCACCGACGACGACAGCACCTCGTCGATCACGGCGAGGCGGTTCATGCGGAGCGTGGTTCCCGTGGAGGTGATGTCGACGATCGCGTCGGCCATCTCGACGTGCGGGGTGAGTTCGGTCGCGCCCGTGACCTCGACCACGTCGGCGTCGACCCCCTCGCGGTCGAGATACTCACGGGTGAGCCGCGGGAACTCCGTCGCGACGGTGCCGCCGGCCAGGTCGGCGAGCCCGGCGATGTCGCCGTCCTCGGGCGCGGCCAGCACCAGCCGGCACCGCCCGAACTCCAGGTCGACCAGCTCCGTCAGGTCGGCGCCGGACTCGACCACCTGGTCGCGGCCGGTGAGCCCCACCGCGGCGGCGCCGTCACGGACGTACTCCGGAATGTCGGCCGCGCGGGCGAACAGCACGCTGACCTCGGGGTCGACGGTGTCGGCGTAGAGCTTCCGGTCGGCCGTGCGCTCGATCGGGAGCCCGGCCCGGTCGAGGAGATCGACGCTCGGCTCGTGCAGGCGGCCCTTGTTGGGGACGGCGACGCGCATACCCTCCCCTCGTGGCGGTTCCGCAAACAACTTACCGGTCAGCGGCCGCGCGCCTTCGAAGACCCCCCCGTCCGGAGGCACAACCATCATACCCCCGCGCGTCGATGCGCCGGTATGACCGACGCAGACGGCGGGGACGCCGGAGACGACGGTGCCGAAGCCGCGGGGTCGGACCGCGTCGCCGCCGTCTCCCGGACGACCGCCGAGACCGATATCGACCTCACGCTCGCGATCGACGGCGACGGCGACGCCGCGGTCGACACCGGGATCGGCTTCTTCGACCACATGCTCGAATCGTTCGCGAAACACGGGCTGTTCGACCTGACGGTGCGCTGTGACGGCGATCTGGGGATCGACGACCACCACTCAGTCGAGGACGTGGCGATCGTGCTCGGCGACGCCTTCGACGAGGCGCTGGGCGACAGACGCGGGATCGTGCGGTACGCCGACCGGCGGGTGCCGCTGGACGAGGCGGTCGCGGGCGTGGTGGTCGACGTGAGCGGCCGCCCTCACTTCGAGTTCGACGGGGACTTCTCCCAGGACTCGGTCGGGGGGTTCACCAGCGACATGGCCCGCCACTTCGCGTACTCGGTGTCGATGCACGCCGGGGTGACGCTCCACGCCGAGGTCGACGGCGTCAACGCCCACCACGAGGTCGAGGCGCTGTTCAAGGCGCTGGCGCGGGCGCTCGACGACGCCACGCAGGTCGACCCGCGCCGGGGCGACACCCCGAGCACGAAGGGACAGCTGTAGCCGGCCGCCTGCCCGGCGGCCACGGGGGACGGCGATCAGTTCCGCCGGAGCGTCCCGCCGTCGTCGGCGATCACGCCGCGGTCGACCGCGTAATCGAGGATCCGGTGGACGTGACCCTCGTCGAGGTCGTACGCGCTCGCGGCGAGTTCGACCACCGAGCCGCGTTCGACCGGGAACTCCCGGTTGCCGAGCAGCCGCATCACGGTCCTGAACTCCGCGGGTTCGTCGCCGTCGCTCCCGGCACCCCCCGCCGCGGGGTTGGCGCCGTCGCCGTCCGCCGCCTCGGCCCCCTCCGCCGCGTCGCCGACGCCGCCGCCGTCGGCGCTCGACCCCGACGGGTCGGCCTCGGCCGCCGTCGGCGTGGGGTCGTCGTCGCCCGACGGCTCGGCGCCGGAGACCCCGTCGCGAGGCGGGTCGGACCCCGGTCCCTCCCCGTCGTCGTCGGTCCCCGAGCCGCCCCACTGGACCGGCTCCGCGTCCGCGCCCCCGGCGTCCCCCGACGTGGCGGGCGCGGGGGATCGCTCCCCGGAGTCGCGTCCGGCGTCGACCGGCTCCCGCGTCGGCGGCGCCGACGCCCCGCGCGAGCTGGTGGCGTCCGGGTCGGCGTCGCCGGTGTCGACGCCGAGGCGGTCGAGAAGCGGGTCCACGACGGTTTCGAGGGTGTCCGCGCAGTCCGCGCACAGCACGACCCGTCGCTGCTCGGCCTCCGTGGGATCGAGTTCCGGCGGGAGCACCTCGTAGACGCCGGCGGCGTCGCCGCTGCAGAAGTCACAGCGTCGGAGTTGACGCATCGGCATACTCGTGTCTCCGCGACCGCGGTCATAAAACTGTTCGAGAGTCCGCTCGCCGCGTCGATTCGAGGCCGACTCCCTCGCT
>CAZIQT010000095.1:0-2362 GCA_964541645.1 uncultured Halobellus sp. | reverse complement strand
CGCTCGGTCTCCTGGACTACCCCACAGTCTCCGCGGCTCGCTTCGCTCGCCGCGTCGATTCGAGGCCGACTCCCTCGCTACGCTCGGTCGTCGGCCTCGCTCCCCTCTACCGGACCGCCGCGCTCCACCCACTCGGTGAGGCTCCCCTCGTAGAACCCGACGTCGTCGTACCCCAGCGACCGGAGCACGAGGTAGGTGTGGCTGATCCGGCGTGCGGTGTTGCAGTAGAGCAGCACCCGGGTGTCGGGCGTGATCCCGGCGTCCCCGAGGATCGACGAGAGCTCCGCGGGGGGTTTCAGCCCGCGGGTGTCGTCGTCGACGAGGTCCCGCCAGTCGAGGTTGACCGCGCCCGGCAGGCGGCGTTCCGCGAACTCCCACGCCTCCCGGGTGTCGACCACGACCGTCCCGGGGTCGTCGAGCGCGGCCCGGACGGCGTCGTAGTCGACCAGCGGGGAGCCCTCGGGTTCCCGGACCGCGTACGACGACGCCGACGGCGACGACGGCTCGGTGGTGGTCCGGTGCTCGCGGTTCCACGCGCTGAAGTCGCCGTCGAGCAGGTGGAGCCGGTCGGGCGGGTGGCCGTACAGCTCCGCGGTCACCAGAAACCGCGCCGCGAAGACGCCGTGGGTGTCGTCGTAGGCGACGACGTCGTCGTCGGCTTCGACCCCCGCGGCCGACAGAAGCGACGCCCAGGCGTCGGCGCCGGGGAGCATCCCCTCGTCGCCGGAGTCGCTGCGGAACTCCGCGAACGGGACGTTGACGGCGCCGGGGAGGTGTCCGATCCCGTCGAACTCCCAGGCGTCGCGGACGTCGACGACCCGCACCGAGTCGAGCCGTTCGGCCACCCACTCCGCCGGGACGACGGCGCGTTCGTACATGCTCGTGGGTTGTCGACGGCGGCTCTTGAACCTGGGCGATCCGACCGCCGTCCCGCGGCGTCGCAGAAGACGACAAATGTTGCTGGTGGTGACGGTGGCGGACGCGGCTCGACTGGCCGCCGTGGACTGCCACCGGTTCCGGACGGCGTCGCGCCGCAGACAACCAGCAAAAATCTCTCCATCGTGGGAGGGATGGCAGGACACGCCGTTGCTGTGGGGATTATACGGGAGGCGGTCGTAGACGATACTGGAATGACAGACGACGGTTACGCGAAGGACGTACTCGTATCGGCCGACTGGGTCGAGGAGCGCCTCGACGAGTTCCAGAGCGACGATCCCGCCCACCGGCTGGTGGAGGTCGACACCGACACCGAAGCGTACGACGAGAGCCACGCGCCCGGCGCGATCGGGTTCAACTGGGAGACCCAGCTCCAGGACCAGACCACCCGGGACATCCTGACGAAGGAGGACTTCGAGGACCTCCTCGGCAGCCACGGCATCTCCGACGAGTCGACGGTGGTGCTCTACGGCGACAACTCCAACTGGTTCGCCGCCTACACATACTGGCAGTTCAAATACTACGGCCACGACGACGTGCGCCTGCTCGACGGCGGCCGCGAGTACTGGATCGAGAACGACTACCCGACCACCGACGAGGTGCCGGAGTTCTCCGCTCAGACCTACACCGCCAAGGGCCCCTACGAGGACATCCGGGCGTACCGCGACGACGTCGAGAAGGCGATCGACCGCGAGCTTCCCCTCGTGGACGTCCGATCGCCCGAGGAGTTCTCCGGGGAGATCCTCGCCCCGCCCGGACTCCAGGAGACCGCCCAGCGCGGCGGCCACATCCCCGGCGCCCAGAATATCTCGTGGGCAGCGGTCACCAACGACGACGGGACGTTCAAGACCCGCGACGAGCTCGAAGAGCTCTACTCCGAGCACGACATCGATGGCGACAACACGGTCGTCGCGTACTGCCGGATCGGCGAGCGCTCGTCCGTGGCCTGGTTCGCGCTCCACGAACTCCTGGGGTACGATTCGGCGATCAACTACGACGGCTCCTGGACCGAGTGGGGTAACCTGGTCGGCGCCCCGATCGAGAAGGGCGAGGCCGGCGACTGAGCGGAGCGAGGGAGCCGGCCTCGTATCGAAGCGGCGACCGATAGGGAGCCGCGGAGAAGGGCGAGGCTGAGTGACGGAACGGACCGACGCCTCGAACCGACGCGGTGCCCGGTAACGCGCCGCGGGAACGGGAAAGGCCGGCGTCCGAGTGCGAAACACGGGACCGACGCCCGCCGGTCCACGCCCGACACCTTTTGCGGTCCGAGCGCCGACCGCCGGCGTCCGGCGTTCCGAGCCCGTTTTTCCGCCTCACGTCGACACGCGGGGGCTACTCGTCGCGGCGGTCGTCGGACCCGGAGCGGCGGGTGGGGGCGTCGCCGCCGTCGAACGCCTCGTTGATCGGGTCCATCGTCATGTCGCTG
>CAZIQT010000094.1:0-8787 GCA_964541645.1 uncultured Halobellus sp. | reverse complement strand
GGCGGAGGCGGAACTCACCCGCGACCTCTCGTTCCCGCCGCCGGAGCGGTACGTCAGCGGGGAGCTCCGTTCGGGGCGGGCGCTGGTGTCGACCGCCGACGGGACGCCGATCGTCGCGACCGACGCCCGCGACGGCGGCCGGCTGCTCTACTACGGCTACGTCGAGTCGGCGTCGACGTTCAAATACGACTTCGAGTATCCGATCTTCTGGAAGCGGAGCGTGTTCGCGCTCGCGGGCCGGGAGTCGCTGCCGCGGTTGAACCTCGCGACCGGCGACCGGCTCCGGCTGGGGGCCGAAGCCGTGATCGACACGCCGGGCGGCGAGGTGACCGCGGCGTCGCTGGTCGCGTCGGACCCGGGATTCTACACCGCGGGCGGGGTCCGGTACGGCGCGTCGCTGCTCAGCCCCGCGGAGTCCGCGGTCGTCGCCGCCGACGTCGACGAGTCGGCCGACGACGGGCCGACGACCAGACGCGAGGAGCGGGTCGCCCCCGACCCCCTGACCGAGTTCGTCGCCCTCGGCGTGATCGCGGCCGCGCTGGGCGAGTTGATGGCGCTCCGCAGGCGAGGGGATCTCTGATGGTCGCCGTCGAGGTGTCGGAGACGCTGTCGGTGGGGCTGGCGCGGCCGGCGTTTCTGGTGGCGTTCCCCGTGGCCGCGGCGGCGGTGTGGGCGCTGCTGTTCCGCGGCGCGTCGGGCACGGCGTCGTCCCGGTCCCGGACGTGGCTGTTCGCCGCCCGGCTGGTGGTCGTCGCCTTACTCGTGCTGGCGGCCGCGGGGCCGTACACGGTCCAGCCCCGCCAGACCGCGGGCGACCCCAGCGTCACGCTGCTCGTCGACCGCTCGGACAGCACGGCGGTCACGCCGGACGCGGCCGACCGGCTCTCGGCGGCGATCGAGGCCGAGGGGGTGGCGGTCCGTCGGGTCCCGGTCGGGGCGAACGACTCCTCGCCGGTAGGCGACGCGGTCGCCGCCAACCTCGAGGAGAACGGGAGTCTCGTCCTCCTCAGCGACGGTCGGGTGACCCGGGGGCAGTCGCTGGGAGCCGCCACCGACCTCGCGCGGTCGGTCAACGCCACCGTGTCGGTTGTCTCGCCCGACCCTGACACCGCCGAGCGGTACGTGACGGTCTCGGGGCCGGAGAAAGCGAGCCTCGGGGTCGAGAACCGGTTCGCCGCCCGGGTCGACGGCGTCGGCGGCAACCGCTCGGCGACGCTCACCGTGCGGGTCGACGGCGAGCAGGTCGCCGAGCGCACGGTCGAGGCGGCGCCCGCGACGGTCGAGTTCAACCGCACCTTCGAGACCAACGGCACCCACACGGTGACCGCCGAGATCGACACCGTCGACCGGTTCACCGAGAACGACGTGTTCAGGAAGACGGTTCGCGTGGTCGAACGCCCCGAGATCCTCTACGTCTCCCAGGGGTCGTACCCGTTCCGCGACTACCTCGGGGAGCTCTACGACGTCGAGACCGCCGCGTCGGTCCCCGAGGACCTGTCGCCGTACTACGCGGTGGTGGTCCAGGACAGCCCCGCCGACACGGTCGGGAACGTCGACCGGCTCCAGGAGTTCGTGATCGACGGCGGCGGGCTGTTCGTCGCGGGCGGCCCCAACGCCTTCGAATCCGGCGGGTACCGGGGGTCGAGCCTCGCGTCGATGCTTCCGGTGTCGGTCGGGGAGGGACGGAGCCGCACCACGAACATCGTACTCGTGGTCGACGTCTCCGGCAGCGCCGAGGAGGGGATGCGGATCCAGAAGGCGGCGGCGCTGTCGGTCCTCGACGAACTCGGCGACGAAAACGAGGTCGGGCTGGTGGGGTTCAACTTCCAGGCGTACCGGGTTTCGGAGGTCGAGCCCCTCTCGAAGAACCGCGGCGAACTCGAGGACAAGATCCGACGGCTCCGGGCGGGCGGCGCGACCGACATCGCCGCGGGGGTCCGCGGCGGCGGCGAGCTCCTCGGCGACCGCCGCGGGTCGGTCATCGTGGTGAGCGACGGCGGCGACAACCCCGACGAGGCCGCGACGGCCGCGGCGGCGCTCTCCGAGCGCGGGATCCGGGTGATCACTGTCGGGGCGGGCGAGCGGGTCAACGAGCGAACCCTCCGCACGGTCGCGGGCGCGGGCGGCGGGAGCTACTTCCGGGCGACCGAGACCACGCGGCTCGGGGTCCTGTTCGGCGGCGCGGGCGCCCCCGGCGGGTCGGGGCTGGTCGTGCTGGACCGGCGGTCGTTCGTCACCGCCGGCGTGACGCTCACGTCGTCGCCGGCGTCGTTCAACGACGTGTCGGTCCGCCGCGGGGCCGACTACCTGGTGGCCGGCGGCGACGGCCAGCCCGCCGTGGCGACCTGGCGGTACGGGCTGGGGCGGGTGGCGACGCTCACCGCTCACGGCGAGGACGGCACCCTCGACGGGCTGTTGCGTGAGCCCGACTCCCTGCTTCTCACCCGGACCACCAACTACGTGGTCGGCGACCCCGAGCGGAAGGCCACCGGAATCACGGGCGTTCCCGACACCCGCGTCGGCGAGCCCACCACCGCGACGTACCGCGGCCCCGACCGGCCGGCGGTCGAGGAGCCCGCGTTCCGGCGGGTCGGCGAGGAGACGTTCCGGGCGACTGTCACGCCGACCGAGCCGGGGTACTACGAGGTGCTGGGTGCGGCGTACGCCGCGAACTACCCCCGGGAGTACGCCGCGTTCGGGCCGGCGCCGGCGCTCGGCCGGTTGGTCGACGAGACCGGCGGCCGGGAGTTCACCGCGGCGCAGGGCACCCGGATCGCGCGCTTCGCCGCCCTCGAAGCCAGCGGGATCCGCCCGGTGGAGACCGACCGGACGTGGCTCCCGCTCCTTGTGGGACTGGTCGTGTTCACCGCGGAGGTGAGCTACCGGCGGCTTCAAGTCCGTCGCCGGAGTACCGCGTCGGACGGAGGTCCCCAGTGAGTTTCGTCGGCCGACCCCTGAGCCTCGCGGTGGTCGCCGCCCTCGTCGTCCTCGCGGTCGGGACCGTGGGAGCCACGGTGTTGTACAGCTCCGGCGTCTCGGAGGTCGACGCCCAAAACGACCAGCTTCGGGCGCAGAACGAGCAGCTTCGGGAGGACCTGTCGGCGGCGAGAGACCGGATCGAAACGCTCCGGAGCCGGGTGGGGTCGCTCCAGCGACGGTTGGACGCGAGAAACGAGACCGTCGCGGAGGTCCGGACGGAACGCGACGAGGCCCGCGCGGACCTCCGGGCGGTCTGCGATCGGGTGCGCGAGACGAACGGCAGCCTCCCCGAGGAGTGTGAGGATGTCGGATCCGGGTGACGGCGACCCAGACCCCGTCGAGTGGCTCGACGGGATCGAGTGGTCCGAGGACCGGTCGGCCGACGACGGCGAGGGTATGAACGGCGACGACGACTCCGGGGGTGGGGGCGGCGACGGCGACGCGGAGGCGGGCGTGGAGCGGACCACACGACAGGACGCGGGCGGGGCGGCGGCCGCGGACGCCCACGCCCCGGCGTCGCCAGCCCGGATCCGGGCGGCGCTGTCGGAGGTTCGACGCGAGGTCCGGAAGGCGGCCCTCGTCCACGCCGCCGCCGAAGGGGCGCTCGTGGCGGTCGTCGCGAACCTGCTCCTGTCGCTCGTCACCCCCGCGGCGCTCGCGGGAACGCTCCCGCTTCCGGCCGTCGTCTTCGGGGCGCTCCGGCGCGTGCCGGCGGTCGGCGCGGTCGCGCCGCGGACCGTCGGCGTGGCCCCCCTCGTCGCCGCCGGCGTCGGGGGCGTCGGGTTCGCGGCGGCGTACCGCCTCCGGCTCCGTCGGCCGTCCGTGGAGCGCTTCGAGGCGGCGAACCCGTCGCTTCGGGAGGCGCTCCGGACCGCCCGCGACGCCGTCGAGTCCGGCGGCGGCTCCGACTCCGAGATGGCGCGGCGGCTCTACGCCGACGTGATCGCGCGGCTCCGGGCGGCGTCGACCCTGGAACTCGTCGACGCCCGGCGGCTGACGGTCACCGTGGTCGTCGTCGCGGTCATCGCCGTCGCGGGGGTCCAGGTCGCGGTCGTCAACCCCGACCTCGGCGGCGTCCTCGGCGGCGGGGCCGACCCCGGAGCGACAGTCGACCGGCCCGACGACGACGACCTCCGGGACGGCGACGAGATCCTCGGCGACGCGGAGGACGTCGAGGCGGGCGACGAGATCGAGAACGTCACCCTGCCCGGGACGGGCGACGGCACCGAGGAGGGGCCGACCGCGCCCGGCGGCGGCACCGGCGCCGGCGGCGGCGCCGGCGAGTTCGACAGCCAGCAGGCGGGGTTCGCGGGCGACGAGCGGATCGAGGACGCCGAACTGGTCCGGGAGTACAACCTCAGGATCAGGGAGTTCGACGACGACGGAACCGAAACCGATGATGACACGGCTTGATATGCACACGGTATGAGCGGCGCAAGCGACGAGATCGACCGGCTCCAGCGTCGGCTGGCCGCCCTCCGGGAGGAGGTCGGAAAGCGGATCGTCGGCCAGTCAGACGTGGTCGAACAGCTCCTCGTGTGTCTGCTCTGCGACGGCAACGCGCTGATCGAGAGCAACCCCGGGCTCGGGAAGACCACCCTGATCCGCACGGTCGCGGAGGCGACCGACCTCACCTTCTCGCGGATCCAGAACACCCCGGATCTGATGCCCGCGGACATCACCGGCACCGAGATCATCCGCGAGGCCGGCGGCTCCCGCGAGTTCGTCTTCGAGAAGGGTCCGGTGTTCGCGAACCTGGTCCTCGCCGACGAGATCAACCGCGCGACGCCGAAGACCCAGGCCGCGCTGCTGGAGGCGATGCAGGAGAAACAGGTGACCACCGCCGGGGAGACCCGGGAGCTCCCGCGGCCGTTCTTCGTGCTCGCCACCCAGAACCCGATCGACCAGGAGGGGACCTACCCGCTGCCGGAGGCGCAGACCGACCGGTTCCTGCTGAAGATCCTGGTGGGGTATCCCGACCGCGACGAGGAACGGGAGATCGTCGACAGATACACCGCCGGCGCTCCCGACCCCACGGTCGACCGGGTGCTGTCGCGGGACGGGCTGCGCCGCGCACAGCAACTCACCCGACAGGTGCCGATCGCCGACGACATCCGCGACCGCGCGATCGACCTGGTGCGGGCGACCCGGGAGGCCGACGACGTCGAGTTCGGCGCGAGCCCCCGGGCGAGCATGGGGCTCGTGCTCGCCGCCAAGGCCCGGGCGTTCCTCGCCGGCCGGTCGCACGTCTCGGAGGCCGACGTGGAGGCGATGGCGCGACCGGTGCTCAGACACCGGCTCGTGGTCGACTTCCGTGCCGAGCGCGAGGGGGTCACGCCCGACGACGCGGTCGCGGCGCTGCTGTGACGATGGCGATCGACGCCGGCTTCCTCGACGAACTCTCGCGGCTCGAGGTCGCGCTGCGCCGCGAGACCGACTCGCGGCGGCAGGGCGAGCAGCGCTCCCCCGACGTCGGCGAGGGGCTGACGTTCAGCGACTACCGCCGGTACACCCCCGGCGACGACCTCCGGCTGATCGACTGGCGGGTCTACGCCCGGACGGACGAGTACTTCATCAAGCAGTTCGAGGCCGAGCGGGATCTCACGGTTCACGTCCTCGTGGACGCGTCGGCGTCGATGGCGTACGGCGAGGGCGACGCCCACAAGTTCGAGTTCGCCGCGAAGGTCGGGTTGGGGTTCGCGTTCTTCGCCGCCGCGGCCCACGACACCTTCCGGGTCGCCGTGATCAACGA
Source organism: uncultured Halobellus sp. (assembly GCA_964541645.1). Classification (GTDB taxonomy): domain Archaea; phylum Halobacteriota; class Halobacteria; order Halobacteriales; family Haloferacaceae; genus Haloquadratum. The sequence goes on along the minus strand of CAZIQT010000094.1, from coordinate 3,056 downwards.
CGGGGTCGAGCGGCTGGACCGCCGGCGGTCGACCCGGGGGGAACTGCTCCGGCTGCTGGAGTCGGTCAACCGGATCGACCCCGCCGGGCGGACCGACTTCCGCGCCGGCCTGGAGTCGTACGCCCGCACGATCCGGTCGCGGTCGCTGGTGGTGGTGGTGAGCGACTTCCTCGACGACCCCGACGCGATCGAGGACGGGGTGGCCGCGTTCGGCGACAGCGACGTCCTCCTCGTCCACGCGGTCGCGCCGACGGAACGCGACCCCGACACCACCGGCGACACCGTCTTCGAGGATCCCGAGACCGGCGCGACCCACCGGGCGTACTTCGCGGGGTCGACCGCCGACGCCTACCGGAACCGGCTCCGGGCACACGCCGACGAGGTCGAAGCGCGGGCGCGCGTTCTCGGGGCCGAACACGTCGTCGTCGACACCGACACCGACGTCCTCGACGCGTTCACCGAGGTCTGGCGACGGGACGCCGCCCGCGCCCGGGCCGAGCGCCGGCGGTGACACGCGGAACGGGGACGGCGAGGCCCGATCCGAAACCGTGAATCCGCGGGCGGGCCGACGGGGAGTATGAACTACCTCCCGTGGGCGCTGCTCGCGCTGTTCACCTACTCGCTGGTGCCGCCGCTCATAAGCGTCGCCACCACGGGGTCGGTCCGGATCCCGAGCAACGTCGCGGCGCTGTTCACCAACCTGATCCTCGTGGTCGGCACCGTGGTCGTGGTCGTGTACAACCGCGAGGAGGCGCTGACGTACGTCTCCCACCCGATGTTCAAGTACGTCGCCCTCGCGGGCGTGTTCCTCCTCGTCGGGATCCTGGCGTACTACCGGGCGCTGTCGCTGGGGCCGGTGTCGGTCGTAACCCCCATCTTCGGCATGTTCCTGGTGGTGAGTTCCGCGATCAGCATCGCGTTCCTGAGCGAGTCGCTGACGGTACGGAAGGTCGCCGGGATCGTGCTCGGGGTGGTCGCGGTCTACCTCGTCAGCGTGGAGTGACGGGACCGGAGGCCGGTCGGTCAGGGACGCGGGACACGACCCGGCCGGTCACGCCACGGGTTCGGCTTCCTGCTCGAAGTCGATATCGGAGTGCTGTGCGTCGAGTTCCCGGATGCTCACCGCGAGCGTCACCGTCTCACTGTCCTCGGTGGAGACGCCGACCTCCCGTCGGTCGTGGACGACCGCCTCGTCCGGAGAGAGCGTGAGCAGTTGCACGTCGGCGGTTCCGCCCTGCCCGTCGTTCGTCACTGTCGTTTCGAACGCCGCGGTCGTCCACCGGAGGAGGTAGCCGTCCTTGTCGTCGGGAGTCGGGCCCGCGGTGACCGACATCTCCTTGGTCTCGCCCGCCTCGAAGGACTCTCGGGTCTCCTCGACGAATTCGGTGTTCTCGCCGTAGTTGGGCCCGTCCAAGTCGTCCATCCACAGGAGACCCAACCCGATCTCGCCGGGGTCTCCGACGTTTTCTATTTCGACGTAGTACTCGTACTCGCCGTCGGAACGCTCCCTGGAGTCGGCCGTCCCTCCGTCCGGGTTGGCGTTGACGACACCGGAGACGCGCGGCGAGAACGCGCCGAGAACGCGGACGTTCGACGGCGGTCGGTCGTTCACCTGGAGCGTGTGCGTTCCGCTGCTGTCGAAGGTGTGTGACAGGGTCACCTCGGTCGTCTCCCCGGGGTCGAGAGTCGTGCGCTCGGCGTCGACGGGTTCGGCGTCCGCTTTGAGTTCGAACTCGGCTTCGGTTGTGGCCGCCCCGTCGTTCTGCGCTTCGACGAGCACCTCGATGACGTCCTCGGTCGAGAGGGTTCCGCCCGGAATCGCGACCCTGGTTATCCGCACGTCACCGGCGGGTTCGGTCGTCGGTTCGGGGGTCTCGGTGTCGGCCGCCGACGTACGCGCCGGCGTCTCAGTCGCGGTCGGGGGCTCGACCGTCGCTGTCGCGGTCGGCGTATCGCTCGCCGTGCCGGAGTCGGTGGTCGAGGTACCGCCGGTGGTGGTCTCCGCACACCCGGCGAGTCCGGCGGTGATTCCACCGACTCCGGTGGCGAGGAACTCCCGTCGGCACGGCGTGTAGTCAGGGCTATCCACACCGACGTGTACGGCGATGTCCGATTTGTATTTGTGTGATTCACACGAACTGCGGCCCCGCGACGGAGTGGTGTCTCGGTAGGGTGTCTCACCCGCCACACTCGCGAGCGGGACCGTCGGTCGTGTGACAGAGCCGCGGAGGTTCAACCCCTGGGCGGTCGGCTGCCGTCGGTTCGGTTCCGGTATCGGGTCGGAGACGGCCGGACCCGCGGTCGGTGGCAACCCGGAGCGGTCGTGCGAATCAGAACGACTGCTGGGTTCGCTCGCTGTGGGTCGACCCTCGGTCGTCGTAGTTCACCCGGCCGACGCTCCCTGCGGGGGCCAAGGAGAGCAGCGTGTTGTACAACTCGTCACTCGAGTCGAACGTCTCGGGAGGGTCGTCGAGCACCCCGAGCATGTCACTCAGCGTCGTTTCGGAGCCGTCCTGCAGTTCTACCGTCACGTTCTCACACTGGGTCTCGATGTCTTCCAAACTGGCCGGATACTCGCAGTCACACACCTCGGTCAACGCCGCCTCGATGTTTATCATGTACTATTATTACTGTCCCGACGTATGAAGACATCGGTCGATCCGCGCGAACGGTAGTATTCACGCGGCCTCCCGTTGGGGAACGAGGGTGACTACCGCAGTCTGCTCGGTGGTCTCGCTTTCGCGTCGGGAACGGAGTGGCAGTCGTACGCCGATCACCCACACGATAGCGCGGGTGTCGCTGTGGTCTGTCGGTCGCACCCGTCCGCCGAGCGCAGCACTCGGGGTTCAGACACGCCGGCGGGTCGCGGCGGACGTCGACGAGCAGCGCCCCCCGGGTCAGCGTCCGCGGCCGGGACAGGACCGACACCCCGCTCGCCGGCTCCGACGCCCGGACGGCCCGCGACGCGCAACTCCTTTCATCAACAACGCAGTAGTTCGGATATGGTCCTGCTCGAATCCGACTCCGAGCTGTCACGGGGCGACGAGGCACCCGAC
>CAZIQT010000093.1:0-9046 GCA_964541645.1 uncultured Halobellus sp. | reverse complement strand
TGCCCGTGGAGCCATGCTCCACGCTGTCATCGGACACTGTCCGGTTGCCCGTGGAACCGTGTTCGACGGAGTTCCGGATCAGGTTCTCGAACAGCGTCCGGAGCCGTTCGGGGTCCGCCGACACCGTCGGCGGCGCGTCGGGTTCGAGCGCGGCGCCGCCGGTCTCGACGGTCGACCACGCCGCCTCGGCGACCCCGCCGAGGGCGACCGACTCGGTTTCCCCGACGGTCCGGCCCTGCTTCGCCAGCGTCAACACGTCGCCGATGAGCTCGTCCATCCGGTCGAACAGGTCGTCGAGTTCGTCCAAGGCCTCCTCGTCGCCGGCGCGGGCGACCGCGACCGTCGCCTTCGCGGTCTGTAACGGGTCCCTGAGGTCGTGGGAGACCATGCTCGCGAACCGTTCGAGCCGCTCGCGTTGGCGCTCGCGCTCGGCCTCGCGTTCGGCGCGCCCCAGCGCCACCTCCGCGTTCGCCGCCAGAATCCGCGCCAGGCTGAGCTCCTCCTCGTCGATCGCGCGGTCGTCGGTGCTCGACACCAGCAGGCAGCCGTGGCCGTCCATGGGGAAGACGTACTCCGACTCCACCGGGCCGTCGTGGCGGTACACCGGGTCGTCGTCGCCGTCGACGGGATACTCCTTCTGCTCGCCGGACTGGAACGCCGCCCACGCGAGCGACCCCTGGCCTAAGTCGGGGATCTCGTCGAAGGTGTCGTGGACGGCCGGCGAGTGCGCCGCCGGGCGGAGGCGGCCGGCGACCTCGTCGTGGAGGAACACGGAGACGATCGGAAACGCGAGGGTCTCCTCGGCGGCGTCGACAACGCGTTCGGCGATCGCGTCCGGCTCCCGGAGCTGCATCAAGTCGCGGGCGACCGCCTGGAGGGTCCGGAGGTTCTCCTCGCGGGCCTTCCGGTCGGAGACGTCGCGCATGATCCCCGAGAAGATCCGCTCGCCGTCGTAGGTGTGTTCCTCGAACGTGATCGACAGCGGGATCTCGTGGCCCGCTTTGTGCTCCGCCGGGAGCTCGATATCGTTCCACTCGAGGGTCCGCTCGCCGGAATCGAGATACCGGTCGACGGCGTCGAAATGCGACGTGTGGAACCGGTCGGGCATGATCATGGTGAGGTCCTCGCCGATCATCGCCTCGGGCTCGTAGCCGAACACCCGTTCGACCGACTGGTTCGCGTAGATGATCGTGCTGTCACGGTCGATGGAGACGATGGCGTCGGACCCGTTCTCGACGAGCGATCGGAAGAAGTCGGTGTCCCGGACGATCGCGTCCAAGGTGCCGGTGGAGACACCGAACTCGTCCGACGGTCCGGATGAAGCCATGGCTGATGGTCGGAACAGACCCACTAATAGCCACAGGTATCGGACGAGGCTCGACGCCCCGCTCCGGCGGCCGCGCCGTCACCGGAAGTCCTCGACGAACCGCGCGGGCAGGCGGTCGACGAGGCGCTCGGGCAGGGCGTCGACCGCGGCCTGTGTGACGGCCACCATCGGCTTCCGGACGACGACGTACACCGCCGAGACCCCGACAGCGAGGAGCACGCCCGTCTCGACGGCGCCGCCGACGGCGTACGCCACCGGCGCCGCGACCGCGACCGCGACGAGCAGGTCCTCGGGAGCGCCGTCGTACCGCACCCACCGACGGGGCTGGATCCACCGGTCGTGGTGGTGGCTGTAGACCGCGCGGTCGGACTCCCCGCGCCAGGGCCGCAGCTCCAGCCCGCCGCCGGCGGCGTCCATGGCGGAGTGGACGCCCGCGGCGGCCAGAAACAGCGCCGCCGACGCGGTCACGACCGCGCCGCCGGGGGCGACCACGGCGGCGACGGCCGCGACGACGGCAGCGACCACGGCGGCGACGTTGAAGTACACCGGGAAATGCAGGGTCCGGCGGTGGCCCGCATAGAGGTCGAAGTCGGGGAAGAGCCCGCCGAGCGCCGCGGCCGCGACGGGGACCAGCGAGGTCCCGGCCGCGCTCCCCGGGAACAGCGTCCCCACGAGCACGGCGAGTCCGACGCCCACGAGGGCGTGCGTGGTGGCCATCATAACCGCCTGTACGGGAAGCGACGGCAAGACGGTTTCGTGTGGCGAGGTCCCGCTGCCCGCGGCCGGTGCGACCGCGCGTCGACACACCAATTACCACGGTGTCCGAACGGGCGGGTATGGACTGTCCTCGGTGCGGCGCCCGGCTCGCCCGGATCTCCCTGAACGGGGCGGAGTCGGTCTACTGCGAGGAGTGCCGGTTCGCGGACGTCGAATCCGACCACACCCGGGCGTCGGCGGGCGCGGAGTCGTGGGACGACGCGCTCCGGCGGTTCCGGACGGTCGCCGCGGCCGACGCGGGCGGGGATTCCGCGTCACCTGCCGACGACACCCCGGCGAACGCGCGACCCGACGACCCGAACCGCGGTGCCGCTGCCGGCACCGACGCGGGGGACGCTGTCGACGTGCCCGACGGTGTCGGCGACGGCGACGAAAACGGGGACGCGGCGGAGGACCCGGATCCGAACGCGGACGCCGAAGAGGCGTAGCGCGTGTGGGCGCGGGCGGGTCAGTCCTCGGCGGGGCGCTGTGCGCCCTCCGCCGACTCCTCCTCGGAGCGGGCGGCGACCAGGGCGCCGCGGGCGACGCTGTACAGCGGGTCGTCGACGCTGCGGACGTCGCTGATACTGAACGGGATGTCGACGTCGTCGAGATGCTGGGCGAACAGCTCCTCGAACCCATCGGGGCTCGACGTGCCGCCGGTCACCACGACCGGCACGTCCAGCCCCTCCTCGACGTCCTCCTCGTCGACCTCCTGGGAGATCATCTCGATCACGTAATCCAGGAGGTTCTCGTAGTAGATCGACAGCGCGCCCTCGACACCGCCGACGTCCGTGGTGAAATCGAGCTTGAAGTCGTCCTCCTTGATCGAGGTGACCTTGTCGACCGGGGTCCCGGTGGCCTGGGCGGCTTGGCGGTCGATCCAGTCGCCGCCGCGGGCGATCGAGAACTTCATCACCGGCACCGCGTAGTACGCCAGGCAGATGTTGGTCATCCCCGCGCCGAAGGAGACCCCCAGCCCGGAGAAGTTGTTGTCCGAGAGCTCGCTGTAGATCACCGCCATCCCCTCGTTGATGGGTTCGGGGTCGAACCCGGTGTCCGACAGCATCGACTCCAGCGTCTTCTGGTGGTACAGCGTCGAGAGTTCGGAGTCGATCGGGTCCGCCGGCGAGGAGAAGAAGATCTTCTCGCCGGGTTCGTCGGGGGCACCGGTCACCTGTTCGGTGATGAGCTTGATCATCGGGATCGCCGAGGCCTCCTCGCTGGAGAGGATCCCCTGCTCCATCGGGCGGCGGGTCTCCTTGTTGAAGATGTTCGCGAAGTTCAGCGCGTCGTCGCCGACGACGTACACCTTGTCGTCCTTCCGGATGTGGAGGACCTCGCTCCGGGACAGCATCTGCTCGGCCATGTCGCTGTACTCGATCTCGACGAACGAGTTCCGCTGTTGTACGAAGGTGGTTCCGTCCCCCTCGGGGCGGGAGGAGATGATGTTCATTGTGCCGACGTCTAGGCCTCGGGCCATACCTCACCCTCAGAAGGCGTCAATAAAAAGCTTCAGTGCGAACTGTCCCCACGCGGCACAGACACGGCGTCGACCCGCTGCCGGCTACCGGAACAGCGACCGGACAGTGTCAACGAGCCCGCTGCCGTCGTCGTCGTCGGCCTCGGACTGCTCCTGGGTCGCCCGGAGCTCCGCCAGGGCGGTGGCCTGCTCGTCGGTCCCCGAGGTGCTGCTCTCGGTCTTCGGCCCTTCGCCGCGGAGGCCCTGCAGCCCAGCCACCGCGTCGTCGACGCTCTCGCCGCGTGATTCGGTGGCGTTCGCGGCGCTTCCCCCGGACATCTCGAACTCCTCGTCGTCCGACGACCGGATGGTGATCGACCGGCCCGACCCGCGCTCGACGCCGCCCCAGTTGACCTCCGCGCCCGACATCGCCTCGTCGATATCGGCTCGGACCTCCTCGTCCGTGACTCCTCGGGTCTCCGAGGCGCCGCTCGCGTCGGTGCCGCTGTCGGCGTCGCCGTCGTCGCGCTGCTCGCGCGCGATCCGCCGGCCGGCCTGCTCGGCGTGGTACCCCGAGAGCGCGGTGCCGGCGGTGGCGACGACGACCACCGCACCGAGGGCGTAGACCCCGACCACCACGCTCGCGTTCGGGTACCACACGTCGGGGTACACCTGTGCGAACCGCGCGGTGCCGGCGAGACACGCCACCACGCCGACGCCGCTCACGGCGTCGATCCGCCTGGAGACCGGCAGCAGCACCGTCACGCCCAGCAGCACCGTTGGGATCCCCGCCGCGCCGGTCAGCACCGCGAGCTCCCGAAGGACGAACTTGAACGTCCCGGCGGGATCGGTGGTGGTGCTCCACAGAAAGGTCGCGATCGAGACGACGACCAGGCCCACGCCCGCGAAAAAGAGCGCGAACCCCGCGTAGACCGTTCGGCTGTCGCTCACCGGCCCGATGAACCGCCGGTGCCACCCGTGGAGGAGTGCGTCGAGACCGTTTCGCTCCATACGTGTCCCCTAGCGACGAGGAGCAAATAGCTTCGCCCCGCGTCGGCGCCACTCGGGGTGGATGCCGCCGGCGCCGCTCGGCGTCCCACGGCTCGCCCGCCCGGGTTCCGGGACGCTTTTCGGACCTGTGTTCCTACGTGATGGTGTGTTCACCGGAATCATCGAGACCACGGGTACCGTGGTCGAAGCGACGGACGACGAGGGGGGCCGCCGGCTCCGGATCGCGATCGACGCCGCGGGGTCGGATGCGGACGTGGCCGCCGACGGCGACGAGGACGACGCCAGCGTCGCCGGGGCGGGCGTCGCCTACGACGACCTCCACCACGGCCAGTCGATCGCGGTCAGCGGCGCGTGCCTCACCGTCGAGGCGTTCCGCACGGGCCCGACCCCCGAGTTCGAGGTGTTTCTCGCGGCGGAGACCGTCGAGAAGACCTACCTCGGGTCGGTGACCGCGGGCGACGTGGTGAACCTCGAACGCGCGCTCGCCGCCGACAGCCGGTTCGACGGCCACCTCGTCCAGGGTCACGTCGACACCACGGCCGAGATCACCGGGATCGAGCGGGTCGGCGACGACTGGGTCTTCGAGTTCGACCTCCCCGAGGCCGTCGCTCGGTACGTCGTCGGCAAGGGGTCGATCGCGATCGACGGGATCAGCCTCACCGTGGCCGAGCGCGGCGCCGACCGCTTTTCGGTCGCGATCATTCCGACCACCTACGAGCTCACCAACCTCTCCGAGACGTCGGTCGGCGATCCGGTCCACCTCGAAGTCGACGTGATCGCGAAGTACGTCGAGCGGATGATCGAGGGGTACGGCGAGCTGATCGCCGGGGAGTGACCCCGCCGGCACCGCGGCGGCTCGCTCACTCGAACTCCGTCAACTCCGACTCGAAGTCGGCCTCGGTCCGGCCGGGCGTGTGGGCCTCCCGGTAGCTGTCGCGGTACTGCTGGATCTTCCCGAGCAGGAACAGCGCCAGCACCCCGTCGTAGAGCACCACGTAGATCAGGAACGGCGCGAGCCCGGAGAGCCCGGTCACGAGCCCGATCACGCCCGACCCGATCCCGACGGTGGCGTTGTAGGTCGCGTGGACGAACGCCGCGATCAGGATCCCCTTCACCACGATCGGCCCCCGGCGCCCGGGGTTGAACTTCGCGAGCCCGAGGTAGTAGCCCGCGATCGCGGAGTAGATGACGTGGCCCGGTCCCGCGAGCGCCCGGATCGCGGTGATCCCGCCGCCGGCACCGATCAGCCCCAGCCCGAAGTCGAGTTCGGTCGCGGGGAGTTGTCGGGTGATGTACAGCGCGTTCTCGATGACCGCAAAGCCCAGCCCCGCCATCGCGCCGTAGACCGCGCCGTCGAGCACGGCGTCGAACCGGTCGTCGGTGTAGGCGTAGAGCCGGACTGCGAGCAGCTTCACCGCCTCCTCGACCGGCCCGACCACGGTGAAGAAGAACAGCCCCATCCCGATCGCCCCGAGCCCCGAGAAGAACGGCCGGAGGATGGTGTTGAGCACGGCGGCGAAGTTCGCGGTCAACACCCCGAGCAGGAACGTCGCCACCAGGAGCGACAGCGGCTCGCTCGAGGTGACGTCCGTGGAGTAGACGTACGCGGCGAGTCCGACCGCCGGAACGGCCGATAGCACGGTGAGTAGCCCGATCTCGGGGTCGGTGATCGCCGCGAACCCCCCGATCCCGACGAGAAGCAGGAAGGCGACGCCGACGACCGCCAGCCGCGCGGAGCCGGCCGCGGCCCACCAGACGGCCGCGGCGAGCCTGTCGAGCCGGCTCCGCGCCTCCCAGGTGGCGACGTCGTAGAGGTCCATCGAGTCGTCCGCCGCCTCCTCGATCGGATCCCGGGGCTCCCTCATTGCGCCCGGGTTGACGCCCCGCGGTCTAATGTCTTCGCCCGACGCCGGAGCGGTGCGAACAGCCGGCACGCCGCGGTCCCCGCGCCGACGTGCCGGACACCCGCAGCCCGGCGCGGGGCGATCGTCACCGCACGCGGGGCGTGGTCCCGGGATCGGACATAAACCTCCGGAGGTGCGCGCGACGGGCGGGATTCAAAACCCGGCCGGCCGTACTGCCGGCCACGATGCATTTCGACCAGCGAACCCAGGCGGCGCTCAGGTCGGTCGGCCTCGACGACGACGAGATCCGCGAGGCCTCCGACGCCGTCGCCGCGGCCGTCGAACGCGACGCCGAGCGCCTCCGGGCGTTTTTCGACCGCGACACCGTCCACTCCGACATGGAGATGGCCCACAGCGCAGGGGGTCCCAACGAACACGCCGTGGCGTATCTCGACGTCTTCACCCACGGTAGCGACCTCCGCGGCTACCTTCGGTTCGACTCCTGGGGCGTCCCCGTCGAGGGTGGCCGGGTGCTCTCGGAGGACGTCGTCGAACTCACCCTGGGACCGACCGTCGACGGCCGGGTCCGGTTCGCGACCGACCGGGACGCCCTCCGATGAGCGGCGGGTCGCCGGCGGACGCGGGGGCGGACCCCGACGCGACCCCGGCGGTCCGGGTTCGCGGGATCTACGCCACCGCGGTCACCCGGCGCCTGCTCGACTCGGATCTGCACGTCGTCGGCGCCTCCGAGCCGATCCGCGAGCGGTTCGACGCCGAGTTCGGCGACGACGCCCCCGACGCGACCGTTTCGACCGCCGACGACAGACAGGGCGTGGGGATCCACGGTGCCGACGCCGCGGTCGCGGCCGCCGGGGCGGTCCTGGACGGAGTCGGCCGCGACACCTTCGCGTGGGACGACTCGACGCCGCCGGGGGCGGTGGTCGACGCCCGCGTGACCGACACCCTCGGCTCCGGCGCGGTGTGTGACCTCGGCCCCGGCGAGGGCTTCCTCCCCTACGACGCCACCGACGCGTACCTCGAGACCGGCGACGAGGTCCGCGTCCAAGTCCGGGCGAGCGCGCCGCCGTGGGCCGACCGCCGCGCCGACCTCGGCACCGCGATCCGCGCCGGACGCGGCTTCGCGACCCTGGTCCGCGGCCGCGAGGGGGTCACCGTCGATTCTCGCGACGACGCCGCGGGACGCGAACTCGCCGGGATGACCGACCTCCTCGACGCCGCGGTTCCCGAGGGGTGGGGGCTCGAGTGGGCCCACGCCGCCACCCGTGCCGGCATGGACGCTCTAGAGGCCGCACTCGACGACGCGGCCGCCCGGGCGGCGGCGCTGGAAGCCGCCCTCGACGGGGCCGCGGACGCCGATCCCGACGGGTCGTCGCCGGTGACCGTGGCGTCCCCGACGGCGGGCCGGTGGGTGTGGTTCGGCGGCGAGTCCCGCGCCGCGCTCGACGACGCCCGCCGCCGGGTGACGCCCACGATGCCCGGTCACCACCGCACGAAGGCCGCAAGCGAGGCTGCGAGCGCCGGCGTCGACCTCGCGGAGGCGCTCTGCGGGTCGGCGGTGGGCGGCGGCGACGGGGACGCCGGCGAGCTCCCGTTCGCAGCGGTGACCCGGCAGTTCGGCCCGGTCGCGGGCGACACGGTCGGGATCGGCCACGGCAAGCCCGACGGCCGGGCGTTCTCGCTCGGCCGCGGGGAGGTCACCGACTGGGACCCCGACGGAACGGTCGAGGTCACCCGCACGATGTCCGGCGGCGGGACCTACGACGCGCTCGGCACCCGGCGGGCGGCCGGCGACACCGCCACCACGAAGTTCCGGGAGGGGCGGTGGTGGTATCCGACGGTCTACCGGGGCGACGACGGGGAATCGAAGGGGACGTACGTCAACGTCTGTACGCCCGTGGAGTGTTTCCCCGATTCGATCCGGTACGTCGACCTCCACGTCGACGTGGTGAAACGCCCCGACGGGGCGGTCGAGCGGGTCGACGACGACGAACTCGACGCCGCGGTCGACGCGGGGGACGTCCCGCCGGCGGCCGCGGAGAAGGCCCGGTCGGTGGCGGCGAGCCTGGTACGAGCGCTGTCGGAGTGACCACCGACGGCGCCGTCCCGCCGCCCGGCCGGACGCCGTCGCCACGCCCCGCGCGCCCAGAACAGCAGGTTTATCATTCGCTCGCGGCGAACGATTCCTCAAGATTCTCTCTAGGAGGTCAATGGTGACACAACAATCACAGCAGCCGGAGGTGAACATCGGACTCGTCGGTCACGTCGACCACGGCAAGACGACGCTCGTCCAGGCGTTGTCGGGGTCGTGGACGGATCAGCATTCCGAGGAGATGAAACGCGGGATCTCGATCCGGCTGGGGTACGCCGACGCCACGTTCCGGACGGTCGCCGGCGCCGAGCCCCCGGAGTGCTACACGGTCGCCGAGACCGGCCCCGACGGCGAGCCGACCGAACGGCTCCGGACGGTCTCGTTCGTCGACGCGCCGGGCCACGAGACCCTGATGGCGACGATGCTCTCCGGGGCCGCGATCATGGACGGCGCGGTCCTCGTCGTCTCCGCCACCGAGGACGTCCCCCAGGCCCAGACCGAGGAGCACCTGATGGCGCTCGACATCATCGGGATCG
>CAZIQT010000092.1:0-9137 GCA_964541645.1 uncultured Halobellus sp. | reverse complement strand
GGCCGCTCGGCGGGTCGAACGGTCGCCGCACGCAGTCGTCGGCGCCGCTACTCCTCGCCGGACTCGTACTGTTCGCCGGCGGCCTCGGGCAGCCGCGTCCGACCCACCAGCGCGAGCACGACGATCACGACCACGAACGGGATGATCCGGATGAGCTGCCGGGGCAGCCCGATCCCCTGAAGCTGGAGCACGGTCTGGATCGCGTCCAGCCCCGCGAACAGCATCGTCGCCAGGAACGCCCCGATAGGGTTGTAGTTGCCGAACAGGTACGCCACGATCGCGATGAACCCCTTGCCGTTGACCATCGTGGGACCGTTGCCGGTGAACTGCCCGAGATCGAGCGACAGCGCCGACCCGCCCATCCCCGCGAGCACCCCCGAGACGAGCACCCCCGCGTACCGGACCCGGGAGACGTTCACCCCCGCGGTGTCGAGCGCCTTCGGGTTCTCGCCGCTGGCACGGATCCACCGCCCGAACGCCGTCCGCTCGAAGACGTACCACGACCCCGCCACCGCGAGGAAGAGCAGGTACACCGACGGCGACGCCGAGAACAGCGCGCCGAAGAAGGGAACGTCGGCGAGCACCGGGACGCTGATCGCCCCGGTCGTCGCCACCGTCGGGGTGTTGGGGCCGTTGTAGATGACCTGCGAGGCGAAGGGGGCGAGCCCCAGCGCGATCAGCCACACCGCCAGCCCTGCGATGATCTGATCGGCGCGGAACTCGATCGTGACCACCGCGAACAGCAGCGCGAGCAGCGTGCTCGCCACGACGCCGCCGCCGAACCCGATCCAGATCCCCCCGGTGACGTCGGTGACGTAGATCGCGGTGAACGCCGAGATGATCAGCAGGCCTTCGAGGCCGATGTTGATCACGCCCGCCTTCTCGGAGAAGATCCCCCCCAACGCGGCGAACGCGATCGGGACCGACAGCCGGAGCGCCGCCGAGAGGGTGTTCTTGTCGGTGATCACGCCGGCGAGCACGCCCAGGATCGTGTCCGGGAACGCCGCCCCGCCGACGAGCAGGCCCGCGATCGACCCGAGCGCGGCGAACGCGGTCAGCTCGCGGGTCGACCGTCCGGCCAGGATCCCCCCGTCGGCTCCGGACTCCGTGGCCGAGGCGTCACTCATCCGCCGACCCCTCCCTGGGTCCGCCGTCGGTCGCGACGGCGCCGGAGCCGGGCTCGACGATCCGCCGCCCCACGAGCCGGAAGAACTCCGGCATCGCCACGAACAGGATGATCAGCCCCCGGAGGACCCCAACGAGCTGGGGCGGGACGTCGGTGGCGAACTGCACGACCGTGGTGCCGCTCTTGAGGACGCCGAACAGGAGCGCCGCGAACGCCACCCCGATGGGGTTGTTGCCCGCGAGGATCGAGACGGTGATCCCGTCGAACCCGTAGGAGGGCAGCCCCGACTGGAAGGTCCCGAGCACCATCATCACGTACATCGCGCCCGCGACACCGCCGAACGCGCCGGACAGCGTGAGGCTCGCCACTACGGTCCGCTTCGCGTCGACGCCGCCGTACTCCGCGGCGTCGGGCTGGAGCCCGCTGGTCCGGATGTCGTAGCCGAACGCGGTGTGTTCCAGCAGGTAGTAGAGCCCGCCGATCGCGACGACCCCGCACGCCAGGGCGACGAGCGAGAAGTCCTGGCGCCCGCCGAACGCGACCGTGGGGAACTGGGCGTACTCCGGCAGCGGCACCGTCTGGTTCGCGGCGCTCTCGGGATCTTTGAACACGCCGCTCACGAGATACAGCGTCACCCCGGTGGCGATGAAGTTGAGCATGATCGTCGTGATGACCTCGTTGGCGTCGGCGTACGCCTTCAGGATCCCCGGGATCGACCCGTAGAGCCCGCCGAAGACCGCCCCCACGGCGACCCCGAACGGGAGCAACAGGAGGGTGCCGACGACCCCCGAGACCGCGCCGGCGGCCTGCAACACGAGCACCGCGGTCGCCAGCCCGCCGACTGCCATCTGGCCCTGGGTGCCGATGTTGAAGATCCCCGCCCGGAACGCCAACGCGACCGACAGCCCGGTGAAGATCAGGAGGGTGGTCTCCCGGAGCGTGACCGAGAACTGCCCCTGCGGCGACCACCCGCCGCTGAACGGCTCGCCGAGGGCGCCGAGGAACAGCCGGTCGAACACCGTGACCGGGTCGTAACAGAACCCGGTCCCGAAGTAGTAGACCGCGTCGCTCGCCGTACACGTCGTCATCCGACCGGCGATCAACACCAACACCGCCCCGAGCAGGATCGAGAGCACCAGGGCGGCGGAGCTGATCAGGATCCGCTCGACGGCCGACGCCGCCACCAGCCGGCGCAGGACCCGACGGGCGCGCTCGCCCGGGCTCACGCCCGCTCACCGCCCGTGGGGGCGTCGACGGGGTCGTCGCGGTCGGTCGGGTCGGGGTCGGATCCGGCGTCGCCCGCCTCGCCCGGGCGCTGCCCCGCCATCAACAGCCCCAGCTCCGATTCGGTCGTGGTCGCGGGGTCGACCACGTCGATGAACGCCCCCTCGTACATCACCGCGAGCCGGTCGGAGAGCCCCTGGACCTCCTCGAGCTTCGAGGATATCAGGAGGACCGCAACGCCAGCCTCCCGGAGTTCGAGCAGCCGCTCGTGGATGAACTCGATCGACCCCACGTCGACCCCGCGGGTGGGGTGCGACGCCACCACGAGTTCGGGGTCGCGCGCGAACTCCCGGCCGACGATGAACTTCTGCTGGTTCCCGCCCGACAGCGACGACGCGGGGGTGTCGGCGTCGGGAGTCCGGACGTCGTACTCCTCGATGATCGTCTCGGCGTGGTCCCTCGTCGCCCCCCAGTCGATCCGGCCGTTCGACCCGAACCCCGGGGCGTGCTGGCTGCCCAGGAGCGCGTTCCCCACGAGGTCGAACTCCATCACGACCCCGCGTTCCTGCCTGTCCTCCGGGATGTACGCCATCCCCGCCTCGATCCGGCGACGCCGGGACCGGCCGGTCACGTCCTCGCCCCGGAACCGGATGGCTCCCGCGTCGGGCGCCCGGAGTCCGGTCACAGCCTCGACGAGCTCCGATTGGCCGTTGCCGTCGACGCCCGCGATCCCGAGGATCTCCCCGCCGCGGACCTCGAAGTCGACGCCGTCGACCGCCCGCACCCCGCGGTCGTCGTCGACTTCGAGCCCGGACACCGACGCCACGACGTCCCGGGTCTCGGCCGGCGGGCGGTCGACGTCGAGCAGGACTTCCCGCCCGACCATCAGCTCCGCGAGCCCGTCCCGGGTGGTGTCGGCGGCGTCGACGGTCCCGACCTTCCGGCCGTCGCGGAGGACGGTGATCTCGTCGGCGGCCTCCATCGCCTCCCCCAGCTTGTGGGTGATGAAGACGATCGTCTTCCCCTGGGCGGTCAGCTCCCGCAGCACGCCGAACAGCTCCTCGATCTCCTGGGGGGTCAACACCGCGGTCGGCTCGTCGAGGATCAGGGTGTCTGCGCCGCGGTACAGCGCCTTCAGGATCTCCACGCGCTGCTGTTCGCCGACCGAGACGTCCTCGATCCGGGCGTCGGGGTCGACGTCGAACCCGTACCGGTCGGCGAGGTCGACCACGGCCTCGCGGGCCGCCGCCCGGTCGACCGCCAGCCCGCCCCACTTCCGCGGCTCGTTGCCCAGCGTGATGTTCTCGGTGACGGTCATCGGGTCGACGAGCATGAAATGCTGGTGGATCATGCCGATGCCGGCGTCGATGGCGTCCCGGGGGGAGTCGAACCGTCGGTCCTCGCCGTCGACCTCGACCCGCCCCGAGGTCGGCTCGTAGAGGCCGTAGAGGACGTTCATCAGCGTCGTCTTCCCGGCGCCGTTCTCTCCCAACAGCGCGTGGACGGTCCCCCGTTCGACCTCGAAGTCGACGTCGTCGTTCGCGACGACGCCGGGGAAGCGCTTTGTGATCCCGTCGAGGCGGACGGCCTTGGGCATACGTCTGTTAGCCCCTGCCGGTGGCATAAACGAATAGGTTTGGGTGTCGCGGTCGCCCGCGGCGACCGTCGGGGGTGCCGCCCGCGCTACTGCGGCGACATCGGGACCGAGATGTCCCCGTTGACGATGCCGTCGCGGGCGGTCGAGACCTCGTCGGCGACCGCCTCGGGGATCTCCGACCCCAGCGAGTCGCCGTAGACCAGATCGACGCCCTCCTCGGCGAGCCCCAGCGAGACCGCCTCGCCGCCGGGGAACTCGCCGTCGACCGTGGCCTCGATGGAGTTGTAGACCGGGGTGTCGACCCGCTTGATCATGCTTCCGAGGATCACGTCGCTGTACGACGGCCGCGTGATCGACTGCGCGCGGTCGACGCCGATCGCGAACCGGCCGGCCTCCTGTGCGGCCTGGAACACGCCGGTGCCGGTGTTGCCCGCGGCGTGGAAGACGATGTCGGCGCCGCTGTTGTACATCGCGGCCGCCGCCTCCCGGCCCCCGGCCGGGTCGTTGAACCCGCCGACGTAGCTCGTTGAGACGTCGACGTCGCCGCTGCCGGCGGCGACGCCCGCCTCGAACCCGGCCTGGAACCGTTGGATCAGGGGGGATTCGACGCCGCCGACGAACCCGACGTTCGTGGAGTCGCCCGCGGTCGACCCCGCGCCCGCGGAGAAGTCGCGCGTGGTGAGCAGGCTGGCCATCAGCCCCGCGAGGTACGATCCCTCGTGTTCCTTGAACGTGTAGCTCGCGACGTTCGGCGCGTCGACCACCGAGTCCACGATCATGAAGTCCTGGTCGGGGAACGACTCGGCGTTCTCCGTCAGGGAGTCGGCTTGCAGGAACCCGATGCAGCAGACCAGGTCGTACTCAGGGTCCGTCGACTGCGCGAACTGCTGCTGGAAGTTGCTGAACTGCGCGACCTCGTCCGGCTGGGCCTCGTTGTACGCGACCCCGAGCTCCTCCTCCGCGCGGATGACCCCGGACTGCGCTTGGTCGTTGAACGACCCGTCGCCGAGACCGCCGGTCGCGTAGACCATCCCGATGTCGGCCGCCGGGCCGCTCTCGGTCGTCTCGGCCGCGGTTGTCTCCTCCATCCCGCCGTCGGTGGACTCCCCGGAGTCGGTCTCGGTTGCAGTCTCCGTGTCGTCGGATCCGCCGGACGGACCGCCGCTACACCCCGCCAGACCGGCGATCCCCGCTACGCCGGTCGCCTTCACGAACGTACGCCTGTCCATAGCTGTGAACACCTACTGGGTTATGGACGGCGAGGTGTGCATAAGTTCGTCGCTTCCGTCCACGGGGCGCAGACGCCGGGCGCGGAGAACTGGACGTACATCGAACCGCGGCCGTCGTCGGCGGCCGTTCACGCCGTCGTGTCGGCGTCGGCGTCGGTGACGGCCCCGGCGACGACGTCGGTCACCGCCTCGACCAGCGCGTCGACGTCGTCGGCCTCGGCGTAGACCCGCACGTACGGCTCGGTTCCGGAGGGGCGGACCAGCGTCCACGACCCGTCGGGGCGCTCCAGCCGGACCCCGTACTCCGTGTCGACCGCGGCGTCGGGGAACGCCGCCGGAAGCGACGACGCCAGCCGCGCCATCGCGTCGGCCTTCCGGTCGTCGGGGCACTCGACGCTCACCTTCCGGTAGGGGCGTTCGGTCACCGGGGCCCGGAGCCCGTCGAGCCCCTCGGCCGCGACGAGCCGGGTCAGCACCGCGGCGGAGGCGGCGCCGTCGATCCACCCACCGTGCGCCGGGTGGACGTGCTTCCAGGGCTCGGCCGCGAAGACCACGTCGCCGCCGTCGCCGCGGGCGGCGGCGATCCCCTCGTGGAGCGCGCCGAGCCGCACGCGCTCGACCCGGCCGCCCGCCGCGGCGACCCGCTCGTCGATCCGAGCCGAGGCGTTCGGCGTGGTGACGACGACCGGGTCCGGGACCGCCGCCACCCGAACGAAGTGCGACGCCAGGATCGCGACCACCGTGTCCTCGTGGACGACGGCCCCCGCACCGTCGACGACGACGATCCGGTCTGCGTCCCCGTCGTGGGCGATCCCGAGGTCGAACTCCGATTCCGAGAGGAACCCCCGGAGGTCGGTCAGGGTCTCGGGCGTCGGCTTCGACTCCCGGCCGGGAAAGAACCCGTCGACCTGGCCGTTGAGCGTGACGACCCGCGCGCCGAGTTCGCGCAACACCTGTGGCGTGCCGAGCGCGCCGGTGCCGGTTCCGCAGTCGACCGCGACCTCCAGCCCGTCGGCGGGGTCGCCGTGCCCGCGGGCGTAGTCGACGACCGCCCGCCGGTAGTCCGACAGCGGCGTCACGCGCTCGGAGCCGCCCCACTCGTCCCACGGGGCCGGCTCCCGTCCCGCGGCCACCCGCGACTCCACCCCGGACTCCCGTTCCCGGTCGTACTCCCGCCCGTCGACGAAGAGCTTGATCCCGTTGTCGGCCGGTGGGTTGTGCGACGCGGTGAGCATCACGCCGTACCGCCCCCGGGAGGCGTACGCCAGCGCGGGCGTCGGAAGCACCCCGGCCCGCCGCACGTCCGCGCCGGCGGACTCCAATCCCGCCTCCGTCGCCGCCGCGAGCGCCTCCCCCGTGGTTCGACCGTCGCGGGCGACGACGACCGTCGCTGGACGACTCGACCTCTCGGCGTCGTCGACGGCGCCCGCACCGACCGCGCGCCCGACCGAGAGCGCGAGTTCCGGCGTCACCCGCTCCCGCGCCGGCCCGCGGATCCCCGCGGTTCCGAACAGGTCCATACACTCTCTGGCCCGCCCCGGAGACATAAACTTCGACCTTTTGCTGCGGGCGGCGAAGCCGCCCTGACAAAAGCTCGGTCAAAAGCGCGGCGTCACCCTCTCAGCGCGGCGAAGCCGCGACTCGCGGGACGGCAGTGCCGTGTCGAGCACAGCGTTCCCGACAGGACGCGGTGGAGGGGGCCGAGGCGGGTCGCGACGCGGGGTTCGTACCGGCCAGTCGCCTATCGGTCCGAGACCGTGCCGCACGATGGCCCCCTTCAATCAGGGTTCGCCCGTAGCACCAGTGCGACTCCCGTGACTGATACCGACACCCCGAGGATGATCAGACCGAGATACGCCACAGCTATCGATCCGATGTCCTGTATCGCCGAGTGGTACGGGTCGGTCGCGCGAGCGAGGAGCAACACGGTGCCGACCATACTGACGAGCAGCCCTACCGCGTTCGTCCACAGTCCTGCGTTTGCCATGGTGTCACCTCGGTCGTTTCGGATCGAAATGAGGGTGTAGGGTGTCTTTTAAATTTCTTTTGCTTCCAAAGCCCGCTGACCGGCAAACTCCGGACCGTACACGGCGTGCGGTGGAACTCGGTCCACTGCAGTCACGCTTCGCGTTTCGCGAGCCGTTCCTGACAGGTCGTGGCGTATCACGACTCGGTACGGTAGCGTGCCGATCCGTGTCGGGCGATCGGGTGGGTCACGCTTCCCCGACCGACGCGGCTCCCACCGGCACACGCTATTTGTAACTCCTCCCCGTAGCCGACGCCATGACCGAGAACCGAGTTCGAGCGCACGTGTTCGTGAGCGGGACGGTCCAGGGCGTCCGGTATCGGGCGTCGACCCGCGAGGCCGCGACCGACCGCGGCGTCGACGGGTGGGTTCGGAACCTCGACGACGGCCGGGTGGAGGCGGTCTTCGAGGGGCCGGAGGCCGCAGTCGAGGGGGTGATCGAGTGGTGTCACACCGGCAGCCCGATGGCGTCGGTCGACGACGTCGACGTGACCTACGAGGAGCCCGCGGGGGAGTCGGGGTTCCGGGTCAGGTGGTGATCGGAAGCTGAGGCGTCCCGGTCGGACGGCGGTCACGCCGCCGCCCCGTCACCGACCTCGTCGGTCGACGCCGCGGCGTCGTCGCCCGGCTCCGCCCGCGGCCCCATCGGCGCGGCGGGGTCGTCGTTCACGACCCGGTCCCACACCACGAGCGCCGAGGGGAGCACGAGTAGCGACGCCAGGAACGAGTAGACGATCGACATCGCGGTCAGGATCCCGAACTGCCCCAGCACCGACAACACCGCCAGCGTCAGGACCCCGATCCCGAACGCGGTCGTGGCCATGCTCCCCAGGAGCGCGCCGCCGGTGCCGATCACGGTCCGGCGGAGCGCGGGGACGAGCGGTCGTTCCCGGCGCTCGTCGATGAACCGGTGGACGACGTGGACCGAGTAGTCGATCCCCAGCCCGATCGTGAGCGAGAGGATGGTCGCGGTGAACGCGTTGAACGGGACGTCCAACAGCCGCATCGTGCCCGCGACCGACGCCACCGCCACGACGATCGGCGCGAGGTTGGCGATCCCCAGCGAGGGCAGCCCCTCCAGCACCCAGTAGATGAACACCAGAAACGCCACGGTCGCACCCAGCGCGAGCGCGAGGCTGGTGAGCGCGGACTCGTAGATCAGGTCCGACACCGCTTGGAAGACCACCGTGTTCCCCGTGGGTGTCGCGTCGGACCGGAACCGGTCGGCGATCTCGTGGCCCGCAGCCGTGACCTCCCGGTCCGACTCGTCGGCGGCAGCGGTGTAGACGATCCGTGCGCTCCGGCGGTCGTCCGCCAGATACTCCGACGCGCGGTCGCCAGCGGGCGAGGCTTCGAGCTCACGGTAGATCGTCGGGAGGTTGTCGTCGGGGACGCCGTTGTCGTTGCGGTCGTTCCGCTCGACGAGGGCGGCGAACTCGGGGTCGGCGTCCGCGCGATCCTGGATGACGGTCACGATGCTCGTCGACTCCACGCGCCGGTTTCCGTCGGTCACGAACTCCTCGGGCGGGTCCTCCCCCGCCCGGTAGATCCGTTCCAACGCGGCGTCGTTCTCCATCCGCCCCTGCAAGTATATCGTGACGGATCCCCCCTGTGAGCTGGTGAACTTGTCCTCCAGGAAGTTCAGCGTCGCCACCGCGTCGTAGTCGCTCGGGGCGAACGGCTCCGGAAGCGCCTTCAGCAGCGCCGGCACCTCCTCCGGCGGCAGGAAGTCCTCCTGGGAGAAGGAGGTGTCGACGCCGGTGGCGTAGCCCGCGGCGCCCGCGCTGAACGCCAACGCGAGCACGAGCAACACGACGGGCGCCCGGTCCGCGATCCCGACGCCGACCGAGAGCACCTCACCCAGCGCCGACCCCTCCTCGCCGAGCGGCCGCTGGCTGAACGTCGGGATCGGCCACGACTCCCGGCGGCGGTCGA
>CAZIQT010000091.1:2689-9280 GCA_964541645.1 uncultured Halobellus sp. | reverse complement strand
CCCGAACATCAGCGTCGGCCCGATGAGCCAGTTCTGGACGAGGCTCAGGCTCAGCACCCGCCAGTTCGAGAACACCGCCCGGAGCTGCGAGTAGTCCGCCTTCGCCAACGGCGGGTACATCATGAGGATCAGCCCGATCTCGACCAAGCGGAACTCCCGGATCGGCCCCGTGACGGCGGGCGCGAGAAAGCCCAGCCCCACCCCGACCGCCATCGCGCCGACGATCCACACGGTGAGGTACTTGTCGAGGAAGTCCATCGACCGCGGGTCGCCGCAGCTCTCACACCCGCAGTCCGGGCCGTGGTCGTGAACGGCGCTACTCATCGGCGCCGACGCTCCCGTCGAGGACCGTCACGAGCGCCACCGCGCGGTTGGTCGCCCGGTACATCTTCCATCGGCCGTCCTTCCGCCCCTCGACGAGTCCCGCGTCGACGAGCGTCGAGAGCGCGTGGCTGAGCCCGCTCTCGCTCACGTCGACGACGGCGTTGAGTTCGCAGACGCAGAGCTCCTCGCCGGCGGCGACGAGCACCCGCACCAGCGTGTACCGCGTCTCGTTTGCGAGCGCGGACGCCACGTCGAGTTCGGCCTCGACCGACGCGGAACCGAGCGCGGCTTCGAGCGTCCCCAACTCGTCGAGCCGGCGGTCGACGTCCTCGTCGCAGCACTCGCCGAGCTCGTCGGCGAGGTACCGGCGGAGCCTGTCCGTGGTTTGTGCCATCGGACTGTAGTTGAGATTTCGCTCAAGTAACTGTTTCGAAGTTGCCGTCGAATCGCTCGACATATGGTTTGAGGGATATCTCGTCTCCTGTGGGTAGCTAACGTCCGAGATTGGTTGAAGAGAAGTTGAACTGCACGGGTGGCCGTCCGACGGCGGACGCGCGGCTATGTAGCGGTACGGATCACAATTAGCAGCGGCTATGTCGTCGTCGGGAGAGCCCCCGGACGAGCGTAATGAGCGAATCCCCACCCGACGCCCGCGGCGGCGCGACCGGCGGACGTCCCGGTCGGGCGCCGGCCCCGCCGCGAGGGTCCCGGCCACCCGTCCTGTCCCTCGTCGTCGTCCGCTACGACGGCGCCCCCGACCGCGCGACCATCCACCCGCCCGGTCTGACCGGACTCGCGCGGATGGAGACGTGGCTGTCGACGGACCGCTCGGCCGTGGTCGACCTGGCGGCGTGGCGGTGACGCGCCGACCGCCGTAGCCGAGAGTATTTACGCCGGGACGGCGCCAGAACCGGTATGGCGCTCTCACGCGACTGGATCGGAGCGCGGGCGTCCGTGGTGGTGACGCTCCTCGTGGGCGTGCTCTCGGTCGTGACCGGGATCGCCAACATCGGGGTCGGTAGCGCCGCCGACTTCCGAGTGCTGGGGGTGTTGGTCCCCGGCGTCGTCCGGCAGGTGACCGCGTTCACCGGCACGCTGACCGGGTTCGTGCTGCTCGTGAACGCGTTCGGGCTCCAGCGCCGGCTGCGGGTCGCGTGGTACGCCGCAGTGGTGCTGTTTCCGATCACCGCCACCCAAGGCGTGCTCCAGACCTCCCAGCTGTCGCTGCCGCTCATCGTGCTGTCGGTATTGGCGTTCGCGGTCGTCGGGCTGAACGTCCGGACGTTCGACCGGACGGCGTCGCTGACCACCGCGCAGATCGCGTCGCTGTCGGCGCTGGCGGGCGCACAGGCGTACGGGACCGCGGGGGCGTTCGCGCTCAGAGACGAGTTCGACGGCGTGTCGACGTTACTCGACGCGTTCTACTTCTCGCTCGTCACCGGAAGCACCGTCGGGTACGGCGACGTGACGCCGACCTCGCCGGTGGGGAAGCTGTTCGCGCTGTCGGTGCTTCTGGTCACGGTCTCCTCGTTCGCGGTGGTGCTCGGGGTGGTGTTCACCCCGCTGATCGAGGCGCGGCTATCGAAGGCACTCGGACACATGACCGAAGAACAACTCGACATCCTGGACGACCACGTCCTCGTGCTCGGCTACGGGGACCTGACGGAACCGATCATCGAAGAGCTCGAAGCGAAATCCGACGTGCTGGTGATCGTTCCCGACGAGGAGCGCGCCCGCCGGCTCTCCGAGCGCGGCTACACCGTCCTCACCGACGACCCCAGCGACGAGGGGGCGCTCCGCCGCGGGCGGGTCGAGAGCGCGCGCGCAGCCGTCACGGCGACGAGCAACGACGCCGAGGACGCGCTCGCGATCCTGACCGCGCGCCAGCTCAACCCGGAGCTCACCATCGTCGCGGCCGCGACCCAGCGGGAGAACGTGAACAAGCTGAAACGCGCGGGCGCGGACACGGTCATCAGCCCGGCCGTTCTCGGTGCACACTTCCTCGCGGAGTCGGCGCTCGGCGGCGAGGGCGCCGAGGCCATCGAACGCCGGATCCTCGGCACCGAGGGGCTGGACGCGGCCGCCGACGCGGTCAACGCCGACGCCGGGGCGGCCGACGGCGGCCGCGTCGCGGACGGGCCCGAAGCCGAAGCCGGACCCGACGGCGGCGGGGACGTCGAAGGCGGCCGCGACGGGTTCCGGGGGTGAGGCCCGCTACGCGGTCCCGCGGTTGAACACCGCGATGTCGCAGTCGAACTCCTCGAGCCGGCCGAACGTCGGCGGCGACACGAACCGGGAGGCGGGCGAGCGTTCGCCGCTCGACCCCACCACGATCAGGTCGTACGTGCCGGCGTTCGCGTCGACGAACGCTTCGACCGACGACCGCGCGACCCGGGTCTCGATGGCGCCGCCGGCGGTCTCGACCAGGCGTTCCAGCCGCGTCTCCGCCCGGCGGCGCTCGGACTCCGCGTCGATGCAGGTGGTGACGCTCACGGTCCCGGAACCCGCCAGCCGGGTGGCGAAGTCGATCATGCCGTGGGCGGCGTCGCCCGGCCGGGCCACCAACACCAGCACGCGGGTCCACCGCCGGCGTTCGGACCGCGACCGGAACGCGACCGCGTCGAGCGGACCGGCGAAGATCCCCCGGAGGTACGGCGAGGGGAGCCCGTCGTCGGTGTCGTACGGCGTCACCACCAGGTCGCAGTCGGCGTTGCGGGCGGCTTGGAGGGTCGCCCGAACCGGCGCCCCCGAGACCACCGCGACCTCGCACGGCACCCCGATCTGCGTCCGGATCGTCGCCGCGTACCGTTCCAGCCGGGCGACGGCGTCGGCGGTGCCCGGCGGGACCGTCCCGTCGACGCCGTCGGAATCGCGGGCGCCGCCGGCGTCGCCCGCGTCGTCGGCCACACCCTCCGGCGGGGGGAGGTCCGGGGCGTCGCCGCCCCGGCCGTCCCGCTCGGCGTCGGAGACGAGATCAAGCAGCACGACCTTCCCCGCATCGTGGGCGGCGGCGAGGCGGGCGCCGAAGAACGCCGCCCGGACCGCGGTCTCACCGCGCATCGGGACCAACACGCGGTCGTCGCCGCGGACCGTCTCGTAGAGGTACTCCGCCCGGCGCTCGTAGAACTGCTCGCGCCAGACCCAGAAGGCGCCGGCGACGAACGACGACGCGACCGCGACGCTGAGGACGTAGGTCACGGGGTCGACCTCGCCGGTCACCAGCGCCAGAAGCGCCGTCGAGAACGCCGACGGCGACTCGATCCCCCCGGCCCAGGTCACCACGCCGGTGAGGAAGACCGCGAGCGCAGCGCTCTCGGGCCGGATGACGCCGGCCGGGAGGCCCCCGTAGACGGTCGCGACGACGACGAACGACGCGAGCCCGCAGACCGCGCCGGCGGTGAGGCTGGCGACGAACCGGATCGGGTCGGCGTACCGGCCTTCGGGGTCCGAAAACAGCGTGTACGTCCCCGCGGCCAGCGGCGGGAACAGCAGAAACGAGAGGGTCTGGATCCGGTTCGACAGCGCGGTCACGACCGCGAGCAACACCGGGACGAACACCACGACCGAGAGGTGCAGCAGGTTGGTGGTGTTCTGGATCCACCGCCGGAACTCCGAGAGTTCGCGCCGCTCGACCCGGCGGAGCCGGCGTCGGACCGCCGACAGGCGTTCGAGAAGCGGGTCGAGCGGGCGGCGCGACATCGGTTACGCGAGGCGTGCGACCGCGTCCAGCGAGATCGAGATGGCGCGTTCGACGTTGTTCTTCGCCTTCTCCGGGAGCTCGGCGTCGGAGTCGGCACCCTTCTGCGTGCCCGCCACGAGGTTTCCGTCGACGGTGCAGATCGCCCCCGCCGCGAGCCCCTTCCGGCGGGCCAAGGAGAACACCGCCGCCGCCTCCATCTCCACGGCGAGCAGCCCCGCGTCCTCCCAGGCATCGACGTAGGCGTCGGTCTCGTTGTAGAACGCGTCGTCGGAGACGATCGGGCCGACGTGGACGTCCTCGCCGTTGTCCTCCGCGCCGTCGACCAGCGCGGAGAGCACGTCGTAGTCGGGGACCGCCGGAACGACCGGGCTCTCGTACCGCTTCGAGGTGCCCTCCTCCTTGGCCGCGCCGGTGGCGACGACCATGTCGCCGATCTCGATGCCGCGCTGGAGCGCGCCGGTGGTGCCGACCCGAATCAGGGTGTCGACGCCGACCGCGGCGAGTTCCTCCACCGCGATGGCCGCGGAGGGGCACCCGATCCCCGTCGAGCAGATGGTGAGCGGGACCCCGTCGTAGGTGGCGTTCACGACCTCGTACTCCCGGTTTTCCGCGACCCGCTCCACGTCGTCGCACTGCGACGCGATCCGGTCGACGCGCCCGGGATCGCCGGGGATGAGCGCGGTGTCTTCGACGTCGCCGGACTCGATCAACAGGTGCGGCTGCTTCGCCATACCCGGAGGTCGTCCGAGGCGGTGAAAAACCGCGCGGTCGGGCGGGCGCTCGCCGACCGGGGTCGGAGCCTCGGAGTGCCGCCGACCCCGAGGCGACGGGGCTCAGGCCTCCGCGCCCGCCGCCGGGGCGTCGAACCGCTTCTCGAACTGCCGGATCGCCTCGTCGGAGCCGACGAGAACGATTCGCTCTTCCCCCGAGAACCGGCGGTGCGGGTCGACGCTGCTGGTGAGCCCCGACTCGTCCTCGACGGCGATGACCCGGCACCCCGTGCGCTCGTAGATCTCCGACTCCGCGAGCGTCGAGCCGGCGAGCGGGGTGGCGACCACCCGGAGCAGCCTGATCTGGCTCGCCGGCGCGAGGACGTCCTCCCCGCGGAGCTCCCGGGCGACCATCCGGGCGCTCACCCGGGGGACCGAGAGCACGTAGTCGGCGCCCGCGCTCAGCGCTTTCCGCGTCGCGTCCGTCTCGTTCACCCGAACCAGGATCTCGACGTCGGGGGTCATCGATCGCGCGACCACGGTGGTCAGAAGCGCCGCGGAGTCGTCGCCGAGCCCCACGATGAGCGCGCCGGCGTCGTCGATGCCGGCGGCCGAAAGCGTCTCCTCGTCCCCCGCGTCCCCGGCGATGTCCACGCCGTCGCCCTCGGCGGCGTCGATCGTCACGACGTCGATCCCCTCGGCGGACGCGACCTCGCGTGCGGCTTGCCCGACCTCCCCGTAGCCGGCGACCACGATCCGATCGTGTCGCCGGAGCGTCGGCGGGCGCTGGGTGAACTCGCTGAACGCCTCCAGGGCGTCGTGGGCGCCCGTCACGAGCAACACGGTGTTCGAGCGGATGATCGAGTCGGGGTCGGGCGGGAGCTGGAGTTCGCCGTCGATCCACGCGCCGATGACGTTCGCGCCGGTCTCCTCCCTGATGTTCGAGTTCCGGATCCGGGTGCCGATGAGCCGGTTGCCCGGCCGCACCGGGACCTCCGTCACCTCGATCTCCCCCCCGATGTCGATAGTGTCCGACAGCTCCGCCCGGAACGACGACACCGCCTTCTCCGCGAGCCGGCGGCCGAGGACGCCGTGGGGCGACAGCACCGAGTCGGCGCCGGTCTCCAGCAGGATCTCCCGCATGTCGCTGTCGTCGGTGAGGGTGATCACCTCGACGTCGGGGTCGATCGACCGCACCGTCAGGATGGTGTTGACGTTCGCGTCGCCGGCGTCGGTGATGACGGCCCGCGCGGAGTCGATGCTCGCGCGCTCGAACGCCGCGGCGTCCTGCGGGGAACCGTGGATCACTGAGTAGCCCTCGTCGGCGAGGTCCTTGGCGTACTCCTCCGAGGAGGATATCAGGACGTACTCGATGCCGAGTTCCCGGAGTTCGTCGAGCAGGACGGCCGAGTCGCGGCGGTACTCGCAGATGATGACGTGATCCCGCTTGGGGGTCAGCTGGTCGTCGAGGTTGACCTCGGCCCCGGTGAAAAGCGGGATGATGATCAGCCGGAGGGTGAAAAAGCCCAGCGCGATCCCCGAGAGCTGCGTGCCGGCGACGAACAGGAACATGACGGGGTGGGTCCACAGGTCGGAGTCCTGGCCGTAGCCGGTCGTGGTCATCGTCTGGATGATGAACTCGAAGGAGGCGAAGATCGACTGGTCGACGCCCTCGAGCCGCGCCAACGCGGTGTTGTAGGTGAGGGTGTAGACCCCGATCAACGTCACCAGCCCGGTGAGGTAGTACGCCACCAGGCGGTTCCGTCTGGAGAGTTGCACGTCGGACAGCAGCGTCGGAAGCGAAACCATCGATGCGTGGGGTGTTCCGCCCGGTGCGGTAAATATGGTTTCGGGGTC
>CAZIQT010000091.1:0-2589 GCA_964541645.1 uncultured Halobellus sp. | reverse complement strand
AAACCATCGATGCGTGGGGTGTTCCGCCCGGTGCGGTAAATATGGTTTCGGGGTCAGCCTCGACCCAGGGACGCGGCGGTGGGGTCGTGGGTGGCACAGGGCGGACGCCGCCCCCCGACCGCCCGGGCGGTCAGAGCGCGCTCGTGGCCGCCGGGACCACGGCCGCCACGGTGGCGCCGAAGACGATGACCGACCGGAGCCACTGCCCGCGGACCGCGGTCGCGCGCTCCTCGTAGATCCCCCGTCCGCGCCGCGGCAACACCAGGTGCGCGAAGAACGCGTAGATGAACCCCGAGACGCCGAGCGTCGCCGCGAGGTGCGGCACCGACCTCACCCCGCCGACCGTCGCGACGCCGGGCAGCACGCCGGCGGCCAGCAGGTAGAGCAGGGCGTAGAGCACCCCCGCGGCGCCGCCGGCGACGTGGTGGACGGCGAACGCTCCCCGGAACGCGACCGACGACGGGCGGGACCGGGCCAGCACCGACGCGGCGACGTACGCGGGGGTGAACCCCTCGGCCTGCCGCGCCATCGGGAAGTCCATCACGACCGCGGCGACCACGCCGCAGACCGCACACACGGCCACGAACGGCACGACCCCGCCGGCGGGGGCGGCGAGTGTGGTCGCCGCGACGGACGCGGAGGGGAGCGACACGGTGTCGTAGGCCGGGACGAACCCGCAAAACACCATCGGTTCGCGGTGTCCGGGGCCGCGCCCGCGGCGTCACCCGGGAGTCGAGATCGTGAACAGCAGCAGGTTGTGGACGGCCGGCCCGAGCCCCACGGCCGCGACGAACCCCAGAAGCAGCCGCGAGCGGGTCGGCTCCGCGTCCACGAGGTCGGCGAACAGCCACACCACGAGCGACGCGACCCCGAGTTTCACCAGCACGAACAGCCACCCCGCGCCGACGACCGGGTCGGTCGGGAGGCCGGCGGCGAACTCGATCACGAGCCGCGACAGCGGCGTCCGCTCCCCGAACCCGAGCACGTCGACGCCGGCGGCGGTCGAGACGCCGTCGAGCGCGTGTGCGAGCACCACGAACGCCCCGAGCGACCCGGTGGCGCGGACCGCGGGCACCCCGCGGACGAGCACGACCCACGTGGCGGCCGCGAGCACCGACGCGACGACCGCCGCGGCGGCCGGGACGCCGGGCGACAGCGACGACGCGGTCCCGACGACCGCTGCCACGCCCCCGGCCGCGAGCACGCCCCCCGCCGTCGCGAGCGCCCGCGGGACGGCGTCGTCGTCGAGGGCCGCGTCGAAGAGGAGCCACGACCCGGCGCCGAGGGCGCCGACCGCGACGTAGACCGCCGGGGTCCCGCCGAGGGGCCGGATCGCGTCGGGAAGCGCGCGCGCCACGTAGAGCACGTGGACCGCCGACCCGAGCACCATCCACGGCGCGAACGCCAGCACCCGGCCGGCGGTCACGGCGGGCCGCCGCCGCGCGACCCCCCACCCGACGGCACCGGCGGCGACGAGGAGGCCGACGAGGTACGGCAACGGTGGCAGCGTGAACCCCTCGGGGAGAATCGCCATACCGTGGGAACCGGAGCCGCGGGCAAAACGGTACCGGACCCGCGCCGTCGCCCGCCGGATCGCCGCGGGTCCGGGGCCGCCGACCGGCAACCGTTTTCTCGATCGCCCGCCAACCGCCGGGTATGGACGAAGCCGAGTTCGCCTCGCGGATCGACCACACGGTTCTGGGACCGACCACGACTCCCGAAGACGTCGAGCGCGTCCTGGCGGCGGCCGAGACCCACGGCATGAACGCGTGTATCCCGCCGTGTTACGTCGCGGAAGCCGCGGCGTTCGCGCCGGACGTCACCGTAGTGACCGTGGTGGGGTTCCCACACGGCACCCACGCCACGGCCGCGAAGTACGGCGAGGCGGTCGACGCGTGGCAGTCCGGCGCCGACGAGGTGGATGTGGTGTGCAACGTCGGGCGGCTGAAGGCCGGCGACGACGACGCCGTCCGCGCGGACATCGCGGAGGTGGTCGCCGCGGTCCCCATTCCGGTGAAGGTCATACTCGAGACCGCACTCCTGACCGACGCCGAGAAGCGCCGCGGCTGTGAGGTGGCCGCGGAGGCCGGCGCCGACTTCGTGAAGACCTCGACCGGGTTCGCCGACGGCGGGGCGACCGTCGCGGACGTGGAACTCCTCGCGGAGTACCTGCCGGTGAAAGCCAGCGGCGGCATCGGGACCTACGAGGAGGCAGCGGCGCTGCTGGAGGCGGGCGCCGAGCGGATCGGTGCCTCCGCGGGCGTAGAGATACTCGAAGGGGTTCCCGGGGACTCGTGACTACTCCTCGCGCATCTCGCCGAGCCGGTCGACCAAGGCGTCGGTGTCGACGTCGGATTCGACGTTGACGTCGCCGTCGTGGTCGTGTTCGTGGACGTCGACGGCCTCGGAGTCGTCGTCGGTGTCCGCGGGCTGTTCCTGCTGTTCGGACTCGTCGTAGCTTCCGAATCCCACGAGTGTCGCTCGCGCTCGCCGGTGAAGAAACGCACGGAGGGCGCACGCGGATGACAGGCGGTCGCACGCGAGACGAGTGTTCGGGGCTCAGAGGAGGTCGGGATCGACCTGCCGGCC
>CAZIQT010000090.1:0-9438 GCA_964541645.1 uncultured Halobellus sp. | reverse complement strand
TCGATGGCGAGCGAACTCGCGCTGATCGCGGCGCTCGTCGCGCTGCTCCGGCGGGGGTGACAACGCCCCGAGCCGCCGCGCGCCCGGCTCACGTCACCCCGGCGTCGTCGCCGACGACCCGCGGACCCGCCGCCCGGACTCTTCACGATCAACGGCAAGGGCGCGCCGCGGACCCTCCACCCCGAGCAGGGGTCGCCGCTGATCGTGAGCCGCGACGACGACGTCCGGCTCCGCTTCGTCAACGCCGGATACACGAGCCACCCGCTGCACATCCACAACCACCGGTTCGAGGTGGCGTCGAAGGACGGCGGGACGGTCCCGGAGGCGGCCCACCACGGCCTGGACATCGTGAACGTCGCCCCCGCCGAGCGGTACGCCATCGACTTCACCGCCGACGCCGACCCCGGGGTCTACCTGCTGCACTGCCACAAGGTGAACCACGTCATGAACGGCAACGTCTACCCCGGCGGCATGCTCACCGGACTGGTCTACGAGAGCGTGATGGACTCCGACGTCTTCGCACAGTCGATGGAGTACACGGGCTTCGGGGGGTAGCCGCGGCCGGCGATCGCGGCGCAGACCGCCGACGGTCGCGGACGTGACGGGGCGGGGCCCGGGTTCCGAGGGCGAGCGTTTATGCCCGATCACGGGACCACCGCCCCCGTGACGTAGGCGCGTCCCCGCGTCGGGCCGCGGTTGCTCGGCACGTCGACGCGGGCCGGGATGCGGGTGCCGACTGTTCGCAACCGAGCCGCCGACTCACGGTGTCGCCCCCGGCGGCGTGCTCGCCGGCTACTGCCAGGTGACGTACGCGAGCACGCTGATACCGGCGGTTTCGAGGATCTGGAGCACCATCATCACCTGCACCGCCACCGTCGGCATCGCGGGCGCGTTGAAGTAGAACAGCAGCGCGACCACGTTCTCCGCGAGCAGGAAGCCCGCGAACACCATCGACGCCAGCGTGAACGGCGCCTTGATCTCCCGGTAGGTGTTCACCCAGACGCCGATCACGAACAACAGAAGCAAGACGTTGAGTCCCGCGGCGACGCGGGCGGCGTCCAACATCAGCGTCATGCGATCACTCCTGGTCGGATCGGGTGTGGGGTCGTGTGGGTCATGTTACTCCTCGAGCTTCGCGAGTACGGTTTCGACCGTGTCCCAGTGGGCCCTGGCGCGGTCGCTGGGGATGTAGATCGTACCGTAGTCGGCGTTGCTGCTGGTGATGACACCGTTGCCCTCGAGCACGTCGAGGTGGTGCCTGATCGTGTTGTACGCCAGGTCGAGATCCTCGGACAACTGGTTTGCGTTCCGCGGCCGGTCGTCGAGCGCACGGAGGATCCGGGCACGGTTCGGTCCTCCGCGCGTGCCGGCGAGCGTCTGCCAGAGGACCGTGTCCATCCGTCACCGGGTTCTCGAGGCGCCACTATGAATCCACCGACACGTCGGGTGCGCGGCCCGCACGGGCGTCCGAACGCGGCTGCCGTCCTCGGGAGTGCCCGACACGGCCGCCGGACGCCGCCACCCTCGCGGCGCGACCGCTCCCCACCCCGCCGGGGTCGGGGGCATCCAACGCCGCCGTCGTGACGCGTCCCCGACTCGGGGAGCCGGCCGCGCCGGTTCCGGGTGACGATCCTACCACCTACGTTTCACTATTCCGAGAACGGCGCACAAAACGCTTTCGCAGGAACTCCCCGAGAATCCGTGAGAGGCGGTGAGGGACCAGTTCATACGGATTTGAGTCGAATTTGAGTCCGAGTCGCGAAAACTATTATTCACCTGTCAATCGACGGTCGAAACGGATGTCACGAGACACGAACTCCACCACTCGACGACGCGTTCTGCTGGGTGTCGGCACCGGCGCCATCGCCGGACTCGCCGGCTGCGGCGGCACCGGCGGGAACGGAACGGAGACGGCGACCGACACCGAGACCGCGACCCCGACGCCCACGGAGACGGCCACGCCGACGGAGACCGAACCCGAGACCCCGGCCGGCACGGCGTCGGTTCGGGTGGCGCACCTCTCGCCGAACGCCCCGAACGTGGACGTCTACGTCGACGGGAACGCCGTCCTCGAGGACGTTCCCTTCACCACGGTCAGCGGCTATCTGGACGTGCCCGCGGGCGAGCGCGAGGTCGAGATCACCCCGGCGGGCGACCCCGACACTTCGGTGTTCTCCGGGCCCGTCGCGGTCGAGGCCGACGCCGATTACACGGTTGCGGCCGCCGGCGAACTCGGCGACGACGCCGACCAGGCGTTCGCGCCGCTGGTACTGGAGGACGACAACTCCGACCCCGGCGGCGACACCGCCCGGGTGCGGGTCGTCCACGCCTCGCCCGACGCTCCGGCGGTGGACGTGACTGCGGCATCCTCCGGCGACGCTCTGTTCGACGGGGTTGCGTACGGTGCATCCGGCTACACGGAAGTTCCCGCTGGCGACTACACCCTCCAGGTCCGCGGCGACACCGAGAACGACGACGGCGACGTGGTCGCCGACACCGACGTGAGCCTGACCGGCGGCCAGGTCTACACGATCTTCGCTGCGGGCTACCTCTCGCCGGACGACGAACCGGCCGACACCCCGTTCCAGTTCGTGGTCGCCCAGGACACCGGCGGCGGGATGATGGGTGGCGGCACGGCGTCGGTCCGGGTGGCGCACCTCTCGCCGAACGCCCCGAACGTGGACGTCTACGTCGACGGCGATGCCGTCCTCGAAGACGTTCCCTTCACCACGGTCAGCGGCTATCTGGACGTGCCCGCGGGCGAGCGCGAGGTCGAGATCACCCCGGCGGGCGACCCCGACACTTCGGTGTTCTCCGGGCCCGTCGCGGTCGAGGCCGACGCCGATTACACGGTTGCGGCCGCCGGCGAACTCGGCGACGACGCCGACCAGGCGTTCGCGCCGCTGGTACTGGAGGACGACAACTCCGACCCCGGCGGCGACACCGCCCGGGTGCGGGTCGTCCACGCCTCGCCCGACGCTCCGGCGGTGGACGTGACTGCGGCATCCTCCGGCGACGCTCTGTTCGACGGGGTTGCGTACGGTGCATCCGGCTACACGGAAGTTCCCGCTGGCGACTACACCCTCCAGGTCCGCGGCGACACCGAGAACGACGACGGCGACGTGGTCGCCGACACCGACGTGAGCCTGACCGGCGGCCAGGTCTACACGATCTTCGCTGCGGGCTACCTCTCGCCGGACGACGAACCGGCCGACACCCCGTTCCAGTTCGTGGTCGCCCAGGACACCGGCGGCGGGATGTGAGCGGTCGCGGGTCGGCTGGCTCCGCCCCCCGTCCGGCGTTCCGACGCCCGTCAGACGCTCCCGAAAGATTATTTCAGTCGGTTCCCAATCCGGGGCCGATGCCGACGTGTGAGAACTGCGGTTCGTTCGTCACCACCGAGTACGTCCGGGTGTTCGCGCCGAACGGGATGGACAGTCCGCGGGTCTGCCCCAACTGCGAGGACAAGGTCCGCGATGGTGCCGACGTGCGCGAGGCACGCGCGACCCGGCACTGACCCGCCGACGGCCCGTATCAGGCGGCTTTTGATGCCTCGGGGCGTTCCGACGGTATGAGCAAGCGGTCAGCGTTCCTCGACGGCGAACGCCACGACGACGTCGCGCTGTTTCTCACCGAATCCTCCCTCGACAGCGAGGGGAAGCTCCCGCGGATGGGCGAGGCGGTCGACTCGGGTCACGTCCTCGTCGTGCCGGGCGACGACGGCCGCCGGGCGTTCGCAGCGGGCACCGGACTGGAGGCGATGGAGTTCGCCCGCGGCGCGATGGAGACCCGCGGCCACGTCTCCCGGGACCTCGACGGCGGCGAGTGCCCGCGGCGCGACGCCGACCCCGAGGCGTCCCACGAGGTCGAGTTCGTCTTCGCGTTCTCCGAGCCCCGAAACCAGGAGGTCGGCGGGCTCTACGACCGCGGCGACGTGATCCACGCCTACGCCCACTGCGCCTGCGGCGCGAGCTACTCCGACAAGTGGGTCGTCGGCGAGGAGGACGCGACCGGCGTCCAACCCGGCGGCTCGGAGCCGGCCGAAGCGACCGAGTGAACCCGGGGTCGGAGGTCCGGCCAGCCGGCAGACTCACCCGTGACACGCCCCGACGTCCGGTATGGACGAGACGGTCGACGTCACGATCCGTGCCGGCGACGACGAGGAGACCATCGCTGTCGAGCGCGGCCGAACCCTGCGGGACGCGCTTCTGGAACACGACGTCCCGGTCTACGGCACCGTCTCCCGCCACGCAAACTGCGGCGGCCGGGGGCTGTGTGCGACCTGTACTGTCGACGTCGACCCCGCGCCGGCGCCGACACACTGGCACGACGCCGCGGCCGTCCGGTTCGGCTACCCCCGGCTCTCGTGTCAGATCACCGTCGAGGGGCCGATGACGGTCCGGCTGCTCGACAAGTACGTCTGGGGGCAAGTGCTGCCGCGTCGGGCATCCGGCGGGGAGTGAGACGGGTCGGGAGCCGCTACTCCTCGCTCGCGTCGGCGGCGTCGCCGCCGGCTTCGGCCTCCGCCTCGACCTCCTCGGCGACCGCCTCGAACGCCCGGAGAATCACCCGTTTCGCGGTCGCGCCGCCGGTCGTCCAGTGGTGGGCGTAGTCGAGCATGTCGTCGTAGATGTCGGGTTTACACCCCGCCGCGCGGGGGTGGCCGCCGCCGTTGACGCGCCCGGCGACCTCGTGTGCGCGCTCGAACGTCTTCGAGCCGCGGATGCTCGCGCTCCCGGCGGGTTTGACCACCACCGCGGCGTCGGCGCCCTGCTCCCGCAGCGCCTCCGCGACCTCGTTCTGCGAGCACCGGCCGTAGGTCACGCCGACGGTCCAGGGGCCGACCCGCCTGAGCTCCGCCCGCGACACCGCCGCGTCGATCAACTCCCCCTTCTCCACCCGCCGGAGGTCGACGTACTCCGACACGACCTCGGGGAGGTCGACGCCGAACGTCCCGACCGTCGTCACGTACTCCTCGGGCCCCGCCCAGTAGGCGTAGTCCGCGAGGTCGTCGCTCCGGGGATCGGCCTTCTCCCAGAGGTCGTGGTCCCGGGTGACCGCCGCGAGTTCGGTCCACCGCTCGCCGAAGTCGTGCGCCAGCGACCGGAGGGTCACGTCGGTCGAACACTCCGCGTCGGAGTCGCCGACTTCGAGGTCGACGCCCGCCGCCCGGACCGCCGCGGCCGTGTCGTCGTCCCACTGGTGGTGGTCGTACCACGCGACCGACGCCGCGAGGTCGACCGCGGCGTCGAGCTCCGCGGCGATCCAGTCGTACTCGTCGGGACACAGGTCACAGACGTAGAGGTCGATCCCCGCGGGAGCGTACTCGACGACGTTCGCCAGCGCCTCGTCCAGGGAGTAGGGTCCGGCGCCGACCAGCGCGACCGTCGACCGCGGGCGGTCGTCGTCCGCGTCGTCCTCGCCGTCCGCGTCGCCCTCGTCGTCCCCGGCGGGGTCGTTCCACCGCTCGACCCGCTCGGCGACGTCGTCCGCGAACGACGCCCACGGGAGCCCCGCGTCGTACGCCTCCCGGAGCAGCGCTACGCACCCCAGCCCGTCGGCATCGGTGTCGGCGACGACGACGGCCTCCGCGCCGTCGACCGCCTCGGCCACCCGCTCTTCGGTCCGCGCCTCGTCGAGGGAGTCGGGGTAGAAGAAGCCGGTACCGGGGAGCTGTGATTTTCGGGTCAGCGGGAGTTGCCCGCTGTCGATGAGTTCGTCGTCCATAGCTCCGCGAGGACCGCCGGGGTAAAAACCGGCGTGGTTGGGGCGGCGGGGTGAGGACGCGACCGGCCACTTCGACGGCGGCTACGGATCGACGTGGTGGACGGCCTCGGGCGACAGCAGCCGCCCGGTCGGCAGCGCGAGCCACCCGTTCGGCAGCAGCCGGATCCGCCCCT
Source organism: uncultured Halobellus sp. (assembly GCA_964541645.1). Taxonomy (GTDB): domain Archaea; phylum Halobacteriota; class Halobacteria; order Halobacteriales; family Haloferacaceae; genus Haloquadratum. The sequence continues at coordinate 3,538 of CAZIQT010000090.1, read as the reverse complement.
GGTGGAGCACCCGCTCCCGATCCGCGTCGCCGTACACCGTCGCCTTCTCGTATTCGATCACCGACTCGGCGGTGAACTCGTCGGCGACCGCGTCCCAGACTGAGGTGGTCGAGATGACCATACTCCTCGGTCGAAGCCCGACGGCTTGAGCGTTGTCCGGGGTCACATACCCGCGGCGACCCCGCCCGATCACGCCCGCTCGGGCGCCCCGACCGCCCCCTCCGCGTCCTCGTCCGTGGCGAGTTGGCGGACCGTCAGCACCGGCACCGGACAGGTCCGGACGACGCGCTCGGCCACCGACCCCACCAGAAACCGGTTTTCGCCGTGACGCCCGCGTGTCCCCATCGCCACCACGTCCGCGCCGACCGACCGGGCGTACTCGTCGATGACCGACGCCGGCCGCCCCGTCCGGATCTCGGTCCGCACCTCGCGGTCGGTGGCGGCCCGGACCGTCCCGACGGCCTCCTGGCCGCGTTCTAAGAGCGCGGTCCGCATCTCCTCGCGGAGCCGCTCCGGCGACGACGCCACCTCGGTCTCGTCGACGACGTACAGGCAGTGAACCGCGGCGTCGAACCGGTCGGCGAGGTCCAGCGCCACGTCGACCGCGCGGCGGGCGCTCCCGGAGCCGTCGGTAGCGACCACGATGGTCTCGAACATACCCGGCGCTTCCGTGGCGCGCGGCATAAACCCCGGCGGGGTGAGCCTTTTTCACCTCCGGCGCCGGAACCCCGGGTATGTCCCGCCGCCCCCTCGGCGTCGACCTCGTGTTCGTCCCCGTCGACCGGAGCGAGGAGTCGACCGACGCGGTCGCGTACGCCGCCGCCGTCGCCGCCGAGTACGACGCCACACTCCACGCGGTCCACGTCCTCGACGAGGCGGTCGTCCGGGCGATCGACGACGGGGTCGCCGACGACGACCGGGTGGCCGCGGCGGGGGAGGCGGTCGTCGAGACCGTCCGGCGGATCGCCGGGGACTACGGCGTCCCGGTGTCGACGTCGGTGGCGTACGGCTTCTCCACGTCGATGAAGCTCAGACACCCCGGTAGCGTCGTGCTCGACACCGCGGAGGACGTCGACGCCGACTTCCTGGTGGTGCCCCGGGAGTCGGTCGAGGGCCCCGACGCGGGGGTGTTGGCGAAGGCCGCGGAGTACGTCCTGTTGTACGCCAGCCCCCCGGTGTTGTCGGTGTAGGTCGGAACCGACGGCCGTTTTCGTCCACCGCGCTGCGTTCAGTTACGCAGTGCCCGATCCGGACTCCACCGTCGGGTTGGAACGGAAGGGTGGTTTCGGAGTCGTCTCCGAACCGCCCACTACGGGACGTCGTTCCGTCGCCGCTCGGTGGGCTCCTTACTCCTCGCTCGCGAGCCGCACACTCATCTCCATCTCGAAGCTCTCGGAGCTGCTGATCTCGAACCCGAGTTTCTCGTAGAGTCCGATCGCGGGTTTGTTCCACCGCTCGACGCTGAGCCACACCCGGTCGACCCCGCTGTCGACGCCGTACCCCAGGAGTCCGCGCATCAGCCGGGTGCCGATCCCGGCCTCCTGGTACGCCTGGAGCACGAAGATGGCGAGTTCGTAGGTGTCGTCGTCGGGCACCAGGGTGGCGTGCCCCGCCACGGCGTCGCCGTCCCACGCGATGACGTTCAGGCTCCCCTTGTCGACGAGGCCGTCGAGCCACGTGCGGACCCGCTCCTCGTCGCCCGGCGGGATGCCCTGCGCCCGGTCGGCGGGGTCGAACGCCACGTACATCTCCACGAGCGCCTCGAACTCGGCGTCACCCCCGTCGTACGGCCGGAGCTCGATCTCCCGGCCCTCGCGGTCCTCGAAGGTCGACGGCGGCGTCTCGAACGGCCCGGCGACCGCGTCGGGGTAGTCGCGGTCCCGGTTCATCTGATCAACGACACGGTGACGTGGGAGTTCAGGAGGACGAACTCCGCGGTGGGACCCAGCTGGATCTTCCCCATCGGGCTCGTGGTGCCGCCGCCGAGCGCGATCCGGTCGAACCCCTCGGACTCGGCGATCCTGACGAGTTCGCTCCCGGCGTCGCCGTCGACGTGGCGGACCTCGGCGTCGAGCCCCGCCGCGTCGAGCACCCGGTCCACCTCGCCGTCGACGTCGTCGACCGGCGGGTCCGCAGCGGGGTCGTCGACGATCGCGACCGTCAGGTCGTCACCCGCCTCGACCGCCCGCGATACCGTCCGTTCCAGCGCCCGGAGGGAGTCGTCGCCGCCGCCGATCCCCAGGAGGATCTTCATCACCTCGTGCAGTCGGCACCGCGGGCAAAAAGCGTCGGGGTCGGCGAGGGAACGCTTTTTGCCGTCCGGGCGGCACTCCGGAGTATGGACGACGACGGGGCGTCGACGGGGGGCGCGAACCGACCCGACGCCGACGCGGCGGCCGGGGACGTCGATACCGACGCGGGGGTCGATCCGGGTTCGGACCCGAACCCGGGGGGATCCGCCGGAGCCGACGCCGCCGACGCAACCGGCGGGGACGACCCGGATACCCCCGCCGACGTGCGGAAGTACGCCCGGTTCAAGAAGGTCGACGGCGCACAGTACGACCGCGTCAACGACTTCCTCCGGGACCGCACCTACATCACCGCCCGGGAGTGGGCCATCGCCCGGCTGTGTGCGGACTTCCGGACCGAAACCGGGGTCGAGATGACCAAGATCGGCGAGAACCTCCCCGAGCTGGTGCCGTTCATGACCGACACCTACACCCCGCAGGCGGTGAACCAGGCGCGGTCGTCGTTCGAGGAGAAGGTCCGGACCTCCGGGGCGACGTTCCTCTACGGCGCGATGTCGGGGTTCTTCACCGCCGAGGAGCTCGACGAGCTGATGTACGAGGTGACCGAGATCGCGAAGTTCCTGCTGGAGGTCGAGGGGGTGGACCTCTCGGTCGAGGAGGAGCTGGAGGCCGAAGAACGCATCTCGAGCGTCATGCGGGAGGTCCGAGAGGCGAGTTCGGACCTTCGCGCCGACGAGCTCTCCGGCGAGGGCGACGGCGAGGCGGGGTAGCCGACCTCGGGGGTGACACGACCCACGCTCCGCGGCGGTCGGATCGCACGGAACCGACGGCGGAGTCGAAGTTACTATGTGACACACGCACGTTTCGGTCCCGTATGCAGTTCTGTGGCGAGTGCGGTTCGATGATGCACACGGCGGGCGACGCGTGGGTGTGTCGCTCCTGTGAGCACGAGACACCGCGGGACTCGCAGGCGGACGCGGCGATGGCGACCCGGGACGGACAGCGGGACGACGGGACGCCCGACGTGGCCGACGCGACCCGGGGCGCCGCCGAGACGACGCAGGAGCCCTGTCCGGCCGCGGGCTGCGACGGCGACCGGGCCGACTCCGAGATGCTGCCGAAGCCGGGCGGCTCCTACGAGGTCCGGCTGTTCACCTGCGTCGAGTGCGGCCACACGTGGCGGGAATCCTGACGGCGACCCCACCCGTACCGACCGCCACTTCGGGTTCGCTGCCGCCCGGAACCGACGAACCGAAACGTCCCGAGGCGCTACAACCGACGATGGACGT
>CAZIQT010000089.1:0-9578 GCA_964541645.1 uncultured Halobellus sp. | reverse complement strand
CTCGTGTATCGCCGACGCCGACGAGGCCGCCTCCGCGATCGCCGTCGCGACGCGCGCCAACGACGCCGTGGCGCGCGACGAGATCGAGCTCTACGCCGCCCGCCGGGAGCGGGCCGCCGAGTACAACATCGACGCCGCCGGGCAGGCGCTGGACTATCTCCAGGGCGACACCCCGGTCACCGTGCTCCAGAAGGAGGTCGCGGCGTCGCTCGCGGACCACTTCGAGCCCGCGGGCGAGTACCTCGACGACGCGCCGTACGGCCCCCACGAGGCGCCGCCGATCGCCGCCACCGGGAACTACTGACGGCCGAGCGGCCGGCGGGTCGGTACCCCGGCGCTACTCCGCGACGAACTCGATCGCCTGGCCCTGTCCGAACCCCACGCACTCGGTCGCGAGCCCCAGGTCGGCCCCGCGGCGCCGCATCCCGTGGAGCAGCGTGACCGGGAGCCGCGCGCCGGTCGCCCCCAGCGGGTGGCCGAGCGCGATCGCGCCGCCGTCGACGTTGAACCGGTCGTCCGCGAACCCCAACGCCCGCTTGCAGTACAGACACTGCGAGGCGAACGCCTCGTTGAGTTCCACCAGGTCGTAGTCGGTGGGGTCGCGGCCGGTCCGCTCGCACAGCCCCCGGACCGCCGGCACCGGCCCGATCCCCATCACGGTCGGGTCGACGCCCGCGACTTCGTGGGCGCCGACCGCCGCCAGCACGTCCAGCCCGCGGTCCGCCGCGAACGGACGGCTCGTCACCACGACGCCCGCGGCCCCGTCGGAGATCTGTGAGGCGTTGCCGGCGGTCACGCTCCCGTCGTCGGCGAACGCCGGCGGTAGCTCCGACAGCGCCGCCAGGCTGGTGTCCCGCCGGATCCCCTCGTCCTCGGTCACGACGCCCGCGTCGGTCTCGACCGCCACGAGCTCGTCGTCGAACCGGCCCGCGTCGGTCGCCGCCGCGGCCCGTTCGTGGCTCCGGAGGGCGTACTCGTCCTGTGCCGTGCGGCTCACGCCGTGGGCCGCGGCGACGGTCTCAGCGGTGCTCCCCATGCGGAGGGCGTCGACGCCGTAGATCTCGTCGATCGCGGGGTGGACGCTCGGGAGGTTCGCGACCGTGCCGACCCGGCTCATGCTCTCGACGCCGCCGGCGACCACGCAGTCGCGCTGCCCCGCCGCGACCGCGTCGGCCGCGCGGGCGATCGCCTCCGCCGACGACGCACACCACCGGTTGATCGTGGTCGCCGGCACCGACTCGCCGAGGTCGGAGAGCAGCGCGACCACGCGGGCGAGGTTGTTGCCCTGCTCGCCGGTCTGCTGGGCACACCCCCACGCGAGGTCGTCGACGTCGGCCGACCCGAGCCCGGTCCGGTCGAGGAGGTCCTCGACCACCGCGACCGAGAGGTCCTCGCTGCGGAGGTCGGAGAGGGCGCCGTCGCGGGTCCCCTGCGGCGTTCGGGCGGCGGCGACGACCACCGGCGTCGAATCCGCTGTCATACCGTCACCTCGGTCACCGCCGTACAAAACTCTCCGGGTCCCGCCGGTCCCGGGGCAGGGTGGGTAGCTTTATGTTCCGGTCGGCCCGCACGTGTCGGTATGGAGTACTACGACGGCGACCGGCTGCGGAACGTCGGCGACCTCCCGTCGATGCTCGCGGCGCGGTACGGCGGCCGGCGGGCGCTGACGGGGCCCGAGCGGACCCAGTCTTTCGCCGAGTTGGAGGCGCGGGCGAACGGCGTCGCCGCAACGCTGTCCGCCCACGGGGTCGGGTCGGGCGACCGCGTGGGGATGTACGTCCCCAACACCCTGCAGTTCCCGGAGTCGTACTTCGGGATCATCAAGGCCGGCGGCGTCCCGGTGGCGCTGAACCTCCGGCTCGCCCCCGACACGATGGCGTACGTCCTCTCGGACAGCGGCGCCGACGTCCTGATCGCCGCCGACGATCTCGGGGGCGACGAGTCGCCGACCGCCCGCGACCTCGCCGACCGCGCGGACGTCGGTCTGACGGTCCTGCCGGGCGGCGAGGGCGACGCGGAACTCGACTACGACCGCGCCGTCGGGGCGGCGTCGGGGACGTTCGAGACGGTGGCGCGCGGGCTCGACGACGTGTGTCTCCAGCTGTACACCAGCGGGACCACGGGCGAGCCGAAAGGCGTCCACTCGACGCACCGCAACCTGCTCGCGACCAACGAGTCGTTCGTGCGGAGCCCGCTACCGCTGGAGCCCGACGAGGCGGGGCTGTGTGTGCTGCCGCTGTTCCACATCTTCGGGCTCCAGGTGGTGTTGACCCCGATCCTGTACGCCGGCGGGTCGGTCGTGCTCCGCCGGAAGCCAGTACCGGACCGGTTACTTCGCACGATCGACGACCACGACCTGAGCTTGACCTTCGGCGTTCCGGCGCTCTACAACACGATGTACCGGGCGTACCGCGAGGACCCCGACGCGTACGACCTCTCGTCGCTCCGGTACGCGATGTGTGCGGCCGCGCCGCTGTCGGCCGACACGCGCCGGAACGTCGAGCGTGGGTGGGGGGTCCGGATGTTCGAGGGGTGGGGTATGACCGAGACCTCCCCCGCCGGCGCGCTCGCCCCGCCGATGGGCGTCCGGAAGGGAGCGGGATGCGTCGGCCCGCCCATGCCCGGCGTGGAGATCAAGCTCGTCGACCCCGACTCCCGGGCCGACCGGGTCGCCCACGCGGACCTGGTGCCGTTCCCGGCCGACTCGCTCGACTTCGACGACGACGCGGCGGTTACCGGCGAGATCGCGGTCCGGGGGCCGAACGTCTTCGCGGGGTACCACGACCGCCCGGAGACCAACGGGGCGGTGTTCGACGACGAGGGATGGTTCTACACCGGCGATATCGCCCGCGTCGACGAGGACGGGTTCCTCTGGGTGGTCGACCGGGCGGACGACGTCATCATCGTGGGCGGCGAGAACGTCTACCCCGCGGAGGTCGAGGACGTCCTCTACGACCACCCCGCGGTCGCGGAGGCGGCGGTCGTCGCGGCCCCCCACGCGGTCAAGGGCGAAGCCCCGGTGGCGTACGTCGTTCCCGAGGCGGACGCGGAGGTCGACGAGACGGCCCTCCGGGGGTTCGCCATCGAGCGCGTGGCGACGTACGCCCACCCCAGACGGGTGTTCTTCGTCGACGCGCTCCCGCGGGGCGGCACCCGGAAGGTGAAGCGCTACGAGCTGGAGGCCCGCGCCGAGCGGGACGTCGACGGGGAACTGTCGTCGGGCGGGACGCTGTGAGCACCCCGGTGGGACGCTCACGCCGAGTACTGGTAGTCGACCGAGACCGCGTTCGCGGACTGCTGGACCACGAGGACCAACTCCGGCCGGGACGCCTCCGTTCGGGGCCTGTCGGGGGGACAGACCAGCCCGATCGACCCGAGCGCCCCGCCCGTCGACGCGGCGGCGCGGTCGAGCTCCGGCTGTGCCACCCGGAGCAGTCGGCTCCGGTGTTTGGTCCGTCCCCCGGGTTCCGGCGGCCGGAATCCCACCCGACAGGTCCCGGCGTCGTTGACCGCGTCGCCCGGGTCCCGGACCGTCCGGAGTGAGGGTGCGTCGCGTGTCATCCGTGGCCCGGATCACGCTGTCCGCCGAAGGAAAGCTGCGGATATCTCGAACGGCCCTCGCGCGGGTCGAACCTCCCGGTCGCCGAACCGGAGTCCCGACGCCGGCCCCGCGTGGGAGACCGGGACGACTCGCCCGAGACGGCGGAACACGACCCTGAACGTCGGGGTCGATCGCCGGGCCACCCGAGGGGTGGCGCGTCCCGGCTCCGGTCGTCGGACGCACTGGGGGGTGCCGTCGGAAACGTCCGGGCGTTTCGGATTGTGGGTCGAGATGCCCGCGGTCGGACGCCGGATCCGGCGACCGGCTACCCGTAGAATAACAACGGTACAGTTGTTACGACCGGGGCGGACCGACGCCCGGAGCCACGACACCGATCCGGGGCCCCGGTCCGGTGGATCACGCCGGAGGCACGATAGCGTTCCGACTCCGACGGCGGGAGGCCGGCGCTTCGGACGCCGTGAATCGGCGCTGCCGGCCGGCCGAACACATAAAACATATATACACAAGGGGGTTCACCTCGGATATGGCTACACCGGAACAGTTGAGCGACCCCGCCCGGTTCTCCGTGGAGAAGATCGGGGGGATCGATCGAACCGAAGTCGATATTCCGCCCGGCGTAACGGTTCTGACCGGTAAGAACGCCACGAACCGGACGTCGTTCCTGCGGGCGATCATGTGCGCGATGGGGAGCGAACGCGTCTCGTTGAAGGGCGACGCCGACCGGGGGAGCGTCGGGTTGAGCCTCGACGGCGAGACCTACGAGCGCCGGCTCTCCCGCGCGGGCGGCGGCGTCTCCTTCGAGGGCGACCCCTACTTGCCGGATCCGGAGGTGGCGGACCTCTTCGCGTTCCTCCTGGAGACGAACGACGCCCGCCAGGCCGCCGCCCGCGAGGAGGAGCTCCGGGACGTGATTATGCGCCCGGTGGACATGGACGCCATCCGGACGGAGATCCGCCGGCTCGAATCCGAGAAAGGCGAGATCAACGACGAGTTGGCCCGGATCGAATCCCGGAAGCGCGACCTGCCGGAGTTGGAACGGACGCGAACCGGACTCCGGGAGGAGATCGAGGAGAAACGCGAGGAACTCGCCGAGCTGGAGGAGCGGATCGACGACAGCAGCCGGAACGTCGAGGAGGGTCGCAAGGAGCAGGCCGAACTGGAGTCACGGCTCCGGGAGCTCCGCGAGACCCGATCGGAGCTGGAGTCGATCCGGCGGAAGATCGAGCGCCAGGAGGAGAGCATCGCCTCGCTGAAACGCGAACGCGCCGATCTGGAGGCGGACCTCGACGACCTGCCGGAGACGGAGTCGGGGGACCGCCGCGACCTCGACTCCGACATCGATCGGCTCCGGACGCAACGCCAGGAGTTGAACACCGAGATCAACGAGCTTCGGAGCCTGATCCAGTACAACGAGGAACGACTGGAGGCCGAGGACTACGAGTTGCTCCAAGGCGACGACGGGGGGACCCGCGAGTCGGCCGTCACCGACCGGCTGGTCGGCGACGACGCCGAGACCGTGGTCTGTTGGACGTGCGGCTCGTCGGTGGACAGGCCGCAGATCGAGTCCACCATCGACCGGCTGAAGTCGCTGCGCTCGGAGAAGGTCGAGGAGCTCAACGAGGTCAAGACCCGGCTCGACGATCGGAAGGCCGAGAAGCGGGAGGCCGAGCGCAAGCGGAAGCGGCGCCGGACGGTCGAGGAGAAGCTCGACGAGATCGACGCGGAGATCGAGCGCCGGGGCGAGCGCGTGGGCGCGCTGAAGTCCACCCGGGAGTCGCTGACCGCCGACGTCGAGGCGCTCGAAGCCGAGGTCGACAGCCTGGAGTCGGCGGATTTCGACGAGATCCTCTCGCTCCACAAGGAAGCCAACCAACTCGAGTTCGAGATCGACGGGCTGGAGTCCGACCTCGAATCCGTCTCCGAGGAGATCGAGGAGGTCGAAGCCGAGGTCGAGCGCGCCGAGGAGCTCCGCGAGACCCGATCGGAGCTGGTCGACCAGCTCACCGACCAGCGGACGAAGATCGACCAGATCGAGGCCGAGGCGGTGGACTCGTTCAACGGCCACATGGAGTCGATCCTCGACCTCCTGGGGTACGAGAACATCGAGCGGATCTGGATCGAGCGGATCGAGGCCCCGGCGGCCGACGACCCACAGACCCGCTTCGAACTCCACATCGTGCGGACGACCGACAACGGCGCGGCCTACGAGGACACCATCGACCACCTCTCGGAGAGCGAACGCGAGGTCACGGGGCTGATCTTCGCGCTCGCGGGCTACCTCGTCCACGACCTCCACGAGACAGTGCCGTTCATGCTCCTCGACTCCCTGGAGGCGATCGACTCGAACCGGATCGCCGCCCTGGTGGAGTATTTCGCGGACTACGCCGACTTCCTGGTGGTGGCGCTCCTGCCGGAGGACGCCCAGGCCCTCGACGACGAGTTCACCCGGGTCCGTTCGATCTGACTGGTCCCAGTAACTTTTTGAGTCAGTTCGGCGAACCACCGCGCATGTCAGACACGACCGACAGCCGGCCGTCGAGCAAGGTGGCCCGGCTGATCTCCGAGTACGGCCTCGACGGCGTCGGCGACGAGATGGAGGTGCGCTGGACCGGCGACGGCGTCGAACGCACCAGCCTCCGCGATCTCGCCGACTACTTCAACCGGCGCCTCCTCGAACGGGCGCTCGTCGACGCCGGGATGAGCGCCTTGGACAGCGACGTCTCGACCACCTACCGGAACCTGACCGACGACGACGTGAGCACGGGTGTCCGGACCGACACCCGAACCCGGCTGGCGTCCAACGGCGTCGACGTCGACGGGCTGGAGTCGGATTTCGTCAGCTACCAGGCCATCCGGTCGTACCTCACCGAGTACCGTGACGCCGAGTACCGCCGGCTCTCCGACGAGGAGAAGATCGAGAAGGACCTCCAGAGCATCCAGCGGCTGATGACCCGCACGCTGTCGGTGACCGAAGAGCGGATCGAGAAGCTCTCGCAGACCGGGCGGATCGACGCCGACGAGTTCGAGGTGCTCCTCGACGTACAGGTGCTGTGTGGCTCCTGTGGCGACCAGTACTCCGTCGCGGAGTTCCTCGACGGGCGTGGCTGCGGCTGTCAGCGAGCGGAGTGACTCTGCGGGGTGTCGCCCGTCGGTCGGGGCGGTTCCCCGCCGGATGAGGATTTATTATGAACGAACGTTAGGTATTCGTATGAGCGAGTCGAACGACCCCGAACCCGGGTTCGGCAACCGGCGCGTCCGGGAGATCTACCGTGACGGCATGTACGACGACGAGACGCCGGCGTACCCGATCGCGTACGGGGACCTCCGGGACGCGGCGTGGGAGAACATGGACGAGCAGGCGCGCGCGTACGTCCACGGGGGGTCCGGAACCGAGGAGACCTTCAGCCGGAACAAGGACTTCTCGGCGTACCGGATCGTGCCGCGGATGCTGCGCGGCGTCGAGGACCGGAGCCTCTCGGTCGACCTGCTCGGTACCACCCAGTCGTTCCCGGTGATGGTGACCCCGCTCGGGGTGCAGTCGCTGCTCCACGACGCGGGTGAGTTGGCCACCGCCCGGGCGTGTGCCGCCCTCGACGTCCCGTTCACCCTGAGTTCGCTGTCGTCGACCCCCATGGAGGAGGTCGCGGAGGCGCTCGGCGACACCACGAAGTGGTTCCAGTTTTACTGGAGTTCCGACCGGGCGGTCGCTCGGAGTTTCCTCGACCGCGCGGAGGCGGCGGGGTACGACGCGATCGTGCTCACGGTCGACGCCCCGACGCTGGGGTGGCGCGATCGGCTGCTCGAACGGGGGTACTACCCGTTCCTCGACGGCGAGGGCGTCGCGAACTACTTCTCCGACCCCGCGTTCCGGGACGCGCTCGAATCGCCGCCCGAGGCGGACCCGCAGGCGGCCGTCGACCTGTTCCTCGAGATCTTCGGCGACGAGTCGCTCACCTGGTCGGACCTGGGGTTCCTCCGCGAGAACACGGACCTGCCGATCGTGCTGAAGGGGGTGCTCCGCCCCGACGACGCGCGGCGGGCGCTGGAGCACGGCGCCGACGCCGTCCAAGTGTCGACCCACGGCGGGCGGCAGGTCGACGGGTCGATCAGCGCCGTCGAGGCGCTGCCGGGCGTCGCGGACGCGGTCGGCGACGACGCGCCGGTGCTGTTCGACAGCGGTATCCGGCGGGGGTCGGACGCGTTCAAAGCGCTCGGCCTCGGGGCCGACGCGGTCATGATCGGCCGTCCCTTCGCGTACGGGCTCGCGTTGGACGGCCGCGACGGCGTCGAGTGGGTCCTCGAGAACACCATCTCGGAACTCGACCTGACGATGGGGCTGGCGGGCTACGACGACGTCACCGACGTCGGCCGGGAGGCGCTCGTCCACGAGGACGACCTGTAGGCGCCGGCGGCTCCCCGGCGTCCGGTCGTCCCCGGACCGGCGCTGTCACGTCCCGTAAACCTCGGTGACCCGCTCGGCGAGCGGTTCGGGATCGGTCCGTCCGGTGATCGTCTCGACGGGGTCGCCGTCGTCGAACAGCACGATCGCGGGGGCCGCGTCGACGCCGACGTCCCGACAGAACTCCGGACACCGTTCGCCGTCGACGCCGCCGACCGGCGCGTCCGCCGGGAGCGCCGACAGTACCGCGTCGAGGTCCTCCTTCATCGCGTCGCAAGGGTCGCAGAACAGCTTCCAGACGGTGACGACCGCGCGCTCCTCGTCGGCGACGAACGCCTCGTAGCTGTCGTCGTCGAGGTGCGCGACCGCGCCCGGCACCGGAGTCGAGGGGGCGAGCTCGGCGACCATCCGCGCCATCCGGGTCAGTTCGGGGAGGGTGTAATCGCTATCGACCGCCGACCGGAGCGTCAGGAACGTCGCGAACTCCTCGCGGGTGACGGCCAACTCGGAGACTCGATCGGCGGCGTCGGCGGCCGATCCGAGGTCGAACACGTCGGCGACCGACGCGTGGAAGTTCTCGTCCGACACCGACAGGTACGTGTCGTAGTACACCTCCCGGTCGGCCGCGAACGACTCGGTGACCGTGACCGCGTCGGTCTCCGGGTCGACCACGACGACGCCTTCGGACCGGAGCGATTCGAGCAGGTCTTCGGGGCGTGGGTCCGACATGGTTAGACGCCGAGGTACTTGTCGCGCACCGTCTGATCGGCCCGGAGCGCCTCGGCCGACCCCTCGAAGACGACCTGGCCGCGGTCGAGAACGTAACACCGGTCGGCGATCTGCATCGCGGCGATGGCGTTCTGCTCGACCAACAGCACGGTCGTCCCGTCGTCGTTGATGCGTTCGATCGCACTCTCGACGGCCTCGATGATCTGCGGCGCCAGCCCCTCGTAGGGCTCGTCGAGCATCAGGAGCGTCGTGCTCTGGTGGAGCGCGCGGGCGATCGCGAGCATCTGCTGTTCGCCGCCGGAGAGCGTGCCGGCCTTCTGGGTGCGGCGCTCGTCGAGCCGCGGGAAGTACTCGTAGATCTCCCCGGTGGACATGCCGTCGTCACCGAAGCTGAGGCCGCGGTTCCAGGTGTTGCTCCTGTTTCGCACCGTCTCCGCCAGCCGGAGGTTCTCCGCGACGGTCAGATCGGCGAACACGCGGCGCTCCTCCGGCACGAGCGAAATCCCTCTGACGGCGATATCCTCGGGGGGGTCGTTCGTGATCGCCGTGTCGTCGAACCGGACGGTGCCGTTCCGGACGTCCGGCGGCGTCGCCCCCGCGATGCATCGTAGGGTCGACGTCTTCCCGGCGCCGTTCCGACCCAGCAGCGCGACCACCTCGCCCTCCGTGACGTCCATCGACACGTTCCGGACGATGTGGCTCTCGTCGTAGTAACCGTCGATCCCGTCGACGTCGAGGAGCGTCACTGCGCGGTCCCCCCGAGATACGCGCTCTGAACCTCCGGGTCGTCCCGCACCGCCCCCGGCTCCCCGGCCGCGATGACCTCGCCGCGATTGAGCACGACGATCCGGTCGGAGATGTCGAAGACGATCTCCATGTCGTGTTCGA
>CAZIQT010000088.1:0-9702 GCA_964541645.1 uncultured Halobellus sp. | reverse complement strand
GGTCCGGTTCGAACGGCCCGGCGTCGGTGGCGTACGCAGCACCCACGAACAGTGCCGACGTGGCGACGACTGCAACGAGGACCTGTCGCTGACACCGCAGGCTGTTCGAGGACGATCAAGAGTCTCGTGTGCGGGTTTCTGACGGGTGACACGCCCCGAACACCGCGGCGTCGGCCGCGCGACGGTCGCTCAAATCTGCTTTTGATACTGCAACCGTTCTAATACGGCTCCGGGACGACGTGGCCGTGATGGCCGTCATCGCCGCGTTCAAGGACGGAGCCGCCGCCCTCAGGAGGGATCCGGTGCTGCTCGTCGCCGGGCTCGTTCTCGGAGCCGGCAGTCACCTCCGGTACGTCGACGACCTCGTCGGCTCGCCGGTGCTCTCCGCGGGCGCGGTCCTCGCGTGGGTCGTGACCATCCCGTTCGTCCTCGGCGGCTTCCTCGGCACCGCTCGCGACGCGGTCGAGGGAACGGGCGCCTCGGCTGCCGGGTTCGTCGCCGCCGCCCGGGCCCACTACCTCCGGCTAGTGCTGGCGACCGTCCTGTTCGTGGGGATCGTCTTCGGGACCGCGGTGCTGCTCGGACTTGTCGGACTCGTGGTCGGGGTCGGGGTGGCCGCACTCGGAGCGATCCACGAGTCGCTCGGCGTCGCGGCCGGCGTCGGTTCCGTGCTCGCGTGGGTGGCGTCGCTGCTCGTGGTCGTGCTGTTCGTGCAGTTCTACGACGCCGCGATCGTCGTCGAGGATCACGGCGTGACGGGGGCGTTCCGGAGGAGCGTCCGGCTCGTCGGCTCGAACCTCGCCAGCGTCGTCGGGTTCTCGCTGCTGTGGCTCGTCGGCTCGAACGCCGTTCTCGTCCCCGCGTACGCCCGCCGACTCGCGTCGACACTCCCGGGATCCGCCAACGGCATCCCGACCGTCGTTCCGATGGCGGTTGTGACTGCCCTGTCGGCGGCGGGATTCGCGTACTTCTACACGGTGTACACCGCGTACTACCTGCGACTGATCGATTCCACCCCCCGTGCGGGAGAGGAGGCAGGATGACCGCTCAGTAACACCTACGTACGACGGCCGCGAAAGGCCGCTTGTCGCACCGGACCGCAACCGACCCCGACGACGCGTCCCCGCCACTCGACAGACGATGCCACGACTCCTCCCGACACAGACCGACGCGACGGTCGAACGAACCGACTCCCCGACCGTGCTGAGCCTCGACGACGACGGCACCAGAGACGTGATCGAAGCGCTGTCCTCCGAGACGGCCTACGAGATCTTCCGACTGCTCAACGAGACGCCGGCGACAGCGGCGCGGATCGCCGACCGGCTCGATCAGAGCATCCAGAACGTCCACTACCACCTGTCGAACCTCGAATCGGCCGGCGTGATCGAGGTCACCGACACGTGCTACTCGGAGAAGGGCCGCGAGATGAGCGTGTACGTCGTCTCGAAGGATCCGACGCTGCTGTTCCTCGGGACCGAGGACGACCGACCGAGCCTCAAGCGCGCGTTCAGATCCTTCGCCTCGCTGCTCGGTCCCCCGTCGGTCCTGCTCGCGGCCGGCGAAGCCGTGTCACGGGTGCTCACCGGGGAATGACCGAGCGGCCCGACTCCCGGCCCCGGCGGGCGGCGGCCGCCGAGGACGCGACGGTGCCGACGATCAAAGCCCGACGTGACGTCGAGGGGTGTGGCTGTCTCGACTGCCGGAACGTCGGGGCGACCAGCGTCAACCGGACCGTCCTCGACGCGGTCGTGTGGTCGGGTGCCGTGCTCCGATCCCACCGGTCGATCGTCGTCCTCGCGGGCGCGATCGTCCTCGGGAGACGACTGCTCGAAACCGGGATCGTCGCCGGCCTCCCGGCGCCCGCGGTCGGGACGATCGAGGCCGCGACGACGTTCGTGTTCGTCCTCCTGCTCCGGGCCTACGTGGGGACGATCGCCGCCGGTGAACTCACCGACACCCCAGTCACGGTGCGCGGCGGACTGCGTCGAAGCGTCGCCCGGACGCCGGCGCTCGTCGGTGTCGTCGCGCTGGCCGCCCTCGCGGTGGTGCTGCTCCCGTTCGTGCTGTCGCTCCCGCTCGTCCTCGTAGTCGCGGGGCTCGGTGGCACGCCGCTCGAAACGGTCGGCTTTCCGCTCGTCGCGGCGGTCGGCGGGGTCCTGTTCGTCCTGCCGTTTCTCTGCCTCGGCTTCAAGTTCTGGTTCGCCCCCGAAGCGTGCGTCATCGGCCGGTACGGCCCGGTCGAATCGCTCCGTGTGAGTTGGCGGATCACGGGCCACGTCCGGGGTCGGGTCGCGCTCGTGATCCTCGTCGCCGTCGGGAGCGCGCTCGGGCTCTACCTGCCGGCGGCGCTGCCAGGGGCGACGACGGGAGTGGCGCCGGTGCCGGCGGTGTTCGACGTCGTGTCGTCGAGCGTCGGCGACCTGCTCTCGGTTCTGTGGGCGAGCGCGTACGCGCACGTCTACGTCCAAAGCGTGGTCTCCTGAGTCGCCGTTCGGCGGCCGACGGGGTCGGCGCGGGGCACGCGAAACGATCCCGCGAACGGTCGCGGTCGTCGACGCCCCGCTCAATCGAACGTGTAGCGTCGATACCGTCGGATCGCGTAGCGGTACGCCCCGTACGACACACCTGCGGTCGCTATCAGAGACACTCCGAAGCCGACGAGGAAGACGGGCGTGAGAGCGAGGTTCCCGGTGACGCCGACCCACGTCACCACGAGCCCGAGACCCGTGCCGCCGCCGACGACGACCAGATACCCGATCATGACCAGCGTCGACGGCACGACCGTCTCGGTCCCCCAGAACTCGCGTTCCTCGTAGATCGGGTACGCCGCGCCGATCCCGAGCGCGAACGCCCCCGCGGCGAGGCAGGTCCCGGCGCCGACTCCTGCGAAGGCCACGGCAGACGGCACCGTGGTTCCGAGGCCGACCGACGCAAGCGGAACGAGGACGGCGACCGGGAGACCGACGGCCGCACCGGCGACCAGCCGTCCGCGGACGAGCGTGCGCGACGGTGTCGCGGTCAGCAGCAACAACGGGAACTGTGGGCGGTCGTCGCCGAGCGGGTTCAATCCGAACGCCGCGCCCGCGAGAACCGTCCCGAGGCCCACCCCCGTGCCCGCGACGAGGACGCCGATCGCGTCGCCGGACGACTGCACAACCGTCGTTCCGATCGGGCCGAGGAAGAAGACGAGCGTCAGCAGGTGGCTCAGCTCCTGCGGGTGCCGGCGGGCGCGCACGAGAACGCCCCACGCGACCCGGCCCGCGTCGGTCCACGCGAACGGCCGCGGTGCGGCGAACCCGCCGCTCGAACTGCGTTCCCGCGTTGACGTGGCTCGGGCCGGAGCGTCGGTGAACCAGAGCGTGGAGGCCTGCTCGGTGGCGACCGCGAGCCCGATCGGCGTCAGCGCGAGCACCGCGCCGAGTACCGTGAGCGATCCGAGCGACACCGGTCGTGCGAGGGGCGTCCCGGCGAAAGCGAGCGCAACGTACCCGACGAGGGGGTCGAACGTCGCCGCCGAGGCCAGCCGTCGGAACCAGCGGTCCGCCTCGACGAGGTACGCCCCGACGAACTGCGAGGCCGCCGCGACGCCGATCATCGCGAGAACGCCGCCCAGCTTCAGGAGACGACGGACGGCGGGGAGTCGTCGAAGGAGCCGCAGGACGCCGAGTCCGCCGGCGTACCCCCAAACGGCCGCACAGCAGCCGAGCGGCAGCGCGACGAGCCCGCCCGTCAGGACGAGCAGCGGCGCTCCGGCGCCCAGCGCAAACGCGACGGCGAGCGCCGCGATCGGCACCCCGAACCACAAGGAGAGCCGCCCGACCTCCGCGGCGATGAGACCGAGAACCACCGCACGCGGGTGGACCGTCGTCAGGACGAGGTCCTCGGCTTCGATGCCGCCGATCCGTTCCAGCGTCCTGAGCATCGCCACGAAGGCGAGGACGACGGGGGCGACGCTCGCACCCACTCCGAAGAACGGAATCGCGGCGACCGAGCGGGTCGTTCGGCCGAGCAGGTACGCGGTCGGGAGCGACAGCAGCAAACTCCCGCCGACGAACGACGCGGCGACCGCCAGTCCGAGGACCCGACGCGTGGTTCCGAGATACCCACGGAGGCTCCGGACGAACTCCGCGCGGCCGATCCGGAGCCCGTGCCGGACGTCGTGACGGAGGCTCATTCGTCGGCGCGGTGCTCGCTCGTGACGGCGAGGAACGCGTCCTCCAACGAGCCGCCCGCGCCCGTCTCCGCCCGTTCCTGCACCGCCGCCGGCGTCCCCTCCGCGACCAGTCGGCCGTCGAACAGCACGCCGACCTGGTCGGCGATGGCTTCGACGACAGGCAGAATATGCGTCGAGAGGAACACCGTGGTACCCCGGTCGGCGAAATCGGCGATGGAGTCCCGGATCGCGCGGGCCGCGCGCGGATCGAGCCCCGACGTGGGTTCGTCGAGGAACAGGACGTCCGGATCGTGCAGCACGCCCTGGACGAACGCGGTCTTCTGCCGCATCCCCTTGGAGTACGCCTCGATCCGTCGGTCGGCGTCGTCACTCAGACCGAACCGATCGAGGTACGTCTCGATCCTGTCGCGGGCGACGTCCGCCGGGACGTCACGGAGATCCGCGACGTATTCGAGCTGTTCGCGTGCGCTGAACGCCTCGTAGAGCGGCGGCGTCTCGGGGAGGTAGCCGATGCGTGACGCGAGCGCACGTCGGTCGGCCACGTCGACGCCACGCACCTGAACGGATCCGCTCGTGGGCCGTGTCAGACCGGTGAGGAGCCGCATCGTGGTCGTCTTCCCCGCGCCGTTGGGACCGAGAAACCCGTAGACCGTCCCCGTCGGGATCGCAAGGGAGAGTCGCTCGACGGCGACCTCGGACCCGTAGGTCTTCCGCAGGTCGGTCGTCCGGACGGCGACGTCGTCGTCAGTGGAGGGCATGCGTCACGCCGAACGGTTGTCGCACCGGTCGCCTATACGTTTCGGAGCCGTCGGGTCGGTCACCCGCCGCGGTGGCGTAAGCCCGCGTCCGGAACGCGAACCGGGTGGGACGTCCCGGCGGCGCGACGACCGGAGTCGATCGGAGCTTCCGCACGGCAGAGGCTGCCGCGATCAGGGCGAACACGCCGCCGATGCCGAGTGCGACGAGCGGAGCGTTCGAGGTCTCGTTCGTCAGGAACGCATCGCTCGGCTCGTCGGGTTCGACGTACGCGGTCGTCCGTCCGCCCGGTTCGTACTCCGAACCCGCCGATTCGGCCGCCGACCGCGTCTCGTACTCCCGTTCGACCGTCGCCGGATACAGTTCGGTTCCGGTGTACTCGGTTCCGTCGTACACGTACACGAACTCGACGTTCGGCTCGTAGTCGGTCCCCGGGTTCGAGGACGTCCCGGCGTCCGCCTCGACGCTCAGTTCCGTGATCGTCGCGTCGACTTCGACCGACTCCCGAACGGCCTCGGTCTGCTGGACGTGATCGTAGCCCCCGTAGCTGGCGATGGCGAGGCCGATCACGACGTACAGCAACGCTCCAGCGAAGCTGTCCGGACCGTCGACGCTGAGTCCCGAGTCGTCACCCATCACCGCCGACCCCCGTTCGGTCGCTCGTCGGACGGCGCCGGTTCCACGAAGCCCCGTACCCGCGGGTCGGGGCCGGCCCCCGAGCGAACGCGGGGGGATCGGGAGGGTGGGTTCGGAGGCTGGCCGGCGCGTCGGTGGCGCGGTCCGCGGCACTCTTGGAGGGCAGGGTTCACGACGGTCCGTCGTCCGACGGGCCACTAAAATCTGTATACTGCCACGGTCGCGCCGAGCGGAGCCGTCGCGTTCGACGGCGGACGTCGCCCCGCGGGCGACCCGGTCGTCGCGTCGGCGGACCGCCACCCGTGGGTGACGTCGCCCGCGCCGTCCATCCCGGCTCCGGGGACCCAGCAGCCTCGCCGGGTGGGTGTAACGCCGGTTTCAGTCAATTGAACGTTTATGTGATCCCCGCCGGGAGTGGTGGGTACGGATGGCGTCACGCGTCGGATTCGGCGGATTTCGGCTCCCGGCACGGTGGGTGTACGCGTGCATCGGCGGCGGAGTGGCCCTGCCGTGTACGGCGTTGGGCTACTGGCAGACCGGATCCGAGGTGTCGGTGAGCGCGGCGGTGGTCGGCGGGCTCGTGACGGGCTACCTGCTCGCCCGGTCGAACGCCGAGACCGGTAGCGCAGGAACCCTGGTCGGAATCGTCGGTGGACTGCCGATCCTCTGGGCCGTGTTCGACACGTACGTCGTCGGAGCGACGGTCGCCGAGCCGCTGTGGTTCGAACTCGCGGGGGGCGCGTTCCTGGTCGGGTTCACGGTCGCCGGATTCGGAGTGGCCGCACTCGCCGGCGAGGTCGGCGTCCGGATCGGCGCGCGGGTGGCGGACTCCTTCGACGGTCGCCGCGACCGCAACGCCGAGTCACCGGACGCGTCCCCGACCGACGGCGAGCGACACGCGTCGTGGGTCTGGGCGTCGGTCCTCGCCGTCCAGCCGCTGTTGACGGCCGGGAGTCTGTTCGGTCTGGTGGCGTTCGGGGTCGTCAGTGCGGCGACGGGGTGGCTGCAGCTCCCGGCGTATCTGCCCCTGGTCCCCGGGGCGGCGGCGCTCGTCGCCATCGGGCTGGCGTACCTGTACACGCCGTTGTACCTCGCTGCGCTGGCGTTGGACTACCGGCAGGTTCTGAACGCACCCGGCGGCTGGCGTCCGTCGCGGTGGATCCTCCTGGGCGCCGGCTCGCAACTCGCCTACTTCGTCGTCCCTATCGTCCAGGCGTACGGAATCGAGACGTTCGAAGAACTGGTCTTCGGCGTCGTAGAGCTGACAGCGCTGCTCGTCGCGGGCACCGCGACGGTCCGGTATCTCCGTGCGCGCGACGACAACTTCGCCGGCGCTCCGAGACTCGTTACACGGTGGTCGACCCTCTGAAGCCGACTCGTCGGGACCCGTAGCCGGTGCCCGCACGGGACCGGCCTTCGATCCGTGCTCCTCCGGCGGCGCCACCTCCGACCGGAGTCGGTCGGCGCCGCCGGGCGGCGTCGCTGCCGGTGTGAGTGCCGTCTCCGACGCCTTCGGTCGGGAGACCTCCGCTAGCGACGCACGGACTGTCGGATATCCACGTCCGTCCCACGTTGGTTCGGTGATCCGCGTATGACCGGCGATGACGACCTCGAAACGGAGGTTCGGGAACTCCGTTCGGAGGTCGATTCCCTCCGTCGTCGTGTCGGGAGACTCGAATCGATGCTGGACGACGGGACGCCGGTTCGGGACCACCGAACCGACGAGAGCGAGTCCGAAGGAACCCGCTCCGCGGAACGACGACGCGGCGATCCCGGACGGACGTCGCCAGCGCCCCGGGATCGCGGCGACCGCGCCGCCGCCTCGCCGACGGCCGACCCGGACGACGGCCGCGAGACGAGTGACGACGGTCGGAACTGGGAACGCGACGTCGGAATCACGTGGCTGGGTCGCGTCGGCAGCGTCGCGCTCGTTCTCGGGATCGTCTTCTTCGTACGGGTCGCGATCGAAGCCGGAGTGCTCGGCCCGCTCGGTCGCGTCGCCGCGGGTCCGTCGGTGGGCTCGCGCTCCTCGCCGGCGGACGGTACGCCACGCGCCACCAGGGATACCGACGGTGGGGGCGGATCACCGCCGGAACCGGGCTCGCGATCGCGTTCTTCAGCGTGTACGCGGCGTACGGCTTCGACCCCTACCGCGCTGCGATCGGGACGCCGCTGTGGGCGGTCCTCGCGGGACTGACACTCCTCGTTGGGGCCACCGCCGCCGTGTCCGCGTTCGACGGTGACTCGCTGGTGGCCGGCGAGGCGTTCCTGCTGGGGTACGCGACCGCGTATCTCGGGCTCGACGCCGCGAGTTTCGTCGTGACGCCCGCGTACGGACTCCTCCTCACGCTCGGGCTGGTCGTCATCGCGACGATCCGACCGTGGAGTCGGTACGTCACGATCAGTGTCCCCCTGACGTACGGCCTGGTCGTCGCGTGGCTGATCGACTTCGACCCCGGATCGGGGGTCGTCGCCGGGGTCACCGTCGCCGTCTTCTGCACCTACGTCGTCGGACACGTCGTGCTCGGGTTGTGTGCTCGGACTGACGCGTGGAACCACCGTCTGCGGCGGGCGCTCACGCCGCTCAACGCCGTCTTCGCCGCGGCGGTGCTGGAGTGGACCGCCCGGGCGTGGGCTCCGAGGGCCCCGGTCGAAGGCACTGCCGTCGCGGCGGTTGCGCTCGTACTCGTCGGGGTCTACATCGGAACGAGCCGTACGTCCGTCCCCCGTGACGGGATGGCCGGCACGACTGCGGTCGTCCTCTTCGGCGCGAGCGCGGTGGTGGCGCTCGGAGCGTTCGCCGCCACCGTCGGGCTGCTCGCGATCACCTGCGGTTCGGTCGCGGTCGCGCGGTACGGATCGGGGGACGCGCCGCGGACGGGAGCACATCTCGTCGCGGCCGGGACCGTGGGTAAACTCCTCGCCGTCGACGCGAGGGAGTTGGCCGGGTTCTCCCTCGCCGATCCGCTCGCAACCGCCACGGGGCGGCCGGCCGCGTTTCTGCTCGTGATCGTCGTCTGCTACGGTCTCGCGAGGTGGCTCCGGGGGGACACGATCGAGATGCCGCGGCGGGGCGGTGGAGTCGCAGTCGCGACGCCGTATCTCCTGACGGCGACCGCGGTCACCGTCGTCGGTCTCGGGGTCGAGCTGTCCGGGTTCGGCTTGTCGGTCGCGTAGGCGACGTTCGGCGCCACGCTCTTCGGGATCGGACTCCGGGCCGACGCGCGTTCGTTCCGGCTCCAAGGCGTGGCCGTGTTCGGCGTGACCACGGCGAAGGTGTTTCTGTTCGACACGCAGGGGCTCGACACGGCCGCACGGACGGTCTCGTTTCTGGCCCTCGGGAGCCTCCTGCTGGCGGCGTCGTACGCGTACGCCCGCTGGCAAGGCTCCCGCCCGCTCGATAAGTTCACCGAGACCTGAACCGACGTCCGGGCGGTGCGGGGCCGGCAGGCGTCCACGCCGGAACCCGCGGGACTCCGTCCCGGACTGGACGGCTCCCGGCGGGAGGCTCACGTGAGGGTGGCCGGAGGGTCGCCGCCGTACGGACGATCACGGCCCGCGATGGTCGAGCGATCGGAACGACTAGTTGCGGTGGGCTGTAACTCGCACGCGGATCCGGTGGTCCGTCGCCGACGACCGGGGCGTATTCGATCGTCGATACGTGACGACCTCGAAGCGTCACGGACCGCGCCGTGACGAGTAATCCTCCGGTCCTCGACGACCCGTAGAACACCACCGCCGGGACGGTACCTCTCGTCGCATGGGACGAGAGACCACCCGAATTTATATAGCGGTATAAGATTTACACGCTGGCTGTGGAACGGGCACACTGTCCGGGTATGTGAGTCCCGTCCGTCGGGTCGGACTCCGGGCCGGAAACGCACGAATAGGGCTTGGAGGCACCCGGCGGACGGCTTCGACGGAGAACGCGTGACTGCGTGTACCGCTACGCTGACCGGCGGACGTGAGGTTGCGGACCCGATGCGGTAGACGTGGCGGCCTGTCGGCCGTACAGCGGTTGGCGCGCGTACTCAAGCGGCTGCACCTCCGCAACGGACCGGGTTCGCCGGTGGGGCACACTGCAGGATCCGTCCTTCGGGAGTTCCGTTCGCCGTTCCAGTCCGTGCACCGGGCCG
>CAZIQT010000087.1:3842-9799 GCA_964541645.1 uncultured Halobellus sp. | reverse complement strand
CGACCTCCCCGAGATCGCCGAGAAGTCGCTGGAGACGATCGAGATCCACGACAACCCCCGCGACGCCGACGCCTCGGACCTGCTCGCCGTCGCCCGCGACGCGTACTGACCCCCTTCGGAGCGCTCCTGGCCGGTCACCCCCGACCCGTTCCGCCTCCCCGACTACGCCCCGGACGCGGCGTCGAGTTCGGCTTCGAGGGCGTCGACGACCGTCGCCAGCGCCCGCGGCACCTCCCGGTCGAGCACCGGCCCGTCGATCCGGTAGGTGGGGCCGGAGACGCTGAGCGCGCCGACGACCGTCCCGTCGGGCGCGGTCACGGCCCGGCCCACGCTCCGGAGCCCCTCGGCGTAGTACCGATCCCCGACCGCGTACCCCCGCTCGCGGGTCCGGTCGAGCTCCACGAACAGTTCCTCCCGGTCGGTGATGGTGTGGTCGGTCAGCGCCGCCAGCCCCCGCTCGTCGACGACGGCTTCGACCCGCTTCCGGGGGTACGCCGACAGGATCGCCAGCCCCGAGCCGGTGGCGTGGATCGGGTAGTAGGTCCCGATGTTCGCCCGGTAGCGCTCGGAGTCGTCGCCCGTGCCGTACTTCGCCCACTTGTGGTACGACTCCGCGACCGTGATCACGCGGCCGTGGTCGTCGACGACGAAGTCGCACTCCTCCTCGGTGCGCTCGGCGAGGTCCTCGACCGCAGCTTTGACGGCGGAGAACCAGTACCACCGCTCCCGGGCGTACTCCCCGAGGTTCAGGAACTTGAACCCGATGTGGTAGACCTCCCCGGACTTGGTGAGGTACCCCGCCCGTTCCAGCGTGGTGAGATGCTTGTGGGCGGTGCTCTTCGCCATCCCGTGGGCGTCGACGACGTCGGAGACCCGCGCACCGTCGGCCGCTCGGATCGTGGCGATGATGTCGAGCGACGTCCGGGTCGTCTTCACCGTGAGTTGGTCGGGGTCGGTCATCCTCGAAGATACGTCCGCGGGGTGATTTAGAAGTTTCGTATGATCGAACCGACGTTGCGCGCCGGCGGCCGTGTCGGACGGTTCCCCCGCCGGTGGACGCCCTGCGGGTGTCGCGTGCCGACAGGGTCCCGACGCTTCCCCCGCCGGCACCGCGGCCCGCCCGGCGCCGTCGCGTCGCGGTCGCACCCGAGCGGGGCCGATACCCGGCGCAGTGCGGCGGTTTCCCGCGACGGGTTCGTATCCGCGAGTTGGACCGCCCGTGGCGGCCTCCGCCACCCGACTCGGGGGCGGTCCGCTCCCGATCGGGGGACGCGCCGGCGAGTCGGGGCGCCGGTTCGGTGACTCGCCCCGCGCGGCGTGCGCCGTTCCGGGTTATACGAGTTCGACTCGATCGAACCGTTAGGTACGCTCACGGGTCCGGTCAATAACACGTGTACCGTTGTTAGCGATCCGCCGGTCGGGAGCGGGCGCGGACGCACCCCGTCGTCGGAGGTGGGTGGCCGGGTCCAGCCGGCTCGAATATAATAAATCTGATGTAATAGAGTATAGTATATATTTCTTAGATAAGATCTGGTCTCGAAGAAGCCGACCGAAAGAGCCACTACGATTTGCGAGTTATACTGAAAATCTACCCTAACAAAATTATATCACAGGAATATTATATACCACTCGAACCGCCACCGGAAATACGGCCCACCGCAGACCTGCCGGACGCCAGCGCTCGTCCCCCGGCCGACCGAACCCTCCCGGGTGCGTGCGGCCGACGGCCCGACCGGGTGGCTCCGGGCTCCCGCCGGCAGCGTCTCCCCCGCCGGCAAACCAAAGTTCGTATATCGGGAGCCCCGCCTACGAACGGGTACAATGATCGACGTCAGCGTGATCGGCTGCGGAAACATGGGGGGTGCCCTGCTCGCGGGGCTCTCCCGGGCCGGCGGCTACCGGATCACGGCCTACGACGTGGACCCCGACGCCCTCGAGGCGGTCTCGGAGCACTGCGACCGGACGACCACCGATCTCGACGACGTTCGCGACTCCGAGGTCGTGGTCCTCGCGGTGAAGCCCGACATCGTCCCCGTGGTGCTCGCGGACCTCGACCTCCGGGCGGAGCAGACGCTCGTCACCATCGCCGCCGGCGTCTCGCGGGCCCGGGTCGAAGCCGAGACCGACGCCACGGTCGTCCGGATCATGCCCAACCTCGCGGCGGAGACGCGGTCGATGGCCGCGGCCGTGGCGTGGGACGAGCCCGTCGCGGCGGTCGCACGGATGCTCGACGACCTCGGTGAGTACGTCGAGATCGACGAGGGCCGGATGCACGTCGCCACCGCGTTGAACGGGAGCGGCCCGGCGTTCGTGTTCTACCTGATCCAGGCGATGCAGGAGCGCGCCGTCGCGGAGGGGCTCGACCCCGGCGACGCCCGAACGCTCGCGGCGCAGACGTTCGCGGGCGCCGCCGACACCGTACTCCGGTCGGACCGCGACCTCGACGCGCTGATCGACGCGGTCTGCTCGCCGGGGGGGACCACCATCGAGGGGATGGAGGTCCTGTTCGACAGCGACGTCGACGCCGTCGTTGGCGACGCCCTGACCGCCGCCCGCCGGCGCTCGGAGGAACTCGCGGAGGACGCCGCGGAATGAGCCGATCCGTCGCGGCCGAGGAGGTCACGAACGCCCGGAAGCTCGCCGCGAAGGCCGGCCGGGTCGTGGTCAAAGCCGGGACCAACTCCCTCACGACCGAGGAGTCGAAGCTCGCCGACGCCAAGCTCGACAAGTTGGTCGACGACATCGCGGACCTCGTCGACCGCGACAAGGAGGTCATCCTGGTCTCCTCGGGCGCCATCGGCGCGGGTAAAGGCCGGGTCGGGTTTAGCCCCGACGACACCGTCGAGGAGTCACAGGCGGTCTCCACCATCGGCCAGAGCCACCTCATGCGGCGCTACACCGAGAGCTTCGAGCGCTACGGGCTGACGGTCGCGCAACTCCTCCTGACCGACCAGGACCTCGAGGACCCCGAGCGGTTCACCAACTTCCAGAACACCATCGAGACGCTGCTGTCGTGGGGCGTCGTCCCGATCATCAACGAGAACGACGCGGTCGCGACCGAGGAGATCCGGATCGGCGACAACGACATGCTCTCGGCGTCGGTCACCGTCGCGGTCGGCGCCGACCTCCTCGTCACGCTGACCGACGTCGCCGGGGTGTACACGGGCAACCCCAACGAGGACCCGGACGCGGAGCTGATCGACGCGGTCGGCCGGAACTACGACGAGGTCGAGCGGATCGTCGAGCGGACCGCGAGCGGCACCTTCGGCGGGATCCGGACGAAGGTCCGGGGGGCCCGCACGGTGAGCGAGCACGGCGTCCCCGCCATCATCGCGCGGTCGACCGAGCCGGACGTGCTCGAAGCCATCGCGACCGAACAGTCCGTCGGAACCGTCTTTATCCCCGTCACCGAACACGTATGACCGACCACATCACCACCGACCGATCCGCAGAGACGAAGATCACCGAGGCACAGTCCGCCGCGCTGGCGCTGGCGAACCGCTCCGAACCCACCCGGAACGACGTGCTCGACGCGATCGCCGACGCGATCGAGGCGAACGCGGCGGCGATCCTCGACGCCAACGCCGACGACGTCGCGGCGGCGGAGGAGCTGCTCGACGCCGGCGAGTACACCCAGGCGTTTGTCGACCGGCTGACGCTGTCGGAGTCGAAGCTCGGGAGCATCGCCGAGATGGTCCGGAGCGTCGCCGACCAGGACGACCCGCTCGGCCGGACCCTGTCGGCCCGCGAACTCGACGACGACCTCGAACTCTACAAGGTGTCGGTGCCGATCGGGGTTCTGGGCGCGGTGTTCGAATCCCGCCCCGACGCACTGGTGCAGATCGCCGCGCTCAGCCTCAAATCCGGAAACGCGGTGGTGCTCAAGGGCGGCAGCGAGGCCACCCACTCCAACCGGATCCTCTTCGAGACCATCGTCGAGGCCGCCGCCGAGGCCGGGATCACCGACGGGTGGGCCCAGCTCATCGAGGCCCGCGAGGACGTTCAGACGCTGCTCGAACGCGACGACGCGGTGGACCTGTTGATGCCCCGCGGGAGCTCGTCGTTCGTGCGCTACGTCGAGGACAACACCTCGATCCCGGTGCTGGGCCACACCGAGGGCGTCTGCCACGTCTACGTCGACAGCGAGGCGGACCTGGAGATGGCCGCCGAGGTGGCGTACGACGCGAAGGTCCAGTACCCCGCGGTGTGCAACGCCGTCGAGACCCTGCTGGTCCACGAGTCGGTCGCCGAGTCGTTCCTGCCCGACGTGGCCGCCCGGTACCGCGAGGCGGGCGTGGAACTCCGCGGGGACGCCCGGACCCGCGAGGTCGTCGACGCCGAGCCCGCGACCGACGACGACTGGACCACCGAGTACGGCGACCTGATCCTCGCGGTCAAGGTCGTCGACTCCGCGACCGACGCGATCGACCACATCAACGCCAACGGCTCGAAGCACACCGAGTCGATCCTCACCGAGGACGACGACGCTGCGGCACGGTTCATGCGCGGGGTCGACGCCGCGAGCGTGTTCCACAACGCCTCGACCCGCTTTGCGGACGGCTACCGGTTCGGGCTGGGGGCGGAGGTCGGTATCAGCACCGGCAAGACCCACGCCCGCGGCCCGGTCGGGCTGGAGGGGCTGACGACCTACAAATACCACCTGGAGGGCGACGGCCAGCTGGTCGCGACCTACGCCGGCGAGGATCCCCGGCCGTTCACCCACACCGAGTTCGACGGCGAGTGGCTCCCCGGCCGGCTGTCGGACCGGGACGCGTGACGGGCCGGCCCCGTCGGTCGTCGGAGCGCGGACCGTCGTGTTCGTTCGTTGAACGAACGTCCGGTTATTTTTGCGATCACTCGGGGATATAAGTATTCTCGCGGGAGCGTACGAACGTCCCGTCACGGGAGCCACACTGATGACCGACCCCACGCCGTACGACCACCTCATCGAATACGTTCAGGACTCGGTCGTGGAGTTCGAGTTCGTGGACGGGGAGCCGATCGTCCGTGGCGTCAACACCGCGTTCGTCGAGCGGTTCGGGTACGACGGCGGCGACATCAGGGACCAGCCGCTCAACGACTGGATCGTCCCCGAGTGGCTGGCGCCCGAGGCCGACGACCTCGACGACCGGACGGCCGCGGGGGAGATCAACCGCCGTCGGGTGAAACGCGAGACCGCCACCGGGCTCCGGGAGTTCCTCTACCGCGGGATCCCGTACACGGACGACGACGGCTCCGGGATCGACGGGTTCGCGGTGTACACCGACATCACGGAGTTGGCCCGAACGGAGCACCGGCTCCGGGTTCTGAACCGGGTGCTGCGTCACAACCTCCGGAACGAGTCGAACGTCATCCTGGGACACACCGCCCGGCTGCTCGACCAGTTCCGGGACCCCTCGACGGCGGCGGTCGGGGCAGCGGCGGCGGTCGAGCGGGCGGCCGGGAACTTGGAGCAACTCACGCGCGAGGCCGACGAGATCGACGCGCTGCTCTCGGCGCCGGAGCCCGACGCCGACGGGATCGACTGCGTCCCGGTCGTCTACGGCGCGGTGACCGAGTTCCGGCAGGCGTCGCCGGGCGCGGAGATCGCCGCGGACCTCCCGGACCGGCTGGTCGTCCGCGGCGACACCCACCTCGGGTCCGCCGTCCGCGGACTGATCGACAACGCGATCGTCCACAACCCCTCGGAGTCGCCGTACGTCGGCGTGACGGTGACGGGGCTCGGCCCGCGGTGGGCCGTGATCCGGGTGGCCGACGACGGGCCGCGGATCGCCGAGACCGAGCGGGCGGTGCTCACCGGCGACGCCGAACCGACGCGGACGCGACACGGCAGCGGGCTGGGGCTGTGGCTCGTGAAGTGGGTGGCGGAGCGCTCCGGGGGGGAACTCTCCTTCGGGGAGAGCGACCGCGGCGGCAACGTCGTCCAGATCCGACTACCGCGGGGCTGAGGCGGCCGC
>CAZIQT010000087.1:0-3742 GCA_964541645.1 uncultured Halobellus sp. | reverse complement strand
GCGAACCGTTCGCGGACCTTCTCGACCTTCGGCTGTGCGTGCATCCGGCAGTAGGCGTCGCGGGGGTTCTTCTCGAAGTAGTTCTGGTGTTTCTCCTCGGCGCGCCAGAACCGGTCGAGCGGCTGGATCTCCGTCACGACGTCGTCGTCGTATTCGGGGTCGAGCGCCGAGACGTACGCCTCGGCCTGCTCGCGCTGCGTCTCGTCGTGGTACAGCACGATCGACCGGTACTGCGACCCCACGTCCGGCCCCTGCCGGTTCAACTGCGTGGGGTCGTGGGTCGCGAAAAAGACCTCCAGCAGGTCGTCGTAGCCGACGACGTCGGGGTCGTACGCCACCTGGACGACCTCAGCGTGGCCGGTGCGTCCGGTACAGACCTCGCGGTAGCTCGGGTCGTCGGTCTCGCCGCCGGCGTAGCCCGAGGTGACCGACTCGACGCCGTCGAGGAGCTCCATCGCGGCCTCCGTACACCAGAAACAGCCGCCGCCGAACGTCGCGTTGGCAATCATGTGCCGTTGTAGGGCGGCGACGGGTATGTAGCTGACGCGCGCCGACCCGCCGCCTCGGATCCCGACGACTCCATCGGGCGTCCCAGATAGGAGTGATCCCTGCACGCTCCGAAACGGGTTTACTCGCAGAGCGGCCACAGTACGGTATGTCGAACTCAGAGTGGGAGGACGTCGTCGACCTCCCGGACGAACTCGACGACGAGACCGCGTCGGAGCTGTACGACCGCGCGACCGAGGTGCAGGACATGACCGGCGAGGTCTGTCCGTACCCGCAGGTCGAGGCGAAGAAGGCGATCCAGGCGCTCGAATCGGGCGACCTCCTCGTCCAGGAGACCGACCACGTCCCCTCGACGGAGAACGTCCCCAAGTCGGTCGAAGACCAAGCCGACGCCAACGTCTGGAAGAGCGGCGACGGGCGCTACCGGATCTTCCTCAGGAAGCGGTAACATGGTGGAGGAACTTACCCCCGACGAGGTCAAAGCCCGGATCGACGACGACGCCGACACGCAGGTCGTCGACATCCGGTCGCCCGCGGAGTTCGAGCGCGGCCACATCCCCGGCGCGATCAACATCCCGATGGCGGAGCTGCCGCGCCGGGTCGACGAGGTCGAATGGAGCGACGACGTGGTGGTGGCCTGTCCCATCGGCCAGTCGTCGATCCAGGCCGCCCGGCTCATCGGGAGCTACGAGGGCGTCGACGACGACTCGTCGGTCAGGAGTATGGCCGGCGGCTACGACGAGTGGGAGTACGACCTCGAAACCGAGGACTGACGCGGGGCCGTGCTCACGATCACCCGCGACGCCTACGACGAGATCGTCTACCAGGGGTACGGCGGCGGCGACGAGGAGATCTGCGGCATCCTCGCGGGCGACCACGGCGCGGAGTCGAGCCGCGTGGCGGACGTCTACCCCGTCGACAACGCCGCCGACACCCCACAGATCAGGTACGCGATGGACCCCGAGGACCAGCTCGCGGTCACCGACGAGGTCGAGGCGGCGGGGCTGGAGGTCGTCGGCTTCTACCACTCCCACCCCGCGGGGCCGACCCGGCCCAGCGAGACCGACGCCGACCGGGCGACGTGGCCGGGCTACTCCTACGCGATCTGTGCGTTCGACGGCTACCCCTTCCTGGGGTCGTGGCGGTGGCGCGGCGACGACGCCGGGTTCGAGGGCGAGCGGGTCGCGGTCGAGGGGTGACCGCGGCGGACGGCGCCGTCCGCCGCGACTCGCGGGCGTCGGCGAGTCGACACTCGTAGACTTATCACCCACCCACGCGAAGGTGTTCGCGGAGACCCGAGCATGCCAACTGGCAGCGACCCGATCGACGTCCTCTACGTCGACGACGACCCCGAGTTCGCCGACACCGCGGCGTTGCTCCTCGAACGCGAGGACGACCGGCTCTCCGTGCACACGGCGACCGGCGCGGCGGCGGGGCTGGACCGGCTCGCCGACGGCGACGTCGACTGCGTCGTCTCCGACTACGACATGCCCGGGACGAACGGCATCGAACTGCTCGAACGCGTCCGCGGGACGCACCCCGACCTCCCGTTCGTGCTGTACACCGGGAAGGGGTCGGAGGCGGTCGCGAGCGACGCGATCTCCGCGGGCGTCACCGATTACCTCCAGAAAGAGACCGGCACCGGCCAGTACGCCCTGCTCGCGAACCGGATCACCAACGCGGTCGAGGCGACGCGGTCGGCGCGGGACGCCCGGCACCGGCGCCACCGGTTCGAGCAGATCCTCAAGACGGTGCCGGGGTGTATCGTCCAACTCGACGCCGACGGCCGGTTCGTCCTCGCGAACCGGCGGGCCGAGGAGGTGCTCGGGCTGGAACGCGACGCGGTGACCGACCGGGCGTACAACGACCCCGAGTGGGACATCAGAGGCGAGAGCGGCGACCCGATCCCGGACGAGGAGCTGCCGTTCCGCCGGGTCCGCGACTCCGGCGACCCGCTCTACGGGTACAAACACACCATCCAGTGGCCCGACGGGACCCGGAAGACGCTGCTGGTGAACGGCGCGCCGCTGTTCGACGACGACGGCGACGTCGAGTCGGTCCTGTTCTCGCTCACCGACGTCACCGACCAGCGGGTGCAGGAGCGCGAACTGGCGGAGACGCGCCGCCGGCTCGAACTCGCCCTGGAAGCGACCGACACCGGGGTGTGGGAGTGGAACCTCGACACCGACGCGGTCCGGTGGAACGAGACCTTAGAACGGGTGATGGGGTTCGATCCAGGCGGCTTCGACGGGACCCTCGACGCGTTCGTCGACCGCGTCCACCCCGTGGACGTGTCGCACGTCAGGGAGCAGCTCGATCACGCCATCGAGACCGACTCGTCGTACCAGGCGGAGTTCCGGATGCGCGAGGCGGACGGCGAACCCCAGTGGGTCGAGGTCCGCGGCCAGCTCGTCGACGGCGGCGACCGGATGGTCGGGATCCACCACGACATCACGGAGCGTAAGGCGCGGGAACGCCGGCTGTCGGAGCTCAAAACCCAGTACCAGACGCTCGTCGACAACTTCCCCGACGGGGCGGTGTTCCTGTTCGACCACGACTGCCGGTACGTCCGCGCCGGCGGCGAGGAGCTCGCGGCCGTGGGGCTCTCCGCCGACGAGCTCGTGGGATCGACGCCGTACGACCTGTTTCCCGACGACATCGCAGCGGAGACGGTCGACGCCTACCGCGAGGCGCTCGCGGGTCACAGCGATACCTTCGAGCAGTTGTACGCGGGCGACCGGTACCGGATCCGGACGGCTCCGGTCCGGTCGGACGATGGCGACGTCGCCTACGGCATGGCGGTTTCGAGGAACGTCACCGACGAGGTCCGACGACGCCGGAAGCTCGAACGCCAGAACGACCGGCTGGAGGCGTTCGCGAGCGTGGTGTCCCACGACCTCCGGAACCCGCTCAACGTGGCGCAGGGCCGGCTGGAGCTGGCGCGGGCGGAGCGCGACGGCGAGCACCTCGACACCGTCGCGACCGCGCTGGATCGGAGCTTCGAACTGATCGACGACCTGCTGACGCTCGCCCGGGAGGGCGGGGAGGTCGAGGCGCGGGAGCCGGTCGACCTCGACGCGACCTCCCGGACCTGCTGGCGGAACGTCGAGACGGCGGACGCGAGGCTCGTCGTCCGGACCGACCGGACCGTCCGGGCGGACCCGACCCGGCTCCAGCAGCTGCTGGAGAACCTGTTTCGGAACTCCGTCGAACACGGTTCGACGGGCAATCGGAC
>CAZIQT010000086.1:0-9811 GCA_964541645.1 uncultured Halobellus sp. | reverse complement strand
CTGCGTCGAGACCGGCGGGATGCGCGACCGGCTGGTCGAGAACGGCTTCGACGAGCAGCACAACTGCCTCGTCGTCCACCTGAAAGGCCAGCCCGCGCGGGCGACCCGCCGGATCACCAAGCGGCTCCACGACGAACTCGACCTGCCGGTCGTGGTCTTCACCGACGGCGACCCGTGGTCCTACCGGATCTACGGGTCGGTGGCGTACGGGTCGATCAAATCCGCCCACCTCTCGGAGTATCTCGCGACGCCGCAGGCGAAGTTCGTCGGGATCCAGCCCGAGGACATCGTTGAGTACGACCTTCCCACCGACCCGCTCGCGGACTCCGACGTCAACGCCCTGGAGTCGGAGCTGGAGGATCCGCGGTTCGAGACCGACTACTGGACCGAGCAGATCGAACTCCAGCTCGACATCGGGAAGAAGGCCGAACAGCAGTCGCTCGCCGCCCGGGGGCTCGACTTCGTCACCGAGACGTACCTCCCCGAACGGCTCGACGCGATGGGCGTGTTGTAGCCGACGGGAGCGGGCGGCCACCCCGTGACGGGTCTCGTCGGCTCCGAGCTCGCTCGAACACCGGAAGCGCGGGATTGAAGCGGCTTGCTCGTCCACGGGGCGGTATGACCGAGGAGCTGGCGGCCGCGGTCGGGGACGCCCTCGCCGTCGACGTCGAGGAGTTCGAGGCCCAAGCCCGGACGGAAGCCGAGGCGGTGAAGTCCGAACTCCGGGAGGGAACCTTCGACAACCACCAGTCCATCGTCGGCCTGGAGTACGAGTTCTACGCGGTCGCGGACGGCCGGTGGGAGGCGTCCGACGACGCCGGGATCTACGGGCTGATGCGCGTCCCGCGCCGGCTGCTGGAGCTCATCGGGTTCGAGAAGGAGCTCGGGCTCCACAACGCCGAGATGACGACCAGCCCACAGCCGCTGAACGCCGACGGGCTCCGCGCCCAGGAGTCCGAGGTGCGGGCGCGGTTGGCGGCCGCCCAGGGGTGTACTGCCGCCGAGGGGATCCGGCTGGTGAGCGACGGCCTGTGGACGATCCCCCCCGCAGGCGAGACCGCCCGCGACTACCTCACCGACAGCGTCGAGGCCCAAGGCGTCCGGATCGCGACGAACATGAGCGGGTCGGTCCGGTACCACGCCATGGCGAACGGCCCGGCCGCGCGGGCGGAGACCACGATCGAGGCCCCGAACGTGAGTCTCTCCGCGAGGACGGTTATGCCGGAGTCGCTGATCACGTCGATCCAGCCACACTACCAGGTCGCCCACGCCGACGACCTCCCGGGGCGGTTCAACTACGCGCTCAGGCTGGCGGGGCCGCTCCTCGCGCTCGGCGTCAACTCCCCCTTCTTCCCGCCGGACCTCTACGACGACGTCGGCGCGGGGAAGATCCTCGCGGAGACCCGCCTGGAGAACCGCATCGGGGTCTTCGAGTCGGTGCTCAACACCCCCGACGCCGAGAAGGTCACCTTCCCGGAGGATCTGGCGTCGGTCGAGCAGGCGGTCGACCGGGTCGCCGCCGACGCCACGGTGGTCCCGATGCCAGTATCGGAGGGCAACCGGTTCGACGACGAGTTCGCCACGCTCCGCCGGAAACACGGCACCTACTGGCGGTGGGTCCGGCCGGTGTTCGACGGCGCGTCGCGGTCGGCGGCCAACGCCCGGATCGAGTTCCGGCCGATCCCCGCCCAGCCCACGGTCCGGGACTCGATCGCGTTCCAGGCCACGTTCGCCGGTCTGATGGAGAGCCTCCCGCGCCGGCAACACCCCGCGAGCGACCAGCGGTGGTCGACCGCGAGAGAGAACTTCTACGCCGCGGTTCGGGAGGGACTCGACTCCGGACAGCGGTGGATCCGCAACGACGGCGCCGAGACCATCGACGTCGACGCGGTCTACGACGACATCTTCGCCCACGCGGTCGACGGACTCACGTCGGCGGGGTGTTCGGAGTCGGAGGCCGAACGGTACGTGGCGCCGCTGCGTGCGCGCGTCGAGCATCGGACCACGCCGGCGGATTGGAAGGTCTCGCGGGTGCGGGAGTATCTGGCGGACGGCGACGAGTTCGCCGACGCGGTCGGCCGGATGCAGCGCGACTACGTGCGGCGGCAGGAGGGGACGTTGCTCGAAGGCTCGTTCGCGGACTGGCTCGAAGAGGGGTGAGGGGTCGCCGGGTCAGAGGACCTCGTCGAAGTCCTTGTGTTTCGTGATCTCGACGCCGTCCTCCGTGACGACGGCGAGGTTGATGCCGTTGCCCGAGGCGAGGTCGCGCTCGACCGCGCTGTCGATGGCGTGGCCGGCGACCGACTTGGCCTCGTCGATGGTCAGGTCGTCGTCGAACTCCTGTTCGAGCACGCCCAGCGCGTACTGGCTCCCCGACCCGGTGACGGTGTACTCCTCCTCGAGGATCGACCCCGCGGGGTCGATGCTGTAGATGTGGGGGCCCTCCTCGTCGACGCCGCCGAGGATGGGCTGGACGATGAAGAACGCGCCCGACCGGAGAAAGTTACCCAGGAGCGTCGACAGCGCCTGCATGCTCATGTCCTCGCCGCGGCGGGCCTCGTAGAGCCGAACCTCCGCTCGGATCGACGAGATGAGCGACTGGGCGGCCGACACCGACCCGGCGATGGTGAGCGCGCCGGTGGGGTGGATCTCCTCGACCTTCTGGACGTCCTTCGAGGAGACCATCCGGCCGAGGCTCGCGCGCATATCGGTCGCCAGAACCACGCCGTCCTGGGCTTTCAGCCCGACGGTCGTGGTGCCGGTCTTGGTCTCCTTGTCTCCCATCCCCTCCGCGCGGCGCTCGGCTTCGGGGAACTCGCCGATCTCGGGGGCGAACACGCCGGAGTGGTCGCCGTTCAGCGCATCGAGACCGGTCGAAAGGTCGTCGCTCGTAGGTGTGCGCATTACCAGCTGTTGCGGCCCACCGCTGATAAATGCCACCCTTCCCACCGCTGTTGCCCGTACCCGCGACCGGCGGACGGCGCCTCAGCGCGACCCGTTGCGGTAGGCCCGCCCGGCGGACTCGACCAGCCGCCGGATCGGGAGCGTGAGCCCGAGCCGCCGGGCGCCGAGCGCCACCGGCATCGCTAAGATCCCGACCGCGAGCACCAGCTGATACGCCACGAACGCCGCGCCGCGTCGAAGGTCGTCCAACATCGTCCTGCCGCGTCCGGAGCACCGGGAATATATAAATCTTCTTCCCGGCGGGATCGTGAGACCCCGCTTCAGTCGTGCGGTTTGCCGAGCAGCGGCGGATCACGACGACGTCCGGACCCGGCCGGGCTCGGCGGCGTAAGACTCCGACAGGTGGACTCGTTCGTCGCCATAACTTACGCGACCCATCGAGTTCGCGTACGCGCCGCCGCGGCGGTCGCCGACGCGAACCACAAGACACGAGACCCCGCGGCGTGTGTGTCAGGTATGAGTAACTACCTCGTCGCGATGGAGGCCGCGTGGCTGGTGCGCGACGTCGACGACATCGACGACGCGATCGGCGTCGCGGTCAGCGAAGCCGGCAAGCGACTCAACGACCAGAACAAGGAGTACGTGGAGGTCGAGGTGGGCGCGACCCCGTGTCCCGCCTGTGGGGAGCCGTTCGACTCCGCGTTCATCGCCGCCAACACCGCTCTCGTGGGGCTGCTGCTCGAGATCGACGTGTTCAACGCCGACAGCGAGGAACACGCCTCCCGGATCGCGAAAAGCGAGGTCGGTGGCGCGCTCCGCGACGTCCCGCTGTCGGTGATCGAGGTCGTCGAGACTGAAGCCGACGACGACGGCGAGGAGACCCGGGCGCGGAACCACGGGTGACCCCCCCGAAAGGCTTTCGTATAACTTCGGGTAATTAGCCGTATGGAGCTCCCGACCCCGGAGGACCTTCGACAACGCCGCACGGAGTTGGACCTGACCCAGAGCAGCCTCGCCGACAAGGCGGGGGTCTCACAGCCGCTCATCGCTCGCATCGAGGGCGGCGACGTCGACCCGCGGCTCTCGACGCTCCGCCGCATCGTCAACGCTCTAGAGGAAGCCGAGGGGAGCATCGTGCGCGCCGCGGACCTGATGAACGGCGACGTGGTGAGCGTCGCCCCCGACGACTCGGTCCGGGCGGCCCGCGACCTGATGCTCGACGAGGGGTTCTCGCAGCTCCCGGTCATCCGGGACGGTCGCCCCGTCGGGATCATCTCGAACAGCGACATCCGCCACGCGCAGGAGGGTGCCGACGTCGGGACGCTCCCGGTGGCCGAGGTGATGCGGGAGTCGGTGATGGCGGTCGAACCCGCCGCCACCTTGGAGGAGATCGACACCGCGCTGGATCACCACGCCGCCGTGCTCGTCGTCGAGGGTGGGGAGACCATCGGGATCGTGACCGAGGCCGACGTGGCGGCACACCTGTAGCCGGGACTGGACGTTCCGGGCCTACACCCCGCGGGGAGCTACCGCCGCCGGACCCGCATCGGAACGGGGCCGGCCGGCTGGGTCGTCATCTGCGGCGACAGTTCGAGTTCGCCGGGGTCCGCGGACTCGAACCGGAACCGCCGGAGGAGCGTCGCCAACACCACCTGGGCCTCGACGCGCGCGAACGTCGCCCCCAGACACCGCCGCGGCCCCGCGCCGAACGGGAGGTACGCGTCCGCCGACCGATCCCGGTCGACCCATCGGGAGGGGTCGAACGCGTCGGGGTCGTCCCAGAACCGGCCGTCGTGGTGGATCGCGTACACCCCGACAAGCACCTCCGACCCCTCTGGGACGACGTGGTCGCCGAACGCCACGTCCCGGGTAGTCTCCCGGGGCAGCGAGTGGACCGGCGGATACTGCCGGAGGGTCTCGTCGATCACCCGATCTAACAGGGTGAGGTCGTCGAGGTGGTCCCATCCGATCGGATCGTCGCCGACCACGTCGTCGAGTTCCGCCTCGACCCGGCGGTAGAGATCGGGGCGTTCGGCGAGGCCGTGGAGCGTGAACGTCAGCGCGAGCGCGGTGGTCTCGTGGCCGGCGAACACCAGCCCGGTCAACTGGTCGACAACGTCCGCCCGGTCCCGCGGGTAGCCGGCCTCGCCTCGGCCGTCGCCGCTGTGTCCGTCGCCCGCACCTCGGCCGCCGGCGCCCGACAGCGCACCCGCGAGCGTGGAGATCAGATCCGGCGGGGCGTCGGCCCCACTCGGATCCGGGGCCGACCCGTCGGCGTCCGCCAGCACCGACCGGATCTCCGTCCGGAGCGTCGACTTCGCCGCCCGGAACCGTCGGCGGCTCGGGGTCGGCACCCAGTCGGGGAGCGCCCACGTGGCCGGCTCGAAGTACGCGTTCAGGTCGTCGGCCGCGACCCTGAGGTCGTCGCTCATCGCGTCGGGGTCGAGGCCGAGCAGCGTCGACGCCAGGATGTCGAACGTGACGCGTTTCATCTCCGGGAGGAGTTCGATCCGATCGCCGTCGGCGAGCGCGTCCGCAGCCGCCGTCGACCGCTCGCGCATCGTCGGGAGGAACCCCTGGATCCGTCGCGCGAAGAAGAACGGGTCGAGGAACTCCCGCTGTTCGCGCCACGCCTCCCCGTCGACGGCGATGACGGAGTCCCCGAACGCGAGCCCGAAGTCGTCGGTCTTCCGGAACGCGTCCCGCTCCGAGACCAACACCTGCGCGGCGTGGTCGGGGTGGGCGACGATGTACCGATCACCCACCGGGAGGTCGATCCGGAACACGTCGCCGACCTCCGCCACCGCGTCGGCGGTGAACCCGAACGGGTCCCGGGCGAACGGCACCGAGTTCCCGAGCAACGGCAGCCCGTCGGGCGCGGGCGGGCGGTCCTGGCTCATCGGGTCCGGGTTCGGTCGGCGCGTGGAAATCGCTTACGCCGCCTCGTCGGACTCTACATCGAGCCCGCGGACCGAGACGCCGGCGCCGGACTCCACGCGGCCGATCACGCGGCCGTCGGTGTCGGCGGCGAGCGCTTCGGCGGCGTCGGGGTCGAGCGCGCAGACGAACCCCGTCCCCATGTTGAACGTCCGGTACATCTCGGCGTCGGCGACGTCGCCCAGCGACCGGACGAACTCGAAGACCGGCTGGGGGTCGAAGGGGTCGTCGACGACGTACCGGTGGTCGCCCAGCCGTTCGAGGTTGGTCCACCCGCCACCCGTGACGTGAGCGGCGGCACGCACGCCGTGGGCCCGCATCGGGTCGAGCAGGTGGGTGTAGAGCCGGGTCGGCTCCAGCAGCGCCTCGCCGACGGCGTCGTAGTCGCCGAACGGGCAGGGGTCGGCGTAGTCGTACTCGCGGGTGACCGCGGTCCGGGCGAGCGTCAGGCCGTTGGAGTGGATCCCCGACGACGGGAAGCCGACCAGGGCGTCGCCCGGCTCGGCGGTTCCCTCGAAGACCGCCCCCTTCGCGGCGAGGCCGGCGCAGGTTCCCGCGAGATCGAGCCCGCGGATCACCTCGGGCATCACCGCGGTCTCGCCGCCGACGAGCTCCAGCCCCGCCTCGTCGGCGCCGGCGCGCAGCCCCTCGCCGACCTGCTCGGCGAACGTCTCGTCGGGCTCGTCGACCGCGAGGTAGTCGACGAACGCGACCGGCCGGACCCCCGCGGCCACGAGGTCGTTCGCGTTCATCGCGATACAGTCGATGCCCACCGTGGAGTAGTCGTCGAGCGCCTCCGCCACCAGCAGCTTCGTTCCGACCCCATCGGTCGCGAGCGCCAGATACCGGTCGCCGATGTCGAGCAGCCCCGCGTAGTCGCCCGCGGTCCCACCCACCGCTCCCACGAGCGCGGCGGTCGCGGCCTCGCTCTCGGCGATGTCGACGCCCGCGTCGGCGTACGTCAGCGAGTCGTCGGTCCCATCCGCACCGGTCCCGGGTTCCTCCGGGCGGTCGTCGGTCATACAACAATCCCCGGAACGCGGACGCAAAACACGTCCGGTCCGCGCGGCCGGGTAGGGAGCTGTTACCGTTCCCGAACCGTCGGGGGCGCGAGCGCTCGAAATCCGCGGCCGATGGAGCCGGTGAGACGGACTCAAACCCGTTTGTAAACGTTCTACCTCACTCTGATGTCGTCGTGAAACGGTGTGAAAGGTCGACCGGACGGGTGAAGCGTCGCGAAACGAGTGAAGGCTCTGTGCGTTATATGTGGGTACCGATCTTACTCGTGAGTAAGCAGACACAGATGTCCCACGTTCCCCGCTCCCCCGACCGCCCGTTCGAACGCGACACGCTCGGCCGCGCGGCCGGTGTCGCGACCGATGCCGTCCGGTCCGTGCTCCGGAACCTCCGGATCGCGAGCTTCTGGGCCGCGATCGTCCTGCCGATCACGTACCTCCCG
This sequence comes from uncultured Halobellus sp., assembly GCA_964541645.1. Classification (GTDB taxonomy): domain Archaea; phylum Halobacteriota; class Halobacteria; order Halobacteriales; family Haloferacaceae; genus Haloquadratum. The sequence goes on along the minus strand of CAZIQT010000086.1, from coordinate 2,511 downwards.
CTCCTCGCCGGCGGGCTGGCCGGCGGCGACGCGCTGCTGTTCGCGGCGCTCGTCGCCATCAACGCCGGCGCGTTCGTGTTGGGTCACGACCACGACCCGGCCGACGCCGGGTCGTGAGGGCTTAGAACCCGAGCACGAACGCGCACACGGCCAGAAGCGCCGCCGGGACGAACACTCCGACGAAGACCGGCTTGCTCCACCCGAGGACCGTCTTGCCGTCCAGCGGGCCGAACGGGAGCATGTTGAACGCCGCGAGCAGGAGGTTGATCGTCAGCCCCCGCGAGCCGACCAAGGCGAGAAACTCGGAGCTCAGCAGGGTTCCGGCGACGAACACCGGCACGAAGACAACCGCGAGCCCGACGTTCACCGCCGGGCCGGCCAGCGCGATCAGCCCATGTTCCCGGCGGGTCAGCCGGCCGCGGTGGTGGACCGCGCCCGGAGCCGCGAAGATGAACCCCGCGAGCGAGCTGACGACCGCGAGAAACAGCATGCCGTAGTCGGCGCGGAACTCAGCGATCTGCCCGAACCGAACCGCGACCACCTTGTGCGCCACCTCGTGGACCAGAAACCCCGCGCCGGCGGTCAGGAGGCTGAGCACCACCGGCGCGAGCACGCCGCCGCCCACGACGGCGTCGACCGCCCGCCGACCGCCTCCGGCGAAGAAGATGGCGAACGCGACGCCGAGCGTGACCCACGCGACCGCCAGATCGCGGATCTCACGCGAACTGAACGCGAGCGAGACGGTCACGCCACCGTCCCCCACAGGATCTCCCAACCGTTGCGCGCGCCCTCGAAGAGCAGCCGGGTCACTCCCGCCGCGCCGCCGAGATCCAGGGCGAAAAGCGGGAGCAGATACGCCACGAACAGCGCGGAGGCGACGATGCTGCCGACGTTGGTCGCCGCCACGATCATGATCAGCCGGAACAGCGGGACCCCGAACAGGTCGGACACCAACTCGGGGATCGGGCGGTCCTCGTCGGCGATGATCTCGTTGAGCGTGCCGATGTCCGAGACGTTCACCGGGTTGTACTGGAGCTCGACGTAGCCGGCGAACCACCCCGGAGCCAGAAACGGGTTGATCGAGGTCATCCACGCCACCGCGCCGCCCACCAGCGACGACGTCCACCGCGCGCCGGCGGCCTTCGCCAGCCCCGCCGCGAACAGCCCGTTGACGAGGAACCACGCCCCGAACAGCCGGAGCAGGGTGGCGTCGCCGGCCGACGACAGCGCGAGTAGGACGAAGAAGCCGACCACCACGACCGAGATCCCCGTCCCGACGAGCTTCGCCCACGGGATCCCCGAGCCGCCGGTCCCGGTCAGCGACGCCATCGGCGGGAGGTCGTCCGGGTTATCGAGGTACCGCTCGATCCCCTCGCGGTGGCCCGCGCCGACGACCGCGACGACGTCGGCGCCGGACTGGCGCAGCGCCACCAGCTTGTGGGCGATGAACGCGTCGCGCTCGTCGATCAGCGCCGCGGCGCCGCCAGGGGAGAACTGCCGGAACTCCTCCATCATCGCAGTCACAACGTCGGTGTCGGTCAGCTCCGACATGTCGAACTCCTCGACGTCCTCGGGCTTCGCGCCGCCGAAGACCGCCGCGAACTGCCCGGCGAGCCCCCCGAGGGTTACGCCGGCGACGACCCCGAGCGCCAGACTCCCGACGACGCGCACGGTGAACGGCCCGAGGGAGTCGACGACCGGCGCCGCGGCCCCCAGCCCGACGCCGGCGATCGCCCCGACCGCGACCCCGCCGCCGATCGCGACGGTCGCGCGGTCGGCCGTCGAGAGGACCGATCCGCCGAACAGCCACACCGCGACGGCGACCCCGACCCCGAGCACGACGCCGCCGGTGACCCGCGACAGCAACGCGAGGTCGAAGCCGAGGCTGCCGCCGAAGATCGCCACGAGCGGCCCCAACACCAGCCCGAGGATGACCCCTGCCGCGAGGCCCACACCCCGGCTGTCGCCGATCCCGAACGCCAGCCCGCCGATCATGCGGAGCTTCTCGATCGGTCCCATCGCCGACCAGAACCGCCGCATCGTCTCGTTGATGTCGCGGTCGACCAAGGCGACGTCGATGCCCAACCCTTCGGCGGTCTCGACCGCCGAGAGCATGTCCGCCCCCGGGGAGACGTCGAACTTCTCGCCGAGCCGCGTCTGGACGTACGACAGCATCCAGTAGGCGATGAACTGGAAGACCGTGTTGCCGCGGAGCAGATCCCCGGGTTCGATGTCGTCGGGCTCGCCGCCTTTCAGCTGACGGTACCGGCCCTCGTCGAGTTCGACCGCGACGACGTCGGGGCGTTCGGTCTCGATGGCGTCCTCGACCTCGCGGACGCTCTCCTCGGAGACGTGCGCGGTCCCGACGACACGGACGCGACCCTCGCCGGCCGCTTCCTGACTCATTGCCCCGCTCTACCGCGGCGTGGTTTTTACCCCTGTCGGAGCGGTTCGACCGCCCGAGCCGCGGCGTCGTCGCCGCACCGGACCGGGGTGGCCGGGTTTCGAACG
>CAZIQT010000085.1:0-10116 GCA_964541645.1 uncultured Halobellus sp. | reverse complement strand
TCTCGGGCGTCACCAAGCACCTCCCCGACGGGTCGCGGATCCGGGGGGACCTGCATATGCTCCTGATCGGGGATCCGGGGACGGGAAAGTGCGTCGCCGGTGACACGCTCGTGACGCTTGCGGACGGGTCGGAGGTGCCAATCCGCGAGTTAGTCGAGGCGAACCTCGACGATCCGAAACCGGTCGACGACGGGGTGTGGGATACTGTCGATCTCGATGTCCCGTCGATGGAATCCGACGGAGCCCTCACGACACAGCGGGCGACGAAGGTCTGGAAGCGCGAAGCGCCTGACGAACTGTACCGGATCCGGACTGCCAGCGGGACGGAGATCGAGGTTACGCCGTCGCACCCGCTGTTCGTCGTCGACGGCGGACAGTTTGATGCGGTCGTTGCGGACGACCTCGAAGTCGGTCAGTCGATCGCAGCACCGAAGTCAGCGGTCCAGCGCACGCGATCCGAACCCGACACTTTCGATCCGGCGGCAGCCGTCGCCGACGGCGGTGTTTCCGCGGATCGCATCGTTTCGATCGACCCGTACACCCCGGACGAGGCGTGGGTGTACGACCTCGAAATCGCGGAGACGCACTCGTACCTGACGAACGGCATCGTCTCCCACAACTCCGCGATGCTCCAGTACATCCGAAACATCGCCCCGCGGTCGGTGTATACGTCCGGGAAAGGGTCGAGTTCGGCCGGTCTGACTGCTGCGGCCGTCCGCGACGACTTCGGCGACGGTCAGCAGTGGACGCTGGAAGCCGGCGCGTTGGTGCTCGCCGACAAGGGCATCGCGGCTGTCGACGAGCTAGATAAGATGCGGTGTGTAACGGGCGATACCCTCGTACACACTGCGAACGGTATCAGACCGATTCGGGAGCTCGCGCACCAAGCGTCGGAAAACGGAACTGTCGAATCGCTCCCGAACGGTCGGACGATACGCGGCAACGTCGGCGACGTTTGGACGCTCGCCGACGATGGGAGGTTGGTTCAACGACCCGTGACGGCGGTTCACGAGTACGAAGCTCCTGAAGAACTCCTTCAGGTAACTCTGGAGAGCGGTGAATCGATACAAACGACCGCGGATCATCCGTTCTTCGTGTTCGAGAACGGTGAGCGAGTGACCCGCGCGGCAGAAAACCTCGGTTCCGGAGACTGGGCGTACATCCCGAAGGCAGTACAAGAACGTGCGACGGATGGCGGTGTCACGACTGAATCGTCGCCCCAAGCTGCTGTGAGCAGCCGAGCATCCATCCCGAACTCCGGTATTCCGCCATCTAAAGGGGCCATTTTAGGCTATCTTGCTGGCGACGGAAACGTCTACAGTAACGACTCGGAGGGCAGTTACGGAATCAGATTCGCTAACAGCGAAGAACAGCTACTTCGACACTTCGAGTCAGTGTGTGAAGCCGCTTACGACGTCGATGCAGTTCGGCACCCGAGCGAGCAGCGTACTGACGGAGTCGAGACCGTTCGGCTTCACGGAAAGCAGTACGTCGACGATCTCCTCGAAGCCGGACTGAACTTAGAAACGTACGATAGAAAGCGACTCCCGACGGCAGTTACGCGTAGCAGTCGGGAAACGAAGGCAGCCTTCGTCCGTGCACTTGCTGATTCGGAAGCCACCGTCGGAGAGCGGGCAGTCAAGATCTACTCAAGCAGCTACGAACTGCTACTCGGAACGAGTATGTTGCTGTCGGAGTTCGGGGTTCGAAGTCAGATCCAGACCCGCTCGCGCCCAGACAAACGTGACCTCTACGTCCTCGCTGTCACCTCCGATGAGTCGCTTGCGGCATACGAGCAGCATATCGGATTCACGCTAAACAGGAAGCAAACAGCGCTCACAGGGGCGGTTCAGCGGACGAGTGGAGACAGGGCGATTCTCGACGTGCTCCCGGACTTCGACGAGCAGCTTGGACGGTTGCGAGAGCAGCTTCGACTCCACCAGTCGGAGTGCGGACTGGATGACGCGACGTACTGTAACTTCGAGAACGGGGATGCGAACCCGTCGTTCCATTCTGCCGAATCCATCCACAGCGCGTTCGAAGAGCGACGACAGCAGGCCTCGGAGGACCTGGAACGTCTTACTGCGTCGACGGGATGGTCACAACTGGGGTTCTTGCGTGACGAATACCACGTCAGCCAGCAGGAACTCGCACGAGGATCGCCGTACTCCCAGCAGCAGATATCGCGACTTTGGGGCGACGATACAGCTCTCAGAGCTGTGATTGCCGACCGGCTTCGAACTATTCTGAGCGGTGTTGCTGGCGTCAGTCTCGAACGTTTCCACGACCTCCTTGATGGTGACGTTCGATGGCGAAAAGTCGACTCCGTCGAGCCGGTCTCTCCCGGACATACCGATACGCGGATTCCAGTACTTGAACGCGAACTCGGTAATGTCCTCGAATGTCTGCCGGAGAGCGCGTACGATCGTGCCGACGAACTCCTGGAGGACGACCCATCCGCCGAAACCTGGGGTGAACTTCGTGACGAACTCGAACGCCACGGGGTTTCGTTCCAGCAACTAGCCGATGCGTTGGACGTTGCTGGATCGACTGTCTCCAGATGGTTCTCCGGCGCAGTGGATGTCGACAATTTCGAGACAGTCAGAGAGGTAGCGTTCGACCTCGTCGAGTCAGTACGTACGAGGGTTACTGAGCTCCGGAGCAGAATCAGGCGTCGGGAGAAGGGGACGAAAGTGTACGACCTCACCGTCCAAGGCACACACAATTTCGTCGCGAACGGGATGATCGTCCACAACTCCGAGGACCGCAGCGCCATGCACGAAGCGCTGGAACAGCAGTCTTACCATCCGAATTCGGAGATCCTCCTCTCCGACGGCCGACGCGTCGAGATCGGACCGTTCGTGGATTCGCTGATGGACGACCGCGCCGACGAGGTCGTCGACGGCGTCGACTGCGAGATCCTCCCGGTGGACGATGTCGGCGTCCACACCGTCGATCTCGACAAAACCGACGTGGAGAAGGTCCCCGTCGACCGCGTCAGCCGCCACGAGGCGCCGGACGAGTTCGTCTGCGTGTCGTTCTCGAACGGCCGATCGGTGACCGTGACGCCGGAGCACCCGATGTTCGTCGACGCCGGCGGCGAGGTCGGAACCGTCGACGCCGCCGACCTCTCCGCGGGCGAGTTCATTCCCGCGCCGCGGAAGCTCCCCAACTCCGCGGCACCGCAGCCGCTCGAAGACGAGGCGCACCGCGGCAAAGAGCGCGATGTCGACCTCCCGCCGGAGCTGTCGCCCGATCTGGCGGAGATCCTCGGGCTGCTGACCGCCGAGGGACACGCCTACGCCGGCGGTCGAACCCACGAGATCGGGTTCTCGAACCAGGACGAGCGGCTGCTCGACCGCGCCGGACGGCTGATGGAGGACGTGTTCGGTCTCGACAGCACGGACGCGGTCAACGCCGCCGGGACGACGACGAAGCGGTGGGTGTCGACGAAGCTCTACCGGTGGTTCGAGTCCAACGTCCCGGAAGTGATGCGCAAGTCACGGGAGAAACGGATTCCGGACGCCGTTCTCGGGGCGTCCGAGGAGGAGATCCGGCGGTTCCTTGTCGGTGCTTTTGCGGGAGATGGTGGGGTCGAGAGCGAGGCGATGTCGTTCTCGACCGCCTCTTCCGGGCTCGCGGAGGACTACGCCGACGCGCTCCTGAAGATCGGCGTCGCGTCCCGCATCCACCACGACAGCGCCGATGACAGTTGGAAGACGTACGTGATGGGCGACTCGACGGAGCGCTTCGTCGAAGCCATCGTCCAACCGGCCGACGATCGGTACGCCGAGGCACGGATGTTCGTCGAGCGGAGTAACGCTCCCGAGCGACACCACGACGTGCTCCCACCGAGCGCGGCCGAGGAACTCCGCGCACTCAAGCGACTCCTCGGCGTTCCGCTGGACGGGCGGTTCCGGCCGAACGTCGACGAGGGCTACGGGGTGCAGATCAGCACCGTCCGGGACGTCGTCGAATCGCTCCGGGAGCGGGCGGGGACAATCCGTTCCGAACTCGACGACGTGACGACGCTCGCGGAGGGACGAGAGGTCTCGGGGTGGTCCGGGCGACAGCTCGCCGAGCGCCTTCCGGGAGTGACGACGAGCGCCGTCCACGACGCCGAGAACGGCGGCTACGACGCCGAAAAACGGGACTCGATCCGGCGTGACGCCGTCGACGCGATCCGGGAGGCGCTCGATACGGCCGACCGCCGCCTCGACGACCTCAAAGCGCGGTGCGACCTTCGCTACTACCGCGTGACGGACGTCGAGACCGTCCCAAACGAGGGCGAAACCGCGTGCGAGTGGGTCTACGACGTGACCGTCGAACCGACGAACACGTTCGTGAGCGGGGGTGTCGTGCTCCACAACTCGATCTCCGTGTCCAAGGCCGGAATCAACGCCACCCTCAAATCCCGGTGTTCGCTGCTCGGCGCCGCGAACCCGAAGTACGGCCGGTTCGACCAGTACGAGCCGATCGGCGAGCAGATCGACCTCGAACCCGCGCTGATCTCCCGGTTCGACCTGATCTTCACCGTCACCGACTCCCCCGATCCCGAGACCGACGCCGAGCTCGCGGAGCACATCATCAACACCAACTACGCGGGCGAGCTCCACACCCAGCGGACGAACGTGCCGAGTTCGGAGTTCACAGACGCCGAGGTCGACGACGCGACCGCGGACGTGACCCCCGAGATCGACGCCGAACTCCTCCGGAAGTACATCGCGTACGCGAAGCGGAACTGCTACCCCACGATGACCGACGAAGCCAAGGAGGTGATCCGGCAGTTCTACGTCGACTTCCGCGCGAAGGGTGCCGACGAGGACGCCCCGGTACCGGTCACCGCCCGGAAGCTCGAAGCCCTCGTGCGGCTCTCGGAGGCGTCGGCGCGGCTCCGGCTCTCGGACACGGTCGAACGCGAGGACGCCGCCCGCGTGACCGACATCGTGGAGTCGTGTCTCCGCGACATCGGGATGGATCCCGAGACCGGCAACTTCGACGCCGACATCGTGGAGACGGGGACCTCGAAGACCCAGCGCGACCGGATCAAGGATCTCAAGGGGCTGATCGAGGAGCTCGAGGACGAGTACGACGAGGGCGCGCCCGTCTCGGAGGTGGTCTCGCGGGCGGGCGAGGAGCTCGGGCTCGACGAGTCGAAGGCCGAGAAGGAGATCGAGAACCTCCGTCGGAAGGGCGAGGTGTACGAGCCGCGGACCGACTACCTCCGGACGACGTAGATGGACCGCATCTCAGCACTCAGAAACATCGAGGAGGCGCTCCGGGAGTTCGAGGCGGGCGAGTCGGACCTGGAGGCGACCGAGCGGCGCGTCGTCGGCGTGCTGCGCACCTACGCAACCGACTTCGAGGGCGACGAGGAGGGGCTGCGAGCGTACCGCGCGACCGGGTCGGGGCGGGCCGACGGGCTCGTGGTCGTCGCCGAAAGCGAGTCGGCGGCCGCAGAGCGGATCGCCGACCTCCTCGAGGAGCCGCCGTCCGCGCTCGACGTCGAGATCTCGCCGGTGTAGATGGGTTTTTGTGGGGTCGACCGGGACCGCCCGGTGTCGTGTTGTTGGTGGTGACATACTCGCGCCGAGCGCGCGAAACGCTGCGGAACGCGTGTCGATCCCACGAGGAGACCGTCGTGCGCCGGTTCGGCCGTGCCGCGCTCCTGCGTGAGACCGAGTACGGGGCGTTCCTGGCGTGTCGGCTCCGGGAGCGCCACGCGGGCGACGTCCAGGTCGAGCGCACCGAGCCGTTCAACGAGTTCGCCGACGTGCCCGACGAGGTCCGGGAGGCGGCCGCCGCCTACGCCGGGCGCGACTCCCCGCACACGCCGTACGACCGGTTCGCCGCCGGGACCGACCTCCCGGAAGCCGGCGAGATGCGCGGCCGCGAGCTGTGACCGCCCGGGCGGTCCGGCTCCGGCTCCCCGACGGCACCGAACTGGCGGGCCCGGTCGTCGACCTCCGCGACGTCGACGTCGGCCCCGCGGCGGTCCGCGACGCCATCCGGTCGGGGTGTCCGACCCGGCCCGGCCGGCCGACCGTCCACGCGCCGCCGCCGACCCGCGTCCACGCTCACGTCGCCCACCTCACGCCCGGGGCGTCAGTGGACCGGCGAGCCGCGCTCGCCGCCGTGGGGGCGGCGACGGGGATCGACACGCCGCACGACGCCGACCTCGCGGCGGTGAAGGCGTCGCTGCGGGCGGTGTCGGTACCGGCGGTCGACGACGCCGAGTTGCGGGCGGCGCGTCGCCGCGCGGCCGAGGCGGGATCCGAGACCGACCGGCTCAGGGAACGGGTCGCGACCCTCCGGGGGCGGGTGGCCGCCCGCCGGGAGGACGGGGCCGACGACGCGGCCGCCGAGGCGGAGGCGTCGCTGTCGGAGGCGGCGCGGACGCTGTCGGAAGCGTCGACCGAACGGGTCGCCGCGACCCAGCGGCTCGCCACCCTCGAGGAGCGCGCCCGACGGGCGCGGGACGCCCGCGAGGAGCGCCTGCGGCTCCAGGACCGGGCGGGGAACCTCCGCCGCGCCCGCCGGGCCGCGCTCGCCGACGCCGTCACCTCCGAGTTCCGCGAGGCGCGCGCCCGGATCGGATCGGTGCTCGACGCCCGCCCCGGGACGGGTCCCGACGCCGGCCTCCGCGACGCGCTCGCGGTCGCCGCCGTCGCCCCGCTCCGCGCCCCGGTGGTCGTCGCCCCGGACGTCGTCACCGCCCTCGGCGGGGCGGACGCGGCGTTCGAGCGGCTCGACGCGCCGCTCGTGATCGGGTGATCCGCCCGATGGTTTATGTACGGTCCCGCGGCCATCCGGCGTGTGCCACCCGACGACGACAGACGGACCGACGCGGCGTCCGCCCGGCCGGTGCGGCGTGCGACGACGACGACCGCCACGACCGGCGGCGTGCTCGTCGCGGTCACCCTGCGCAACGACACCGCCGTCGACGTGCGGGTCCGCGTCGACAACGACCTCGACGGGCCGGTGCTCCCCCCGCGCCGGAACGGGGGGCCGGCGGCCGGGTGGGACGCGGGCGGGTTCACGGGGACGGTTCCGGCGGCCTCGCGGCTCGGGATCGGATACGCGTGCCCGACCGGGGGCGACGGCGCGGCGGACGCTCCCTCGGACCCGGTCTCCCTCGACGTCCTCGGGCCCGCCGACGACCCCGATCCGTCGGATTCCGACCGGGTGGCCGACGCGGTCCGGTCGCTCGGGTGTGCCGCCCCGCCCGCGGACGCGGTTCCGGCGTCCGGGGCGGCCGACGCTCGCGCTCGCGTCGACGCTCCGGCCACGGACTCCCGGCCCCGCCGCCGTGACGCCCCGACCGACTCCGAGAGCGACCTACCGACTCCGGTCGCGGCGTGGCTCGACACGATCGAGGCGCGGGTCCGGCGCGCGGAACGGCTGGCCGACGCCACCGCCGACGAGGCGGCGTCGGTGCTGGAGGCTGTCGACGGCGCCGACGGGGTCGCGACGCTCCCGGCCGACCTCGACCGGGACGCCGCGTCGCTCCGGGCCGCCCGCGACCGGATCGACGACTTGGCCTCGCGCGTCGCGGCGGCGGATCCCGACCCGGCTGTCTCGTCGCTCGTCGCCGTGGCCGACGGCCCCGGGGCTGTCGCCGACGGGCGGCACGACGGGCCCCCGGACGGATCGACGGCCGGCGCCGACCGACCCCGGGAGGCCGACCGGTGATCCTCGCGGTCACCGGCGGGAAGGGTGGGGTCGGGAAGTCGACGCTGTCGGTCGAACTCGGGGCGGCGCTGGACGCCACCGTCGTCGACGCCGACCTGGGGATGGCCGACCTCCCCACGGGTCCCGGCCCCGACCTCCACGACGTGCTCGCGGGCCGCGCCGACCCGATCGAGGCGGTGCGCGAGGGCTGCGGCCCGGTCCGACTCCTCCCGTGTGGGCGGTCGCTGGCGGGCGCCCGCGCCGCCGACGTGACGGCGCTCGACGGGGCGCTCCGGGCGGTCGAACGGGCGTACGGGGACGTCGTGGTCGACTGCCCGGCCGGGCTGAAAGCGGACGCGGGCGTCCCGCTCGCCGTCGCCGACGCGTGCGTGGTGGTGGCGTCGCCGCGGCGGTACGCCCTGGCCGACGCCGTCCGATCGCGGGAGCTCGCCCGGGAGCTCGACGCCGGGCTCGTCGCGGTCGCGATCAACCGCGTCGTCGACGACGCCCCCCGGGCGGCCTTCGAGGAGGCGCTGGGGGCGCCCGCGGTCGCGGTCCCCGCCGACCCCCGCGTGGCGCGGACGCTCGAAACGTTCCGCGCCGTCGTCCGGACCGACCCTTCGACCGACGCCGCCGACGCGATCGGGCGCGTCGCCGCGGCGGTCCGGCGGACGAAACGGGTCTGAGGCGGCGGTCTGCGTTCGGGAGGCGGGCGGCCGCGGTCCGGAGTCAGGACGTCCGCGCGGCCAGGTCGGCGGCCCGCTCCCGGGCGGTCGCGACCACCTGCGCCTCGTCGAGGGTCAGCACCTCGCGGTCGCGCATCAGGATCTCGCCGTCGCAGACGGTGTGGCGGACGTCGTCCCCGCGGGCCGCGTACGCGAGGTGGCTCACGAGGTCGTGTTGGGGGGTGAGATGCGGCGCGTCGAGGTCGACGACCGCGAGGTCCGCGGCCGAGCCGGCCTCGATCCGGCCGCCGGGCAACGACAGCGCCGCCGCCCCACCCCGGGTCGCCATCCGGACCGCCGCCGCCGCGGGGACTGCGGCGGCGTCGTCGGCCGCGAGCTTCCCGACCATCGCGGCGTCGCGCAGCTCGTCGAACAGGTCGAGGTCGTTGTTGGAGGCGGCACCGTCGGTTCCGAGCCCCACCGTCACGCCCGCGTCCAACAGCGCCTGGACGGGGGCGATCCCGGAGGCCAGCTTCATGTTCGACGCGGGGCAGTGGACGACCGCGGCGCCGGTCTCCGCCAGCCGGTCGATCTCGCCGTCGTCGACGTGAACGGCGTGTGCGAGGAAGTCCTCGGAGGTGAGCGCTCCGACATCGTCGGCGTACGCGAGCGGGCGGGTCGACCGCTCGGCGACGATCGGGTCGACCTCGTCTTCGGTCTCGTTGGCGTGGAAGTGGACGGGGAGCCCGTCGTCGCGGGCCGCCGCGGCCGCCTCCCGGAGCAACGGCTCCGAGACGGTCGTCAGCGAGTGCGGCATGATCGCGGTTCGGACCCGGTCGTCGGCGGCGCCGTCGAACTCCCGGGCGATCCGGATGCTCTCCTCGACGTCGGCGCGGGCCTCGGCGTCGTCCTTCCCGACGGTGACCGCGCCGTGGCCCACCCGGGCGCGGACGCCGGCCGCCTCGACGGCCGCGACGACCTCCGGGACGTGGAAGTACATGTCCGCGAACGCGGTGGTGCCCGACCGGATCATCTCCACGATCCCGAGCTCCGCGCCGGCGCGGACGTCCGCGGGGGTGAGCGCCGCCTCCGCCGGCCAGATGTCCTCGCGGAGCCACGTTTCGAGCGGCTTGTCGTCGGCGTATCCCCGGAGTAGCGTCATCGCGACGTGGGTGTGTGCGTTCACCAGCCCGGGGACGACGAGCCCGCCCGCGGCGTCCAGCCGGACGTCGGAGTCGCGGTCGGCCGCCAGGTCCGGTCCGACCGCCTCGATTCGGCCGGCGTCGCGGTCGACGAGCACGTCAGCTTCGGTCACCCGCATATCCGGGCGGAGAACCCGCCCATCGGCGACGAGCAGCGTCTCGGGAGCCATGGTCGCGGTACCGTTTGCGGGGGTTTGATTCCACCGGGTCCGGGGAGCAGGGACGACCGCCGCCCCCGACTTCCACGGCCACGACGCCCCCGCGGACGACCACGAAGTGTCGGCGGCGGGGGGTCTCGCAGAACTTAAATCGGGCGCCGCCGAACGCCCGCGTATGAGCGACGAGGGAAGCGAGACGCGACGTGACCTCCGGATGCCCGACGACGACGAGGTGTTCGCCGTCGTCACGGACATGCTGGGGGCCAACCGCGTGCACGTCCGGTGTGCCGACGGCGTCGAGCGGACCGCGCGGATCCCCGGCCGGATGCAGAAGCGCATCTGGATCCGCGAGGACGACGTCGTGTTGGTCGAGCCCTGGGACTGGCAGGACGAGAAGGGTGACATCACCTGGCGGTACGA
>CAZIQT010000084.1:7864-10254 GCA_964541645.1 uncultured Halobellus sp. | reverse complement strand
CGTCGCCGCCGGCCTCGCCGCGCTTCGGCGCGATGGAGTCGATCTCGTCGACGAACACGATCGCCGGGGCGGCCTCTTCGGCCTCCTCGAAGATCTCGCGCAGCTGCTCTTCGCTCTCGCCGTAGTATTTCGACATGATCTCCGGGCCGGAGATGGTGTGGAACGAGGCGTCGATCTCGTTTGCGACCGCCTTCGCGATCAGGGTCTTCCCGGTGCCCGGCGGGCCGTGGAGCAGCACGCCCTTCGGCGGCTCGATGCCGAGCCGCTGGAACAGCTCGGGGTGCCGCATCGGGAGTTCGATCATCTCCCGGACCTGTTCGAGCTCCCCGTCGAGGCCGCCGATGTCCTCGTAGGTGACCGAGGGGGTGTCGTCGCCGGCGTCGCCGCCGGAGGCGATCTCCTCGGCGGGGGTCTGGCTGATCGACACCTCGGTGGAGTCGGTGACGACGACCGTGCCGTCGGGGTCGGTCGCGGCGATCTTCAGGGGGAGCGGCTGGTTCGACGAGCTCATGAAGCCGAACCCGAACGGCACCCGGACGTTCTGGCCCTGGGTGACGGGCTGGCCGGCGAGCTTGTCGCGGAGGTGGCCGCCGATGTTCCCGCTGATCCGGAGGTTCTGCGGGAGCGCGACCGACACCGACTTCGCGGGCTTGATGTCCGCGGCCTCCACCTCGACCTTGTCGTCGATCCCGACGTTGGCCTGCTGGCGGAGCCGGCCGTCGATCCGAACCACGCCGGAGCCGGTGTCCTCGGGGTAGCCGGGCCACACCCGCGCGATGGCGGTGCCGCCGCTGCCGTCGATCCGGATGTAGTCGCCGCCCTCCAGCCCGAGCTCGTCGATCGCCTCGCGGTCGAGCGCGGCGAGCCCGCGGCCGGCGTCCTTCTGCTTCAGGGGCTTGACGGTGAGCTTCATCGCGCCACCTCGATCGTCACGATGCCGTTGTTGGCCGCCACGGTCGCGTCGCCGTCGGGGAGTTCGAACTCCACTTCGTCGACCTCGTCGCCGCGGTCGGCGACGACGATCGCGGTCGTGCCGACGATGTCGACGTCGACCCCGTCGGTCGACGCGCCGACGTCCGCCACGAGAACCGAGCTGTCGTCGTATTCGTACCGGCGGACGATCCGTCCGTCGCTGCCGGCCTCTCGTTGAACGTTCATTGGTATTCCTAACTCCACGTTAGTCGTACTACTATATAAATTCGTCGCTGGCTAATCGCACGACGGCGTCGGATGAACGAACCGACCGGTCGAATTGCGATTCGGGGCGATTCGGGCGACGGCGGGGGCGCCGGGGTTTATTCTCCCGGCCCCCGTACCCCAGTCATGGACGGCGTCTCCCACCACGGCCGAACCACCGCCTACCGGACCTTCGACCGCGGGGGCGGCGGGCACACGGTGCTCGCGGTCCACGGCAGCGGCGGCTCTCACCGCGTGTGGGCGCCGCAATCCAGGGTGGCGACCGACCACCCGTTCGTCGCGCTCGACCTCAGCGGCCACGGGGAGAGCGACGACGTCGGCGCGGAGCCGGGGTACGAGACGCTGTCGGCCTACGTCGACGATGCCGTCGCCGTCGCCGACGCGGTCGACGCCGACGCGTTCGTCGGGCACTCCCTGGGGGCGGCGGTCGTGCTCACCGCGCTTGCGGAGCGCGACCTCGACCCCGCGGGCGCGGTGCTCGCCGGGGCGGGCCCCCGGCTCCCCGTTCTGGAGGATCTCCTGGAGTGGGCCACGACCGACTTCCCGCGGGCCGTGGAGTTCCTCCACCGCCCCGACCGCTTCTTCCACGACGCCGACGCCGCGACCCTCGACGCCTCGCGGACCGCGCTCCGGCAGGCCGGCCCGGCGACCCTCGACCGCGACCTCCGGACGGCCCACGCGGTCGACCTCCGGGGCCGGCTCTCGGGCGTCGACGTACCGACGCTCGCGTTGGTCGGCGAGCACGACCGGCTCACGCCGCCGCACTTCCACGAGGAGCTCCGCGCGGAGCTCCCCGACTGCGAGGTCGCCGTGATCGACGACGCCGCCCACCTCACGATGCTCGAAGCCCCGACCGCGTTCAACGACCGATTGCTGGGATTTCTCTCGCGCGTGTAGCCCGGCGACCGGCACCGATTTGTGCCGTCCGTCGAAGGAGGAGGCGTGCAACCGGTCGAGACCTCGGACCCCGAGGGGGTCGACTACGGGTGGGTCATGCAGACCACGTTCGTGCTCACGATCCTCGTGGGCGCGCCGGTCGTCGGCCTCCTCTCGGTCCGGACGACCCTCCCGACGTGGGGGGCCCGCGTGGAGTTCGCGATCCGAGTCGGCGCCGTGGTGTGGTTCCTCGTCGCGGTCGGGGTGTTTCTCTACGCCCGGCGGACGGACGCCGGCGACGGTGGCGAAACCTCCGA
>CAZIQT010000084.1:6466-7764 GCA_964541645.1 uncultured Halobellus sp. | reverse complement strand
GGCGAAACCTCCGACGCCGTCGAGGCCACCGACCACGGCGGCGAAACCTCCGACGCCGTCGAGGCCACCGACCACGGCGGCGAGAGTTCCGAGCGCTCCGGCGCGCCCGCGGAGGAGTGACTCGGGGCCGGCGCCGGGCCGTGATCGTCCTGCCGGGCGTCCGTAGGTGCGCCGACCGCCGGACAGGGTCGGAGGATTCAGGTGCCGGGACGACGACGCGTCGGTATGGACGACGACAGGCGCGCGTTCCTCACGGAGCTTCTGACCACGCCCAGCCCCTCGGGTTACGAGGCCGACGGCCAGCGGGTGTGGATCGACCACGTCAGCGGGTTCGCCGACGACGTGTGGACCGACGACTACGGCAACGCGGTCGCGGTCCACGAGGGCACTGCCGACGCGTCGATCGCGTTCGGCGGCCACAGCGACGAGATCGGGTACATCGTACGGACCATCACCGACGACGGGTTCCTCCGGATCGGGTCGATCGGGGGCGCCGACCGCACCGTCTCGAAGGGTCAACACGTCACGGTTCACGCCGAAACGCCCGTCGCGGGCGTGATCGGCCAGACCGCGATCCACCTCCGGGACCGCGAGGACGAGACCCACCAGGACATCTCCGAGCAGTTCGTCGACGTCGGCGCCGAGGACGGCGAGGCGGCCCGCGAACTGGTCGAGGTCGGCGACCCCGTCACGATCGAGACGCAGGTCCGTCCGCTCCACGGCGACCGGATCGCCGCCCGCGGCATGGACAACCGCGTCGGGACCTGGTCGGCCGCCGAGGGGCTGCGGGCCGCCGTCGAGAACGACGTCGACGCCACGGTCTACGCCGTCAGCACCGTCCAGGAGGAGGTCGGGCTCCAGGGCGCGAAGATGATCGGGTTCGACCTCGACCCCGACGCCGCGGTCGCCATCGACGTGACCCACGCCACCGACAACCCCGACATCCCGGGCAAGCGGGTCGGCCCGGTCGAACTCGGCGCGGGACCGGTCGTCTCCCGGGGGAGCGCGAACCACCCCGCCCTAGTCGAACTCGCCCGCGGCGCCGCGGACGACGCCGGGATCGACGTCCAGCTCCAGGCGACGGGCAGCCGCACCGGTACGGACGCCGACGGGTTCTACACCGAACGCGGCGGGATCCCGTCGCTGAACCTCGGGATCCCGAACCGGTATATGCACACCCCGGTCGAGGTGATCGACGCCGGCGACCTCGACGCGGTCGCGGAGCTGTTGGGGGCGATGGCGGTCGAAGCCGCCGACGCCGCGCCGTTCAGTGTGGAGGTGTGAAGCTGACGGCGTCG
>CAZIQT010000084.1:0-6366 GCA_964541645.1 uncultured Halobellus sp. | reverse complement strand
TCGAAGCCGCCGACGCCGCGCCGTTCAGTGTGGAGGTGTGAAGCTGACGGCGTCGCGGCCGTCGAGACGGGGGAGTCGGGCCGTGAGTCGCGACCGGCTCAGTTCCGGGTCCCGTCGTCGGGCGTCGGCGGATCCGCAGCCGGAGTCTGCGCGGGGCGCTCCGCGGTGCGCTGCCGAGCGGGGGAGGACGCGCCCTGGTAGAGCCGGAGGATCTCCTCCAACAGGAGCGCGTGGCGGTCGCTCGGCGTGTACTGGTGGTCGATGAAATCCTCGGCGTCGCTGAAGTTGCCCCGGAGCGCGAGCTTCCGGACGAACGACACCGACTCGAAGAACGGCGGGTGGTCGGCGTCGGCGTCGGCACCGATCTCCCGGTCGCGGTCGGGGATCACTTCCGCTCTGATCTCCCCGTAGTCGATCGTCGCCGGCTCGTACGCGTCGAGCATCTGGTCGAGAACGTGGTCGGCGGAGAAGCGGTAGAACTCGGATTTGCTCTCGAACTGCTCGTCGGCGACGAGCGATTCGATCTCGTCGACGACCGATTCGGGGAACCGAACCGTGCTCTTCACCATGCGCCAGTAGATTCGGCCGCGGCGTCTTATAGCTTCGTCAGACGCCCCCTCTGCCCCGGCCGCGGGCGGGGGAACGACCGCGGCGGCTCCAACCCCCGGTTCAGGCGTGTTGCGGGCTGACACGCCCGTTCGACGGAAAGAAAACCGTTAAAAGTCGCCGCGGGGTCGTATGACGTATGGCTGGAACCATCGAAGCGCTCGTTCCCGGCGGGGAGGCCACCCCCGGCCCGCCGCTCGGGCCGGAGCTCGGACCCACCCCGGTGAACGTCCAGGACGTCGTCCAGGAGATCAACGACGAGACCGCCGCCTTCGACGGCATGGAGGTGCCGGTGACCGTGGAGTACGACGACGACGGCTCCTTCTCCATCTCGGTCGGTGTCCCGCCGACGGCGGAGCTCGTCAAGGACGAGGCCGGGTTCGAGACCGGGTCCGGCGAGCCGCAGTCGGACTTCGTCGCCGACCTGACCGCCGAGCAGGTGAAGAAGATCGCCGAGCAGAAGTCCTCCGACCTGCTGTCGTACGACTCGTTCAACGCCGCAAAGGAGGTCGTCGGAACGTGTACCTCACTCGGCGTCACGATCGAGGGCAACGACCCCCGGGAGTTCAAACGGCGGATGGAGAACGGCGAGTACGACGACGTCTTCGATCAGTAGCCCTCCGTCGGACCCCGAGCGCTCCTTCGTTCGACGCACGACGTCGTTCGGACACGGACCGGCCACCGGCGGTTCTCCCCCACGTCGACGGCGCGAGTGCCGTGCCGACGAGTCCCACGGATCGGGCGTTTCGAGCCCGAAATCGGGCGGTACGCGGCGTCCGCTTCGACGGACTTAAGTCCGGGATGTGCCTCGGATACGACGAGACAGGCAGACGCCTGTTTCACTGACCCGTAGGAGCAATCCTGCGTACTACGGAGGTGAATGATGGCAGATACGATAGTTGACGCAGTCTCTCGCGCACTCGACGAGGCGCCGCCGCGGAACTTCCGCGAGACGGTCGATCTCGCCGTGAACCTGCGCGATCTCGATCTGAACGACCCGTCGCAGCGTGTCGACGAGTCCGTGGTCCTGCCCGCCGGTACGGGCCAGGAGACGCGGATCGTCGTCTTCGCCAGCGGTGAGACCGCGCTCCGAGCGGAGGACGTCGCCGACGAGGTTCTCGACGGCGACGACCTCGAGGAGCTCGGGGACGACACCGACGCGGCAAAGGACCTCGCGGACGAGACCGACTTCTTCGTGGCCGACGCCAGTCTGATGCAGGACATCGGCCGCTACCTGGGGACGGTTCTCGGTCCGCGCGGGAAGATGCCGACGCCGCTGCAACCCGACGACGACGTGGTCGAGACGGTGAACAGGATGAAGAACACGGTGCAACTCCGCTCCCGCGATCGCCGGACGTTCCACACCCGCGTGGGCGCCCAGGACATGGACTCCGACGAGATCGCGGACAACATCGACGTGATCATCCGTCGACTCGAGGCGGACCTGGAGAAGGGCCCCCTCAACATCGACTCGATGTACGTCAAGACCACGATGGGACCGGCCGTGGAGGTGCCCGCATGAGCGACAGCGCGGCCGCGCGCCGCACGGACACCATCCCGGAGTGGAAACGCGAGGAGGTGGCCGACCTGGTCGAGTTCCTGGACCGCTACCAGTCGGTCGGCGTCGTCGACGTCGCCGGCATCCCGAGCCGCCAGCTCCAGAGTATGCGCCGCGACCTCCACGGCAGCGCGGAGATCCGGATGAGCCGCAACACGCTCACCGTCCGCGCCTTGGAGGAGGTCGGCGAGGGCTTCGAGGAGCTCACCGACTACGTGTCGGGGCAGGTGGCGCTCGTCGGCACCAACGACAACCCCTTCGGGCTCTACAAGCAGCTCGAAGCCTCGAAGACGCCCGCGCCGATCAGCGCGGGGGAAGTCGCGCCGGACGACATCGTCATCCCCGAGGGTGACACCGGGGTCGACCCCGGACCGTTCGTCGGCGAACTCCAGCAGGTCGGCGCGGCCGCCCGGATCATGGACGGGTCGATCCACGTCACCGAGGACTCGACGGTGCTGGAGGCGGGCGAGCCCGTCTCCGACGACCTCGAAGGCGTGCTCTCGGAGCTCGGCATCGAGCCGAAGGAGGTCGGGCTCGACCTCCGCGGCGTCTTCTCCGAGGGCGTGCGGTTCGAGCCCGACGAGCTCGCGATCGACGTCGACGAGTACCGCTCGGACGTCGCCGCCGCGGCGTCGGCCGCGCGGAACCTCTCGGTCAACGCGGCGTTCCCGACGACCGAGACCACGCCGACGCTGCTCGCGAACGCCGCGGGCGACGCGACGGCGCTCGGCGTCTTCGCCGCGATCGAGGACCCCGACGTCCTGCCCGACCTGATCGGGAAGGCGGACGCCCAGGTGCGTGCGATCGCCGCGGAGATCGACGACGACGAGGCGCTCCCCGAGGAACTGCGGGGCGTCGAGGCGCCGGCCGCCCCCGCCGCGGAGGCGGAGACGGACGCGGCCGACGCCGACGAGGGACCGGCTGACGAAGACGACACGGACGAGACCGAGGCCGACGCCGACACCGACGACGACGATGACGACGACGGTGCGGAGGGGCTCGGCGCGATGTTCGGATAACTAGAGGTACACGACAATGGAATACGTTTACGCTGCGCTCATCCTGAACGAATCGGGCGAAGAGATCAACGAGGACAACGTCACCGCGGTACTGGAATCCGCCGGTGCCGATGTCGAGGAGTCCCGCGTGAAGGCGCTCGTCGCCGCACTCGAGGACGTCGATATCGAGGAGGCCGTCGATACGGCCGCCGCCGCACCCGCGCCCGCCGCGGGCGGTGGCGCCGCCGAGGCCACCGAGGAGGCCGACGAGGCCGACGAGGAGGACGACGACGACGGTGCCGACGAGGAGGAAGTCGCCGACGACGATGACGACGAGGAAGCCTCCGGCGAGGGGCTCGGCAACCTCTTCGGCTGAGTTCGACGCCCGAACTCGCGTCGACCCCGCGAAGCGACCCGACTTTTTATTCGACCGCGCGCTCCGACGAGCCCCGCGGCTGCCCGTCGGTCACCGCCCGGGGGCGAACGCCGCCGGCGACGGATCGAACTCGGCGAGCCGTGCCGCACACTCCGGGCAGGTAACGGCCACGACCGCGGTCGGGCCACAGCAGGAGTCGACGGTGTCCTCGGAGACGGTCGTGGCGGCGTCACAGACCGGACACCGCTCGGCCAGCGCCCGGATCCGCGCCGCGAGGTCCGCCCGCTCGGGCCGTTCCAGGCCGGCCCACCCCGAGCCGGCGAGGGTCAACTCGGTGGCGAGGTCGGCGACCAGCGCCGTCCGGGAAGGCCACTGGCCGATCCACTCGCCGTCCACGGTGAGCGTGACGCCGCCGCCGTCGTCGTCGAGTGTAACCCCGGCCGACGGCGACGAGAGCGCCGCCGCGGCCGCCCGCCGGATCGCCCGGTCGTCGCCCGCCAGGGCGCTTGCGGTGGTGCCCCAGGGATCGCGGAACCCGGGGGCCAGACGCGGGCCGTCCGACCGGAGCACGCCCAGTCGGGTCAGACGGTCGGCCGGCGCGGCGGCGTCCGGGGGACGGCGGGTCGGCGCCTTCCCGACCCACGCCCGAACCGACGCCGGGAGGTACCGGCGGGTCAGCGTCGGCGTCCCGGGAACGACGTAGCCGCGGAGCCAGACCGCCGCGAGCCCGGCCATACCGACGGCGACCCCGGCGGCCGGCGCCACGACGCCCGCAGCGACCGCCCCGAGGGCGACGAGAGCGACGTTCGCGACGGAACACGGCCAACACCGGTTCGGCCCGGTGTAGACGGGGTCCCGGAGCCGGGTGACGAGCGAACTGAGTGCCATGCGTTACCTCCCGTCCGGCGGCGTGAAATTTTTATCGGGAGTTCGAAACTACTGCGGCCTCCGCATCGGTAGTTTCGCTATATATCCGTATGTAGCCGTCCGAGACGTACCGTACGGGACGGAACGCTACCGGTGCGTAAATATAAATTTCTCGATAGCTTCAAGTGAGAAGACACGGTTGATACCAGTGATGTCTGACAAAGACAGCTCGCGACGACGCGTGTTTCTGAAGGGCTCGGCGGCCGCGCTGGCTGCGGGGTTGGCCGGCTGCACCGGCGGCGGGGGCGGCGGTTCGGACGACTCCGGGGGCTCCGGCGGCTCCGACGGGGCCGACGGCTCCAGCGGCTCCGACGACTCGGGGGAGTCGACGACCACGTCGGGGTCGGAAGGCGACCCGAAGCTGGCCCCGAACTCCGAGTTCGACCCCGCCAGCCCGGCGTGGGAGGAGAACAACTACCTGTCGACGGCGCTCGTCGACGCGGGCTACCAGCGCGGGTCGACGACCGACCTGGAGAACATGCGAAACCGGGAGGTCGAAGAGGTTCCTCACGGCGATCCGGTCCGGGAGACGCCGAGCGACGAGAGCGAGCTACTCGACCCCGACACGTTGGTGTTCACCGAGAGCCCCAGCGAGGACGTCCAGGGTCGGTTCGAGGAGGACTTCCAGGCGGTCTTCGACCGCATCGAGGAGGAGACCGGCAAGCCGGTCGAGTTCAGCAAGGTCGACAGCTACGCGGCGTCGGTCGAGGCGATGCGCTCGGAGCGCGCCCACATCGCGAACTTCTCGACCGGCACGACCGCGTTCGCTGTCAACCTCGGCGGCGCAGTCCCGTTCGGGGTCGGGCTCACCCCCGAGGAGGAGTTCGGCTACCGGCTGTTCGCCACCACACGGGCCGACGCCGACGACATTCAGAGCGTCGACGACTTCGCGCGTGACGACGTCACGATCGGCCACTCCGAGCCCGCGTCGAACTCCGGGCACCAGGCCCCCTCGGCGCTGTTCGACCAGTACTTCGACGTGACCGCCGAGGAGGACTACCAGGTCAACTTCTCGGGCGGCCACGGAAACACGACGCGCGGCATCGCAGCCGGCGACTACGACGCCGGCCCGATCTGTTCGACCTGTATGGTGGATACCGTCGAGGCCCAGAGCGACCTCAGCTTCGACGATTTCAAAGTGGTATGGGCGTCGGCGCCGTTCCCGAGCGGTCCGGTCGCGTACCGGTACAACCTCAAACCCGAGATCCAGGAGGGGATCGAGCGGGCGTACCTCGACTCCGACTTCTCGGGAACGGCGTACCAGGAGCGGACGGGGTACAACAAGTTCGTCCCGATCGACTACAAGACCGTCTGGAAGGACATCATGATCATCCAGCGGTACAACGGCGTCGAGTACGAACGGAGCGCGCTCGGGTCGTAGATGCTGCGAGTCACCGACCTGCGGAAGACCTACCCTACCGGCGACGAGGCGCTGAAGGGCGTCACGACGTCGGTCGAGGGAAGCGAGACCGTCGCGATGATCGGCCCCAGCGGCGCCGGCAAGTCCACGTTCATCCGGTGTGTCAACCGGCTGACCGAGCCCAGCGGCGGGACGGTCGTGCTCGACGACACGGAGCTGACCGGGCTCGGTGACGACGCGCTGCGGTCGGCCCGCCGCGACATCGGCATGATCTTCCAGGAGTACAACCTGGTCGAGCGGCTGACCGTGATGGAGAACGTCCTCACGGGCCGGCTGGGGTACGTCTCCGCGTGGCAGGCGTTCCGACGGTCGTTCCCCGCGGAGGACGTCGAGCGGGCCTACGAAATCCTCGACCGGGTCGGGCTGGACGACATGGAGAACAAGCGCGTCGACGAGCTCTCCGGCGGGCAGCGCCAGCGGGTTGGGATCGCGCGGGCGGTGATCCAGCAGCCGAAGATCCTGCTGGTCGACGAGCCGACGT
>CAZIQT010000083.1:0-10318 GCA_964541645.1 uncultured Halobellus sp. | reverse complement strand
GGTCGAACATCTCTTCGAGCCGGATCGCGACCTCGATGCTCGCGTTCATGCCGTCTTCGTACTTCGAGACCGTCCGCCGGGAGACGCCGAGTTCGGAGGCGAGCTGTCCGAGGCTCCACCCGCGTTCCTCCCGTTCGTCCGCCAGGAGGTCGCCGTCGATGTTGACGTAGTGGCCGCCCGGGGCGGCGTAGATGAGCGGCGGCACCCCCTCGACGAACAGGTCGAGGGCGGTGTCCGGGTTCAGCACGGGCACGCCGTGGCGGAAGTAGACCACGCCGGGTTTCAGCTCCTCGTCGCGGGTGCGGAGCCCGACGACCATCGGCGTCGCGTCCAGATACGTTCCCAGCCGGCGCATCTCCGCGCCGGTGGTGCCGTCGAAGGCGTCGATGTTCCCCAACACCTTCAGGAGCACCAGGTCCTCGCCGCGCCTGGCGGCGACGTCGAAGCTCTTGGGTCGGATCGCACACCGATCGCTGACGAGGAACCCGGCGTCCTCGAGCATCGCGGTGACGTTTCCGACCAGCGCGGACCGGGACATACCCGTACATAGTCTATGCAGCGCATATATACGTTGTGCCGCCGATTCCGGCCCTGTCTCCCGGTTTGACGGGGCTCCGGGGATCGCTCGCCGGGCCAGGATCGACCCCACTCCGACGGGCCGCCGGAACCCGAAACGGGTTAGCCGCCGGGCCGGCTACCTCGACCGGATGACGATCATCGGCGTCGACGACACCGACTCGCGGACGCGGGGGATGTGTACCACCTACCTCGCGACCCGGGTTGCGGCGGCGCTCCGCGCCGACGGCGCGCGCGTCGGCCGGCTACTCCTGATCCGGCTGAACCCCGCGGTGGAACACAAGACCCGCGGGAACGCCGCGCTCGCGCTCCACACCGACGCCGACCCGGACCGTGCGCTCGCGGCCGCGACCGCGGAACTGGAGCCGCTCGCTGAGACCGACGACCCGCGAACGAGCCCCGGCGTCGTCGTCGCTCCGGGGGCTCCCGACGCCGTTCCGCCCGCGGTTCGCTCCTTCTCCCGGCGGGCGGTTCGGGACCTCCTCGACCGGGCGACCGCAGTCGACCTCGCGGACCGGTCGGGGTACCGCCACCGCGGGTGGTCGGGCGGCCGCGGCCGGATCGGGGCGCTCGCGGCGGTCGGCGCGTGGGCCGCCCGCGAGGAGTGGACCTACGAGCGGATCGCCTACCGGGCGTTCGACCGGTGTGGCACCCCCCGGGAGGTCGACGAGGCGTCGGTGTTCGCGGCCGCCGAGGCGGGCTACCCGACCGTGTGGGACACGGTCGACCGGACGGCGGGGGAGGCGGTCTGCGTGCCGAACGCCCCCGGGCCGATCCTCTACGGCATCCGCGGCGACGACCCCGACGCCGTCGAGGCGGTCGCCGACCGGATCCGCGGCGAGGCGGTCGAGCGGGCGACGACGTTCCTGACGAACCAGGGGACCGACGCACACCTCCGGTGCGGCACCGTGGGCGGCCTCCGGGACGGACGCGCGTACCGCGTCGACGGCACCGTCGCCTCCACTCCCGAGACCCGACAGGGGGGCCACGTCTTCTTCGAACTCCGCCACCCCTCCGACCCCGACGCCCGGATCGACTGCGTTGCGTTCGAGCCAACGAAGCGGTTCCGCAAGCGGGTCCGAGCGCTCCGCCCGGGCGACGACCTCACCGTCTGTGGGGAGGTCGGCGACGGCACGCTCAAACTGGAGAAGTTCGCGGTCCGGTCGCTGCGCCGAACTGAACGCACCACGCCGACGTGTCCCGACTGCGGCCGCTCGATGGAGAGCGCCGGCCGCGACCAGGGATACCGGTGTCGCGACTGCGGCACCGCCGCCGCCGAGCGGGCGACGGTCTCCCTCGATCGCGACCTCGAAACCGGGTGGTACGAGGTCCCGCCGCGGGCGCGCCGACACGTCGCGAAGCCGCTCGTCCGCGGCGGGTTCGACGCCCCGACGCATCCGGAGTGGTGAGGCCCCGGGAGGCCTCACTCCGACACCACTAGGATCTCGGTGTTGGATCGCCGGTCGACGAACCGGCCGTCCGACGGCGGCTTCAGTTCCACCACCAGGGTTCCCGTCTCCTGGTTCGCCCGCGTGTGCGCGTCGACGGTGACGGTCGCGACCCCGTTGCTGCCGGATCGCGCGGTCGCGACGCCGTCGATCTCCGCGCTCCCGTCTTTCACGATCGCGGTCGCGCCCTCGACGGGGTCGCCGTCGTCGTCGACGACGGTCAGCTTCAGCTCCTGCTCGCCGGGCTCGACCACGTCCGGTGAGGGCTTGACGTCGAGCTCCGACACCACGAGCCCTTGGGCTCCCGACAGCATGTTCAACATCACGCTCATCGTCGCCACGCCGACCACGAGGGCGATCACCAGCCTGATCGGTAGCCCTTCGATCGCCCGGTCGTCGGCCGCGAACTGCCGGAGTTCTTCGAGCACGCCGGTCCTGGTCCCGGCTCGGTACATAAACGTCCGGGCGAGGGTTCATCACCCGGGCCGCGGCCACTCCCGCCGATGCGCACCGAGATCCTGGGTCGATCGCCCGACGACGGCGTCGACACCGACGCACACGCCGGCCGGCTCGGCCACCATCGCGCGAGGGACGGCAGCTGCGGCGCGCCCGTCGCGGTCGACTTCGACCGACCCCACGTCGGGCTCGTGGTCGGCAAACGCGGCTACGGCAAGTCCTACACCCTCGGAGTGCTCGCGGAGGCGGCCGCCCGCACCCGTGGGGTCGCGCCGGTGGTCGTCGATCCGATGGGGGTCTTCGGGGGACTGGCCGCCGAGGCGCGCGACGACGCCGATCCGGTTCCCGCGACGGTCGTGACGGCCCCGAGGGTCAGAGCCGACGCGATCCCGCCGGAGCGGTGGCCGGCGCTCGTCGGAGCCGACGCCGACGACCCCGTCGGGGCGCTCGTGTGGCACGCCGCGTCGACGGCGTCGACCCTCCCGGAGATGCGATCGGTCGTCGCCGACGCCGACGCCGCCCCGGCGACCGTCCGGGCCGCGGGCAACCGACTCCGCCGGGCCGCGGCGTGGGACGTGTTCGACCCCGACGGGCTCGACGCTCGGGCGCTGGCGAGTGGGGGTGCGACCGTACTGGACTGTTCCGGCCTCGACGACGCGCCGGCGAACGCCGTCGTCGCGGGGGTCGCGGCCGCGCTCTACCGCGGTCGCGTCGGGGCGGGGTCGGGAGCTGCCGACACGCCCGTCGACCGGCTGCCGTGGCTCCTCGTCGACGAGACCCACGCGTTCTTCGCGGGCGTCGCGGACGCGCCGCTCCGTCGGATCCTCACGCGCGGCCGAGCCCCGGGGGTCTCGCTCGTCGTCGCCACCCAGCGGCCGAGCGCGGTCCCCGACGTCGCGGTCTCGCAAGCCGATCTCCGGGTCGTCCACCGGCTCACCGCCGGCCCGGATCTCGACGCGCTCGCCGCGGCGGACCCGACCTACGTCGACGGCGACCTGTCGGAGCGGGTGCCCACGGCGCCCGGCGAGGCGCTGGTGATCGACGACGCCGCGGAGGCGGTCCGGACGGTCGCGGTCCGCGAACGCGACACCCCACACGGCGGTGCCAGCCCCCGTGCGTCCGCCGTCCGTCCGACCCCTCCGGGCGCCGAATCCGACGCGGCACCGGGACCGACGGCGACGGACCGAAACTGACGAGTCGGGGCCGATCCACCTCCGGTCGATGGCCGATAGGCTCGCTCCGGTGGCGGTCGCGCTCGGTGGGTTCCTCGGCGCCGCCGCGCGCTGGCTCGTCGGCGCGGCCGTGGCCGGCGAAGGAACCCTGGTGGTGAACGTCGCCGGTAGCTTCGCGCTCGCGGCCACCGCCGGCGCGGTCCGGTCGCGCCGGCTCCGGCTGTTTCTCGCCACCGGCGTGCTGTCGTCGTTCACCACCTACAGCACGTTCGCGGTCGCGTCCGCGTCGCTCGACCCCGTCGCTGGCGCCGCGAGCGTCGGCGTCACCTACGCCCTCGGGATCGCAGCCGCCGGGTTCGGACTCGCAGTCGGGCGGTGGGTCGCGTGACGACCGCGCTCCAGTCGGTCTCGACGCCGCTGCTGGTCGGCATCGGCGGCGCCGCCGGCGCGCTCGCGCGGTACGCGGTCGACCGGCTGCTCGACGGCGGCCGCCGGAGTACGTTCGTGGTCAACGTCCTCGGGAGTACGCTCCTCGGCGCGGTGGCCGCGGCGTCGCCGTCGCCGACGACGCTCGCGCTCGTCGGGACCGGCTTCTGCGGGGCGTTCACCACGTTCTCGTCGTTCGCGGTCAACGTCACCCGGGCGCTCGAAACCGGGCGGGCCGACCTCGCGCTCGCCGACGCCGTCGGAACGCTGGTTGCCGCGCTTGCCGGCGTGGCGCTCGGATCGGCACTGGTGGGGCTGTAAGGCTGCCCGAGGCGGGATTCGAACTCCGGTCGTTCCGCTTCGCTCCACTCCCCGGTTCAAATCCACGGTATGGCCGCTCCGCTCCTTACTTCGTTCGTCGCGAGAGCGCCCGAGGCGGGATTTGAACCCGCGTCACGACCGTGACAGGGTCGTATGATGGGCCACTACACCACCCGGGCTTGCTTCGTATTCCCGTTGCCCGGTAGTCCAATTAAGGCTTGTCATATGTCCGGAGCGGAGCCGCGGCCGCCGTCGCCGGTAGCGGCCGGCGCACGAGCACGAGGGCCAGGAAATGAAAGGGGAACGGCCGCGGCACGGAACGTCGACCCTGAGAATAGCCTCGGCTCAGTCGTCGGCGGACGCGGTCGCGGCCGCCTCCTCGGCTTCGGCTTCGGCTTCCTCCTCCTCTTCTTCTTCCTTTTTGTTCTTGATCTTCTTCAGCCGGAAGATCTCCTCGCGTTCCTGCTCTTCGAGCTTCTGTTCGATGTACTCCTTGTTCTCGTTGAGTTCCGGTAGGAGCTTGAACTCGAGGGCGTTGACCCGGCGCTTCGTGGTCTCGATCTCCGTGAGCATCTTCTTCATCGCGGTCTCGACCTCCGCGGCGAGGATGATCGTTTCGAGCAGCTCCTCGTAGGCGTCGGCGGCCTCGTCGATCCGCGCCGACGACCCGAGCAGCCCGTACCCGCGCTGGTCGAGGCTCTTTCTGACCCGCGAGGACTCGATCTGTGGCACGACCACGCCCATGATGTTCTTCGATTGGGTCGTGATCTCGGGGTGCTCCTTCAGCGCCGCCGCCGCTCCCCGGACCGCGACGTCGCCCTCCATCGCCCGCGCCATGTTGAGCTTCTCCTGGGCGGTCTCGTAGTTCGCGTCGAGCTCCGACCGCACGTCCTGGGCCTGGTCGAGGATGTCCATGAACTCCATGATCAGCCCGTCACGCTTCTGTTCGAGCGTGTCGTGGCCCCGTTCGGAGAGTTCGATGCGATCCTCGATCGCCATCAGGTTCTTCCGGGTCGGTTTGACGTCCTTGGCCATTACCGATGGGTTGCGCCCCGACCCTGTTAACTGTTTATTGTCCCCGCGCTCGGCGGCTCAGCCCCGTTCCCTCCGCGCCGTCCATCCAGGTCACGACCGCGACGTGCGGCAGCGTCAGGACGGCGATGAACACGAGATACAGCGCCGTCAGCGTCCGCGGGTCGGAGCCGACGCCCACCACGACTGCGACCCCGACGATCATCGCGACCGAGACGGCGGTCAGCGGGATCGCGTCGCGGCCCGTTCGCAGCAGCGCCCCGAGCGGCCCCCGCTCCGCGAACGCCCGCCGCGCGGTCGGATCCACGCCGGCCAGCCGGGCGATGTGCCGCAGCGAGTGCCACACGCAGAAGTACACCCCGACCGCGACGAGCGGCGGGACGAGGAGGAAAAACGCCCACAGCAGCCCCGTCTCGGCGGCGTCGCGACGCCACTCCCGGCCGCCGCCCCGGCGCCACCCCGCGAGCAGCGTCCCGGCCGTCAGAACGGCGAAGCCGACGCCGACCGAGACCCGTACCGACGGCGCCGTCACCCACGCGGCGCCGACCCCCCCGCCGAACAGCGCCACCCACGCGTCGATCACCGCCCGGTACCGCTCCGGAAACCGGAGCAGCGGCACCAGCATCGGCAACCCGCCCCGGACCGCGATCGTCGCGGCCCGGTGGAGTCGCCCCCCGAGGTGGGCGGCGCCGAACGCCTCGATCGCGTAGAGGTCGCCCTGCCCCCAGTGAAACAGCGTCAGTGCCACGAAGAACGCAGCCGACGCCGCGGGCGCGACCACCCACAGCGCGGCGTACACTCCCCCGAGGAGGAGGTAGACGCCCCCGACGGCTAAGAGCCACCGGCGGGTCGGCCGCTCCCCCGCGGCGCGGGCGGGGGCGAGGTGGTCGACGGCCCCGTGGGGCAGCCCGAAGACGAGCAGGCTCGCCGCCAGCGGGACGTACCGCGCCCACGTCGGCACCGACACGGACCCGCCGGCCGCGGTCACCACGGCCGCCGCGAGCGTCAGCGCGCCGATCACGACCCACGCGGGCCACCCGCCGACCGCAAGCATCAGCCCGCGACCGGTCGCCGGCCCACCCGGCGCGTCGCCGGAGCCGTCGTGCGACCGCGCCGACTCCGAGGCGGCCCCCGCGGTCGCTCCCCGGCGCGGCGTCGACCCGTCCATCGAATCACGCCCCGGGGCGTTCGGCCCCGGATCCCGGCCGTCGGTCGGCGATCCACCCCACCAGCGCCTCCATCCCCCACCGGGCCGTCACGAGCCGGTAGAGCACCAGCCCCTGGACCACGAAGAGGTTCGTCACGAAGAAGAACGCCGCCTCCTCGATCGGGAGCCCGGCGACGAGGAGCCCGGTGGTGTACCGCTCCGAGAGGATCCAGATCCCGTATTCGATCGCGATCCGGTCTGTGACGCACAGATACAGCGTCGGGACGAGGGTGCCGACCGCGACCGCCCGCCGGCGGGCCCACAGCTGCGGCGCCCCAACGGCCCACTGGAGCGCCAACACCGGCGCTGCCCACGCGAAGATCGCGCCGATGTAGAACGTCGGCTCGGACCCGAGCCACTGCCACCCCGCGATCCCGACCGCGGCGGCGACGCCGAGCATCGCCGCCCGACTCGCCCGGGGGCGAGTCGCCGCCGGCCACTCGGTCGAAAACGACAGGTGCGACAGCCACAGCGCGGTCAGCCACGGCTGCACCGCGATGAACATGTACTCCTCGATCGGCGCCTCCCAGACGGTCGCGAGCGTGCGGTTCTCGCCGTACCACCACACCCCTCTGGCGATGAGGAGGTTGTCCCACGGCGTGGTGTACACCAGCGCCACCACGGTGATGATCAGGACGCCCGCCCAGTACCGGCGCCACCCGTCGGTCCACCGGGCCGTGGCGTCGGTGATCCGCGTCCGGCTCACGAACCCGGTCACTGCGAGCAGCATCACCGCGGGGAGCAGAAACGCAAGGTGAAACTGGAGGTAGGTGAAGCTGACGTTCATCGTTCGGTGTCTGCGGGTTACGAACGGCCGGGTTATATACCCTGTTCTACGCGCTCGCCCCGACCGCGCGACCCACGCGGCGCTGGTCGGTCGTGGGTCGCGTGAAAAATGAACCGCGGTGTGGTTTCCGTTCGGTCGAATCGGGGACGCTCCCCGCGTCAGGTGTCGATCAGTCGGCGGCTTCCGCGCCGGCGCCAGCCTCGGCGGCGGCGTCGAGGACCTGGCGGCTCGACAGCAGGATGATCCCGAAGCCGACCTTCGCGACCAGGTCGAGCACCATGAAGCCGGCCGTCTCGATGTACAGCGAGACGATCTGAAGACCCTCGGTGCCGACGATCCACCACACGGGGTAGATCAGCCAGACGACCACGATCAGCGTCCGGAGCGTGCTGAACGTCGACGCGGCGTCACCCGAGAGGCGCTGTGCCTTCTCGTCGAGGGAGCCGTACAGGAAGTACAGCAGGACGAGCAGGAAGCCCGTCGAGACGCCCCACCAGATCAGCCGACGGGCGCCGTCGCCGAGCGCGCCCGGGCCGGCAGTCAGCGTCGCCAGGACACCGGTGCCGATCATCAGCATGTCGAGGCCGACCAGCGCGGAGATCTCGTTCCGGTTCGCACCGGCGAGCAGCGCGAGGTCGAGCAGCAGCAGCGGCGTGGTGAAGAACCAGTCAGTGTACCGGGCCCAGTAGATGTCCAACGTGGTCCCGTTCTGGAGCGTCACCTCCGTGAGTCCGAATCCCAACGCCATCGAGAGATAGTTTACGAACGCGATGGCGGTGATGAAGATCGTGACGATGTAGAACTCCTGACGCCGTCTGTTCGACTCACCCCAGCCCCTGGCGATGAAGTACAACATCCCCAGGAACATTCCGAGCGTGCCTATCCAAAGCCAAATCCCTTCGCTTCCGGGTTGCGGCATAGTACACCTATGACTATAATAGGTGATCGTAATAAGCAGCATACACAACTAGTTTGGAAGCCCCGAGCCGTCCGGGATTCCGTCGACTCCAGAACGACTCGAATCGGCGACGACGGAGGACCGGGGGCTCGCGCGGATTTCGGGGACGCCGGCGGGGTCGAGCGCTCGGCGCGGCCGATCGGCGCCGAGCGAACGTCCGAGCAGAACCCGGTCAGGAATCGATGATCGCGCCCGCGAGCTTCCGCTGTGCCGCACGGAGGTGTTGGTGGAACGTCGAGCGACCGATCCCCATCGCCTCGGCGATCTCCTCGCCGCTCGTGTCGTGGGGCCACTCGAAGTAGCCCGCGGTGTACGCCCGGAGCAACGCGGCGTGCTGCCGGTCGGTCAGCTCCGCTTTGAGGTCCGCGACGAACCCCCGCCGGGTTTCGGCGCGGTGTTCGCGCCGGCGGTAGCTCGACAACTCGACCCGCTCGAACGCGGCCTCGACCGCGTCGACGAACGACTGCGCGAGCTTCTCCTGGCCGACCTCGACGGTCACGGTCGCCAGGTGCTCGTCGGCCGACAGCGTCAGCAACTCGCCCCCGTGGTCCGTCAGGATCGACCGGAACGCCGACTCGACCACCGACAGTTCCACCACCGACCCCTCGCCGTCGGCGTCCAACACGCTGTGGACGTCGACGGCGTCGCCGCCGGCCGCCCGGATCTCCTCGGGTGTGGGGTTCCGGCTCCCGGAGGCGGTCTCGAACAGGACCGACGCCTGCCGTCGGTCGCCGACGCTGCCGGCGTACTCCAACCGACATCCCGCGGCCGCGGCGAACGCGACGAGCGGGTGGTCGCCGATCTCGAACCTGAGCTCCACAACGCCCTCGCCCTGGAGGGTCCGCTGGCTCTCGAGGGCGTTGATCCCCGTCGCGACCGTCCGCCCCAGCGCCGTCAGGATCGCGCGCTCGTGGCTGTCGAACCCGTCGTCGGCGCGCGTGTACACCCCGATGGCGCCGTAGGTGGCGTTTCCGTAGTGCAGCGGAATCGCGGCGACCGCCGTCACGTCGGCCCCGGTCTCGTCCGCGATCGACTCGATCCGGACGTACCGATCGGTCACCGCGGCCGCGACCGCGGTCTCCGTCGCGTCGTCGGGGCCGACCGGCGCCTGACCGGCCGCGACGCCGCCGCCGTCGGTCCGTGCCTCGTCCACCCGGAACCGCCGTGACTCCACGCCGCGGCCGTCGACGACTTCGGCCTCCTGCGGCACGATCACCTCCTCGGAGGGGTCGTACGTCCCGATCCACGCGCCCGCGTACGTGCCCTCGATGTTCTCGACCACCGCACGCTCGAGCCCGCGTCTCGACTCGGCTCGCGTCACCGCCTCGGTCACGTTGGCGACGACGCCGTCGAGCCGTTCGAGCAGCCGATCCTGGGCGCTCCGCTCGCGTTCGATCCGGGCGGCGCGCTCCGTCGCCGCGCGTTCGGCCCGCTTCCGCCGGGTGATGTCGCGCTGGAACCCCACGTAGTGGGTGACCTCCCCGCGGTCGTCCCGGAGCGGGGCGATGGTCACCTCGTTCCAGAACAGCTCGCCGTCCCGGCGGTAGTTCCGGATCTCCACCGACGTGGCCTCCCCCGCCTCGATGGCCGCCCGCATCTCCGCGACCGGCTCCTCCCGCGTCGCTTCGCCCTGCATGAACCGGCAGTTCCGCCCGACCGCGTACTCCGGCGGGTAGCCGGTGATCCGCTCGAAGGCGGCGTTCACGTAGACCAGCGGCATGTTCGGCTCGGTGGCGTCGGCGACCGTGATTCCGATCGGCGCCTCGTCCATCGTCCGAGTCTTCAGCGACTCGTCGATGGCCTCGGCGCTCGCGGGCGTCGGCTCCGAGTCGTCGGCGGCCCCGACGCGCGTTCCCGTGTCCCGTTGCTGTGCCATACAGGGCTGAGGATCCGAGCGATCAAAAAGCACGGTGGTGCGCGTCGACCGGCGGGAGA
>CAZIQT010000082.1:0-10393 GCA_964541645.1 uncultured Halobellus sp. | reverse complement strand
CGGACCGAGGCGAGGAACTGGACGACGAAGCCCGTTAGGATTCCCTCGATGACAGCGACGCCGAGATTGAGGCCGACCAGTCCGGCGACGGCGATTGTCAGGTCACCACGCGGTAAGGCGCTGCCGTTCACGCCGCTGATGACGATGATCGCGCCCATCAGGATCGCCCCGGCCGAGAGGCCGAGGGTCGCGGCGCTGGCGCCCGCGGGGAAGATGTCCCAGTCCATCCGCAAGAGCGTCCTGAACGCGTAGTAGGCAACGATAGCCTCGCTCGCGTTGACCAAGGTGTTCGCCCCGAGCAGGCCGACGGCGCCGTGGCCCAGCGCAGCCGAGAAGATGTTGACCACGAGGGCGATGAGCGCGCCGAGCAGCGGCCCGGCGAGAATCCCCACGAGGCCGGTGAGGTTCATGTGGATCCCGCCCCACACGGGGATGTTCAGCTGGAAGATCGCGAAACTCGCGGCCGCGCCGATGCCGGCGAGTGCGATCTGATGCGTTTCGATGCCGTCCTTCCGGATCCGGTAGACGACGATACTGACCAGTCCGACGCCCAGCGTCGTCCACAGGGCCAGCGCCCACAGCGGGAACGACCCCTCTCCGAGATGAATGTGTGCCATCCTCGGTTTACTAATACTGAGTCAAATTATAATAACTTTGCCCTAACTATCCGAGTAAGATAATAAATACGGGTGGCGCACGAAGTCGAGGAGACGCTCTCACCACGAGGTCGAGTGCGAGAACCGACCGGCGCGCGGCGTCGACCACGACGGACCGAGGGTCGTCCGGAGGGCACCACGCGAGCAGTCGGGCACACGGCTCCGGACCCGGTCGGATCGGGAGACGGCACGGCTCCCCGACCCCAGGCTATCGGCCCCGACGATCGCGACGGCCGGGGCTCCGGGGTCGCGTCCCACACGGGTGGCTCCGACGTGCTTCCGCCCTCGGCCGTGCGACTCGGGAGAACGGTGGCCGACCCCGGCCGCCCGTCTCAGTCCATCCCGGCCAGCGGGCCGAAGTCGTCGACGGGCAGCACGGAGTAGTCGATGGTAAGGGTGTCCTTCGTCGCCCGGATCTTCCCGACGAACGCCGAGATCTCCTCGAGCGACCCCTCCAGCACGAACAGCTCCATGCAGTGGTGGCCGCCGACGTGGCTGTGGAAGTTCGAGGCGACGATCTCCTCGTGTTCGTGGCGGAGGTGCATCATCTTCTCCTCGACGCTCGTGGTCTCGTAGTCGAAGAGCACGGTGACGACCCCCATCAGCTCCCGGTCTTCGAGTTTCTTGTCCTCGAACTCCCCCAGGAGGTTCCGGCTCGCCTCGCGGAGCACCTCGCTCCGACCGGTGTAGCCGTGATCCTCCGCGAACTGGTCGATCCGGTCGACCAACTCCTCCGGCATCGAGACGCTGACGACGCTCATATGTTAATTCGGCGCCGGGCGAATATTAAACGTTGGTTCGTCACCCCCCCGACGGGCCCGACCGTGGGGTTTTTTCCGGGCGGCCACTACCCGACGGTGATGGAGTACGCCGCCCTCGTCGACGTGTACGACCGGCTCGCGGCCACTGACTCCACCGACGCGAAGCGCGACTGCCTCGCCGAGGTGTTCGCCGACGCGGGGCCGCTGCTCGGCCGGCTCGTCACGCTCGCCCGCGGCCGGCTCTCGCCGGCGTACGACCGGACCGAACTCGGCGTCTCCTCGAGTCTCACCCTCGACGCGATCCGGCGGGCGACCGGGGCGACGGAGTCGGCGGTGCGCGACCGGTGGCAGGCGACCGGCGACCTCGGGGACGCGGCGGCGTGGGCGGCCGAACACGGCGGCCAGCAGACCCTGTTCTCGGAGCCGCTGACCGTCGAGCGCGTCCACGACACCCTCCGGGACCTCGCCGACTTCGAGGGCGCGGGCAGCCAGCGCCGGAAGGTCGACGCCGTCGCCGGGCTGCTCGCCGACGCCGACCCCGACGAGGCGCGGTACGTCGTACGGACCGCGCTCGGCCACCTCCGCGTCGGCGTCGGCGAGGGCACCATCCGCGACGCGGTCGCGGTGGCGTTCCTCGACGGCACTGCGGAGGCGATCGCCGCCGTCGAGCGCGCCTACCAGGTCACGACGGACTTCCGCGTCGTCGCCGAGACCGCCCGCGAGGCGGGGGTCGACGGGCTCGCAGCCCTCGACGTCGAACCCGGCCGCCCGGTCCAGGTCATGCTCGCCGAGAAGTCGGAATCGCCGGCCGCCGCCGTCGCCGACGCCGCGGCCGACGGCACCGCGGTCTGTGAGTACAAGTACGACGGCGTCCGGATCCAGATCCACGTCGACGGCGACGACGTGTGGCTGTTCACCCGGCGGCTGGAGGGGGTGACCGACCAGTTCCCGGACGTCGTCCGCGCGGTCCGACACGGGGTCACCGCCGACCGCGCAATCCTCGACGGCGAACTCGTGGGGTACGCCCCCGACACGGTCGCGACCGACGCCCGCGACCCGGTGGCGTTCCAGACCCTCTCCCGCCGGATCAAACGCGAGACCGACGTCGAGGCGCTGGCCCGGGAGATCCCCGCCGTGGTCCACGTCTTCGACTGCCTGGCGACCGACGAGACGCAACTGGAGTCGCCCCTCTCGGTCCGCCGCAAGCGGTGTGTCGACGTCGTCGAGCCGGTGGCGCCGGCCCCCGAGGAGCCGCGGGCCGGCTTGGAACTCGCCCGCTCGCGGCGGGTCGCCGTCGACGACCCCGACGCCGCGGCGTCGTTCTACCGCGATGCGCTCGACGCCGGCCACGAGGGGGTGATGGTGAAGAACCCAGCGGCGACCTACCAGCCCGGACGGCGGGTCGGCCGGCTGCTGAAGCTCAAACCCACGATGGAGCCGCTGGATCTGGTGGTCACCCGCGCGACCTACAGCGAGGGGCGGCGCAGCGAGTGGCTCGGCCGGCTGTATCTGGGGTGTTACGACCCCGACGCCGGCGCGTTCCGGGAGGTGGGGCGGCTCTCGACCGGCTACACCGACGACGAGCTCGCGGCGCTGACCGACCGGCTCGAGGAGCTCGTGACCGCCCGCGACGGCCGCGACGTGGAACTCCGACCGGAGGTCGTGCTCGAAGTCGAGTACGAGGAGATCCAGGAGTCCCCGGAGTACGGTTCGGGGTACGCCCTCCGGTTCCCGCGGTTTCTGGACGTCCGCGAGGACGTGGCGCCGACCGACGCCGACTCCCTCAGCCGGGTCGAGTCGCTCTACGAGGGGCAGTAGCGCCGGTCGGGACCCAGCCTCGGGTCGGACCCCGACCCCGCGGCGCAACCGTCATACGCAGACGGCCCGAACGCCCGGGCGTGACGGTCCAGTACCGCGACGGGATCGAGATCCACCTCTCCGACGGCACCCGGGTGGTCTGTGACGCCGACGACCCCGACGGGGACGTGAACGTCGTCACCCACGCCCACGGCGACCACTACCCCGAGGGGGAGGCCACGGCGGTCTGCTCGCAACTCACCGCCGACCTCGCGACCGCGCGGCGCGACACCCCGCTCCACCGCACGACCGACGACCGGGTCGAACTGGTGCCGGCGGGCCACGTCGCGGGCTCCCGGGCGGCACTCGTGACCGACCCCGACGGCACGCGGTACCTCTACACCGGCGACGTCTGCACCCGCCCGCGGTTCTACCTCGACGGGTTCGACCCGCCGGACGCCGACGTGCTCGTCGTCGAGGCCACCTACGGCGAGCCGGGGTACGCCTTCCCCGATCACGACGCTGTCGCCGCGGAGATCCGGTCGTGGCTCGCGGACACCGAGGCGCCGGTCCTCCTCCTGGGGTACGCCCTCGGCCGCGCCCAGAAGCTCCAACTGCTCGCCGCGGACGCCGGTCGCGACCGGATCCTCGCGACCGACGCCGTCCGCCGGGTGAACGCAGTCGTCGAGGAGCACCTCGACGTCGACTTCGACGCCCGGCCCCACGACGGGGTCACGCTCGACGACGGCGACGCCCTGGTGCTCCCGATGACCAGCGGTCGGATCGACTGGGTCGCGGACCTCGCCGACGAGGCGGGCGCGGTGACCGCGGGCTTCTCGGGGTGGGCGGTCGACGACTCGTTCAGGTTCCGGGGCGGGTTCGACGAGACGTTCCCGCTGTCGGACCACTGTGACTTCCCCGAACTCCGCGACCTCGTCGCGGCGGTCGACCCCGACCGGGTGTACACCCAACACGGGTCGGCGGCGGCGCTGGCCGACCACCTCACCGAGGCCGGCCACGACGCGACCGCGCTCCGGCGGAACCAGCTGTCGCTCGGGGACTTCTGACCCGCAGGGTTCGGACAGACACAAGTCCCTGCCCGCCGACGATGGGGTATGACCGGATCCGATCCCACCCCACACCTCCGCCGGGCGGCCGACGTCGACTACGAGGCCGTCGAGTTGGCCGACGGGCTCCGGAAGGGCGTGCTACTGGGCGACGACCAGGACGCGCCGAACGTCCACATGCGACGGTTCGAACTCGACCCGGGCGCCCGCGTGCCGCGGCACGCCAACGCGGTCGAACACGAGCAGTTCGTCCTCGCGGGCGAGTACGTCGTCGGGATCGGCGAGGAGACCCACACCGTCTCGGCGGGCGATTCGCTCCTGATCCCCGCCGGCGTGGACCACTGGTACCGGAACGACGGCGACTCCGTGGGGGCGTTCCTGTGTGTCGTCCCCGCGGCCGACGACGAGATCACCCTCCGGGAGTGAGTCGCCCGCCCCGGACGCGGATGTCGCGAGCCGGGGGTCGGCGGAACGCTTACTACCCCGTCGCCCCGTCGTCCGCCGGGATGGAGTTCGAACCGGGTGCGGCGCCGGACGGAATCGAGTGGTTCCGGGAGCGCGGCGAGACGCCGGCGATCGTGAGCCTCAGCGACGTCCACGGCTACCTCGACGCGGCGCGGAACGCCCTGCGGGCCGTCGGGGAGACCGACGCGTACCCGCCCGTCGTCACCGCCGACGGCGACGGCCGCCTCCACTGGGCGGGCAACGACTACGTGCTCGTGCTCAACGGTGACCTGCTCGACCGCGGCGACCGGAACCGCGCGTGTCTGGCGCTGCTCGAACGGCTGGCGTCGGAGGCGCCGCCGGGCCGGGTCCGGTACCACCTGGGGAACCACGAGATGGCCGTGCTGTTCCCCGAGCGGTTCCGGTGGCCGGGCGTGTACAGCATCGAGATGGACGACGACCGCCGCGGGGCGTTCGTCGAGACTGTCGCCGACGGCCGCGTTCCGGCCGCGTTCGAGGGGTACACCTACACCTACTCACACGCGGGCGCCAACGAGGCGTTCGACGTCGCGACCGCAAACGCACAGGCGCGGGACGCGGCCCGGCGCTTGGTGACGATGCGCCGGGAGGGGCGGTACCACGAGGACCAACTCGACGTGCTCCCGGCGTACGACCTGGTGTTCGGCGTCGGCGGGCAGTTCGGCCGGGGGCCCTCCTCCGGGCTCCTGTGGATGGACTTCGAGCACATGCGGGAGACCGCGCCGCCGCAGGTCGTCGGTCACTCCCGACACCAGCGGCCGACGCGGCGGGGGAACGCGATCTGTGAGAACGTGATCCGGGACAACCTCGGCGTCCCCGGCGGCGAGGCGGTCGTGATCGAACGCCCCGACGGGGTTGCAGCCGTCACGAACACGCCCGACGGCGCGACGGTGACCGAACTGTAGCCGGGGTCTCACCCGCCGTCGCCGCCGGGCCGCCGGTCGACCACCTCGATCTCGAACACCAGCGTCCGCCCGGCGAGCTCGTGGTTGAAATCGACCTCGACCGTGTCCGCCCGGACCGCGACCACGTCGCCGTGGAGCCCGTTCCGCGCGTGGACGTGGAGCCCGACTTCGGCGTCGGCGTCGACCATCGCCTCGAACGTCTCCCGGTCGTACTCCCGGAAGCGGTCCTCGCGCACCTCGCCGTAGGCGGCCGCCGGCGGCACCGTCGCCGTGGTCTCCGCCCCGACCGACAGCCCCCGGACCGCGTCGTCGAGCCCTTCGATCACCTCGCCTTCGCCGACGGTGAACGTCAGGGGGCCGTAGTCGTCGGGGTCGCGGTCCTCCGCCGCCGCG
This sequence comes from uncultured Halobellus sp., assembly GCA_964541645.1. Taxonomy (GTDB): domain Archaea; phylum Halobacteriota; class Halobacteria; order Halobacteriales; family Haloferacaceae; genus Haloquadratum. The sequence continues at coordinate 4,331 of CAZIQT010000082.1, read as the reverse complement.
AGGCCGTGGTCGGCGGCGACGGCGTGCTTCGAGGTCCCGAACACCGTGCCGTCCTCGAACCGCCCCACGTAGTCGATCGCGACCCGATCGCCCGGACCGATGCTCATGCGCCCGGCTCCGGCGTCGATCCGGAATACGCTGTCGGGTCGGGGCGGTCGGGACGAGCGGCCGCGGTGACCGCGGGCCGGCGTCGAGACCGTGGCCGAACGCTTATGCCTACGCCCCCACAGGCCCGAGGTATGGCTGACGACACCACCGACGGCGACGCCCCCTCCCGGCTCGGACGGCTGCTGCTCGGCGTGGGGCTCGCGCTCCAGGCCTCCGAGGACTTCCGCGACATGGAGGACACGATCGAGTACGCCGACTCCGCGGACGTCCCGCTGCCGGAGCTGGCGGCGCCGTTCGCGTCGGGGATGATGCTCGTCGGCGGGCTGGGGGTCGCCCTCTGGAAGTTCCCCCGGATCGCAACCGGCGCGACCGCGGCGTTTCTCGCGGTCGTGACGCCCACGATGCACGACTTCTGGAACGCCGAGGAGGGCTCGGGAAGCGGCGAGCGGCTGGCCTTCTTCGGCAATATGGCGATGCTCGGCGGCGTGCTCGTGTTCCTCCGGGAGGCGTACAACTAACGCGTGCCCGATCGCCCTCCGACCCTCGACCGACGGGCGCTGCTCGCGGCCCTCGGGAGCGCCGGCGCCGCCGGCCTCGCGGGCTGTTCCTCGCTCGCCGACCGCGAATCCGACGCCGAGACCACCGACGTCGACGCCGACCGCGCGGCGGACCTCGCGACCCGCTTCGCGCCGACGCTGTACTTCGACGCGGCGGAGCCGTGGTTCCCGACCGATCCCCGGCCATACACCTCTGAGCAGGACGGCGAGACCGTGGTCGACGGGTTCGACGCGCTGAACGGCTACCACGAGCGGCTGGCCGACGCCGGCGAGCCGCCGAACCGGACGGTGTTCTACAACGTCGTCGACTACGAGGGGTCGCCGCTGTCGGTCGTGCAGTTCTGGCTGTACGCCGCGTTCGACCAGTTCACCGCGAACTTCCACTGGCACGACTGGGAGGTGCTCCACGTCTTCGTCGACTCCGACACCGACGAGCCGCAGCTCTACGTCGCCTCCTCGCACTCCACGCGGGTACCCAACAACGAGTTCCTGGACCCCGACCCCGACCGGGCGCCGCGGATCCTCTCGGAGCTCGGGTCGCACTCCAGCGCGCTGTCGGTCAACGACCGGCCCGACGAGTTCCGGCGGCTTCCGGGCGCGGACCTGCTCGCGGACATCACGAACGCCGCGATCGAGGGGGTGGAGTCGGTGTCGGAGCTCCCGCTCGCCTACGGGCTCCCGCGCGACGAGGGCGGCCGGCTCCCCTACGTCGTCCCCGAGTACGATGGGCAGCCGGTGTACGACCACGACCGGCTCCCCGCGGTCGAGGAGTCGTCGCTGATCGACGGGGCGATCACCGTCCGGGCGTTCGAGGAGCTCGCGGCGCCGCCGACCGACCTCCCCGAGCGCTCCACCGGCGTGGTGTTCCGCTTCGAGGGACGCGACGCCGCCGGCGATGAGGTTGCCGACACCGAGTACGCCTACGAGCTCGCGCCGACGAGCGACCTCGAAGACATCGCCGACTTCACCGGACCGCAGCTCAGCTTCGAGTTCTCGGTGCCGGAGTACGCCGAGGACGCGGTCTCGACGCACATCTCGACCGCCGGGGTGCCGTGGGACCAGGACCGGTACGCGAACCCCGCCGCCGACATCACCGACCCGACCCACCGCGCGGCGCTCGCCGAGCGGTACGACGCTGTCGGCGACGCCGCGCCGATCAACACCGTCGTCACGAGCGTCGGGGAGGCGGTCACGGCCGACGACGCCCCCGACGGCGAGGGGTTGACGACGCGGGCACCTGCCGTCGAGGCGACCGCGCTGCTGGAGAGCGACGCGCAGGTCGTTCCCACCTTCGGCGGCGTCGCGGTCGCCAGGGACGTGCCCGCGGGCGACCACCGGCTCACGGTCAACGCGGCGGGCCGGGCGCCGTACAGCGAGCGGCTCCGCGTCGGCACCCCGGAGGAGGCGACGACCGATCCCGCGGACTCCGACGGCGCCGCCGACGGACCCGCGACCGCCGACCCGGGCACGGACGCGACGGCGACGACCGGGAGCGGCACCCGCGACGGCGAGACCGACACCGACCGACCGGCCCGGCCCGAGCGCGTCACCGCCGCGGGGGTCGACGCGGAGATCCCGCTCGTCGCCCGCGAGAACGCCCGGAAGCTGGAGGTCGACGCCGAGGGAACCGACGCCGACCTCGCGGGGGTGGCGGTCGAGGACGACTTCGCCGGCCGGCTGTACGACGCGCCCGCCGAGGGGTCGGACGCGGTCTACGTCCACCGCGGCGGCGCGTACACGACCGAAGTCCGTGACGCCGACGGCGCGGTCGGCGCGTTCCGGGTGAACCCCGACTTCGACCCGGGCCCGGATTCCGACTCGAACGACGGGTCGGACGACTCGCCCTCGGGCGGTCCCATCCGGATCGACCGCCCGGAGACGGGGAAGGCGTCGCTGTCGTCGTTCCTGGTGGCGCTCGCGAAGGAGACCCGCGACCAGGCCCAGGCGATCGTCGACGAGGGCGACCTCCGGGGGAAGGCCAACGGCCTCCGCGGGCTGGTCCGCTCGTTGGACGCCGTGATCGAGGCCGCAGAGCGCGCGACCGAGCGCGCCCGCGCCGGCGACCGCGGGAACGCCGACCAGTTCCTGCAAGCCGTCGCGCGGGGGATCGAACGCGTCGTCGGGCGCCTGGACGCGGTCGGCGAGGAAGTGCCCGAACCGTTCGTGAACGCCGTAGGGAACCGGGCGGAACAGGCGGCGCGCCGGGCGGAACAGGCCCGACGGTCGGAGAAACTGTAGGCCGGACGTCGCCGCCCCTCCGCCGTCCCGCCGGCCGCTACAGGAACTCGGTGTTGCGCGGGCCGTTGGTGATGTGGACCTCGAACGGTTGGGTGCCCGGATCGTTCTGTTCGACCAGGTGCCAGTAGGTCTCGGCCATCCGGTCGGGGTCGAGGAACGTGTCGGAACCTCGGTCGGGATCCGCCTGCGCGTCGGGGCCGTCGATCACGACGTGGGCGACGTGGACCCCCTCCGGACCGAACTCCTGGGCCATGTCCATCGCCATCCCCCTCGCGGCGAACTTCGTGGCGGCGAACCCGATCGTCCCGCCGAGGCTCCGGACCGCGGAGGTCGCGCCGGTGAAGAGCGCAGTCCCGCCGCCGGTCTCCAGCATGTCGCCACCGCCTCCTGCGAGCAGACGAACGCCCCACGGCCGCCGACCGCCCACGCGGATTCGAACTCCGCGACGCTCGAATCGAGGAGGCCGCTCCACGACGCGGCGCTGGCGTGGGTCACGAGCACGTCGACCGGACCGAACGCCTCCCGGACGGTCTCGAACCCCCCGCGGATGGCGTCGACGTCCGCGAGGTCGACCGTGACCGCGAGCCCCTCCCCCGGGTCGGGGAGGTCGGCGGCGAGTTCCTCCATGTACTCCGTCGACCGCGCGAACAGCGCGACCCGACAGCCCTCGGCGGCGAACGTCCGGGCGAGCGACGCACCGAGGCCGGGCCCGACCCCCGCGACGACGGCAGTCCGCGTCATACACCCGGGTGGGCCGCAGCCGGCAAATCCGTGGTGGTCCCGCGGGTCGACGCCGCCGTGGCCGTCACGTCGGCCTCAGAACGGGTTCGAGGTGCTGACGTGCATCCCCACGAACACCGCCACGCCGTCGCGGGCTTCGAGCGCCCCGCTCCACCGCGTCTCGAACCGCCGTTCCACGCCCGCCTCGACGTCCCGCCACGACAGCGCCACGTCGTCGCTGAACCACGCGTGGCACCCGCGGTCGGTCACCCGGAGCGCGCGGCTGTCGACCGTCCAACCGTCGGTCCGGCGGGTCTGTTCTTCGAGTCCGCGCCGGACCGCGTCGCCGCCGACCAGGCGCTCGGAGATGCCGAACTTCACCACCCCGTCGTCGTCGGCGAAGAAGGGGCCGAGCGGGTCGCCGGCTTCGAGCGCGTCGTAGTACTCCCGGATTCTGGCTTCGGCGTCCATACCCCTCCGTTCGTCGGGGACGCTTACCACTGTGGCGGCGGGTCCGACGGCACGGTCGGGCAGCGCGCGCAACTGGGGCCGCCCGGATTCGAACCACGGTCGCTCCGCGCACTCGGTTCGCGTGGCTCCCTGGTTCGACCCGGTCGCTATACCGTCGCACGCTCGCTGTCGCTCGCGATGCTCAGTGGGACCGCCCGGATTCGAACCGGGGTCACGGGCACCCAAGGCCCGAAGTAT
>CAZIQT010000081.1:0-10417 GCA_964541645.1 uncultured Halobellus sp. | reverse complement strand
AAGAGGTGTTCGCCCAGGATCAGGCCGTGGGTTCGTGCGGTCGACCCCGTGACCGTGAGGTAGACCCCGAGCCCGACGTCGGCGATCGCGGCCTCCTCCTCGTCGCGGCCGGAGCCGGGGTACGCGAACTCGACGCCGTCGAGCGGCCGGGTTCCGAGCACCGCCTCAACCAGGCGTTCGTACCGCGGCGAGATGCAGAGGTCGCCCTCGTACCTCGCGACGAACTCCCGGTCGAGATCCGCGCCCGGCGGCAGCACCTCCGGTCGGGCCATCAGAGTGTGGAACACGGTGTCGCCCAGCCCCGAGACCACCCGCACGTCGGTGTCCATCGGGTCGATCCGGGCGTTGACGTCGGCGATCGACCCGATACCCTCGGGTTCGAGTTCGACGACCTCCTCCAACACGAGGTCGGCGCTGTCGAACCCCAGCCCGAACGCGTGGGTGCGGAGCGCGCGGAACGGCTCCTCGCGGCCGACGAGCTCCACCGGGACGCCGTCGACGTCGACGGTGAGGCTGTCGAAGACGATCCGGCGCGGCATCCCCCGGCGGTCGTCGCGGACCAGCGTGAACTCCGGCGCGTAGTCGTCGTCGAGGTCGGAGTACGTCGCGAGCCGGTGGTAGACGTCGGCCTCGGGCGTCGTCCCGCCCTTCGTGATCGCCTTCTCGTGGCGGAGCGTGGAGACGACGCGGTCGGCGACGGTCTCGGCGCCGGCCACGTCCGCGACGCGTTCGAGGACGGCTTCGAGCGGCCGGCCCTTCCGCGGCACCGCGACCCGAACCGCCTCCGTCGGTGTCATTACCGGGTGCAGACGGCGGCGGGTGAAACCGGTTGCGTTCCCGGGTCGGGGCGTCGGGTCACTCCCCGTCGCCGCTCCCGCCTCCGCCGGGACCGAACGCGCTGTTGAGCCGGTCGCGGAACGTCTGGAGCTCCTCGATTTCGGCTTCGACCTCGTCGACGCGGTCGAGCTCGTCAGCCAGCGCCGACACCTCGGCGCGGAGGTCTGCGACGTCCGCGGACAGCGATTCTTGGGCGTCCGCGACGTCCTCGGCGACCGTCGAAACGTCCTCCCGAACCGCGTCGAGGTCGTCGTCGACCCGTGCGACGTACTCCTCGGTCTCGTCTACGTCGGCCGCCACGTCGCCGACGTCCGCCACGACGTCGTCGAGGTCGTCGACGAGGTCGTCGATGTCCGATTCGACGTCGTCGAGGTGGGCCTCGACGGCATCGGTCCGGCCGCGGAGGTCGTCGACGCCGTCGGCGGCCGCGGAGGCGGTCCCCGCGACGTCGTCGAGCCGGTCGTCGGTCGCCGCGAGGTCGTCGTCGAGGGCGTCGACCCCGTCGTGGATCGCCTCCCGGTCGTCGGCCGCGGCGTCGAGCCCTTCGCGGAGGTCCGCGACCTCGGCCGTGACTTTCTCGAGTTCCGCGTCGAGGCGCTCGACGAGCTCGGCGCCGGTGCCCTCGTCATCGATGAACTCCTCGAGGGCGTCGACGTAGGCGTCGAGGTCGGCGAACTGCGACTGCAGCCGCCGGATCCTGACGTCCGCGCTCCGGGGGAGCCCGGAGTCGAGCTCGCCGCGGAGCGTCTCGAGGTCGGCGTCGGAGACCTCACCCGCCCGGATCTCGGCGGCGAGCGTCGCCGCCAGCCCGCCGCCGGCCGCCGCCGCTGCCGGCACGTCGGCGTCGCCCCCGGATTCGCCGGCGGCGTCCCCGTCCTCCGCGTCGGCGCCGATATCGACGTACGCGTCGGCGTCGCCCTCTGCTGCGTCGGCGTCGGCATCGTCCTCGGCTGCGTCGGCGTCGGCCGCAGTTTCTTCGCCCCCGGCTTGGACTTCCGTTTCGCTACCGGCAGCCGACGAGTCGGGATCGACCTCGGTTCCCGGCGGCGCCGCGTCGACGTCGCCGTCGTCCGACTCCTCGGCGTCGGCCCTGTCCTCCGGTGCCGCGTCCGCCCCCGCTCCGACCGGTGCGACCGACGCCGGCTCGCGGCGCACCGCAGCCGTCAGGTCCGAGTCGATCGCGCGCCGCGTCGACCCGTCGACGTCGGGGGCTCCGTCGGCGTCGATGTCGTCCGCTGCCGCGTCGTCACCGGCGTCGGCGTCCACCGATCCCGCGCCGTCGTCGGCGCCCGTCGCGGGGTCGGCGGCCGGATCGTCGACCGGATCCGCCGGGTCCTGGTTCGCGAGCCGACCCTGACCCTGGAGCGCGTCGCGGACGAGTTGGCTCCGATCGGTCCCGAGGATGTCGTCGACGTCGGCGCCGGGGCGGTCCTCCGACCCCTCGCCGGGCCTCGGCGGGCGTTCGAGGATCGGCTCGGTCAGAAACCCCGCGGCGTCGGCGGGGTCCTCCAGCCGGATCCCGTACACCGTGACCGTGGACTCGCCGGGGTCGAACGTCCGCTCGTACTCGACGCGGTGGTCCTTGTACGCGGTCCAGTTGTCGCTCTCGTAGTCCGGGTGGAACCCGACGCCCTCCATCGGGAACTCCTCGGGGATCCGGTCGACGAGCCGGACGTGGGCGGGCACGTCGCCCTCGGCGGTGATCCGGAACTTGATCGCAGGCACCGGGAACTCGTCGCGGGCGAAGGACTTCTCGACGCGTACGTCGTCGTCGGACACGGAGACCGTTCGATCGACGTCGGGCTCGCGGCTCATAGCCGTCTGTACCCGAACCCGTCACATAAATTGCCCGGGCGGAGTACCGATCCTGATACTGTGGCCGATGCCGGACCGACCGCACCCACGGACGCCGGGAGCCGTGCACGCTGGCGGAGTCCGGTCGGGCGGGCCGTGGGGTCTGTCGCGTCGAATCCGTTCTATCTTTCCGATATATTTTGGTATATATTTGTTCCATTGAACTTGGCTATCCGATTCGAACCCATTCCAATCGGTTCCGATACGATGATTCGTTCTAAATTCAGTATTTTCTATATACTAATATTTTCTATGGTTGCTACCCCCCCGACTCGGCTGCGCGGTCGCCGCCGTCGGGTCGACGTCCGGGGGCGGGCCGCCGCGGGACCGGGCGGGTTTGCCGGCACCTAAACCGGCTTACTTCGGGGTGGCGAACGCCGGAGGTATGCGAACCATCCGCGACCACCCGATCCGGTTCGGCGAACTGGCCGGCCCGCTGGTCCACGGCGCGAACTTCTTCGACTGGCAGCTCGTCTCGACCCAGGAACTCGCGACCGCGGTCGACTACCCGTTCGAGGGGCTCGTCGACGACGACGCCATCCCGTACGCCCCGGTCGTCGTCGACACGACCGTCCACCGGTATCCGACGTTCGGCGACGCGGTCTCGGTCGAGGTCACCCCCACCCGCGTCGGCGACTCCAGCTTGGAGTTGGTCTACGAGACGGTCGACGCCGGCGGGGAGCCGTTCTCGACTGCCCGCATGACCCACGTGACGATCGCGCCGGAGGGCGGGGCGCTCCCGCTGCCCGACGCGGTGCGCGAACGGCTCGACGGGCGGCAGGCGTCCCGCGACGTGGACCCGGGGCCGGCGCCGACACCGAGGGCGGGGGGCGACGACTCGGCGGACGCCGGTCCCTCCGGGGGCGACGACCGTCCGACGTTCGAGGCCGCCTTCCGCGTCCACGGCCCACACGTCGAGGGATCCGAGTTGGCGTACTTCGAGGAGTACCCCCGGTTCGCCGACGTGGCGCTCGAATCGTTTCTCGCCGACGAGGGAATCGAGCCCGCGGCGATCGCCGGCGAGCGGCAGCCGTTCCGGCTCCGGGCGTGGCACTGGGAGTTCGGGTCGACGGTCCCGTTCGGTTCGACGCTGTCGGTCACGACCGACGTGCGGGCGGCCACGCCGGAGGCGGTCACGGTCGAGCACACGTTCCGGGCGGACGACGAGGTCTGCATCGAGGGCGTCACCGAGTACGGCTGCTTCGACCGCGAGGGGGAGCCGACCACCTTCGCCGACGGGCTGTTGGCGCCGTTCGAGCCGTGACGGGGCGTCGGTCGGCGCCCCCGAGAACTCAAGTCGCTCGGCCGTGAGCGTTGGACCGTGCACCGCAACGACAGCGTCGCCCTCGTCACGGGGGCCAGTTCCGGCATCGGCGAAGCGACGGCCCGGGCGCTCGCACGCGACGGCGCCGACGTCGCGCTCGCGGCGCGGCGCCGGGACCGGCTCGAAGCCGTCGCCGAGGGGATCGAATCCGAGTTCGACGTCGACACGCTCGTCGTCCCGGCGGACGTCCGCGACGAGGCGGCGGTCGAGGCGATGGTCGAGACGACGGTCGAGACGTTCGGGCGGCTCGACGTCCAGGTGAACAACGCGGGCGTCGGCGTCGGCGGCGACGTCGAGGCGACCACGACCGACCAGTACCGCCTGATGATGGACACGAACGTCGACGGCGTCTTCTTCGCGACGCGGGCCGCGATCCCCCACCTCCGGGAGACCGGGGGGAACCTCGTGTTCGTGGGGAGTTTCGCGGGGCAGTACCCCCGGCCCGGCAACCCGATCTACGCGGCGACGAAGTGGTGGGTCCGCGGGTTCGCCCACAGCCTCGAAGGCCAGATCGGCCCCGACGGCGTCGGCGTCACCGTGGTCAACCCAACCGAGGTCCGGACGGAGTTCGCGAGCGAGGAGAGCGAGGCGTTCGAAGAGCGGTTCGAGCCGGGAGAGGTGACCGAACCCGAGGAGATCGCCGACGCGGTCGCGTTCGCCGCTGCCCAGGACCGCTCGACGGTCCACGAGATCGACCTGTACCGCCGCGACAAGTTCGAGGGGTGGTGACGCGCCGGCGGCGTGGCCGCCGGGCGGCCGGGAAGAGTTTATAACCGATCGAGTCCCGATTGTGGTATATGAACGCGCTGGCCGATCACGGCGGGGCGGTACCGTGAGCGACCAGTACATCACCTCCGAGGACCACCTGCCCGCCGACACGAGCGGCGAGATCACCCTCCAGGTGACCGACCGGGAGACGAAACACATCTTCACGACCCGGGCCCGGATCGCCCGCGACGCCGCCGACCTGGACGACCCCGACCCGCTGACCATCCTCCGGGGGCCACACGAGAACCGCGAGGAGCAGTGGTACGTCGACATCGTCGAGGCCGACATCCCCGAGCCGAGCGTCGACGAGGCGGCGCTGGAGGCCTGTTTCGACCGGAGTCGCGAGGGATCGAACGTGCTGACCGCCCGCGGCGAGGACGTGAAGACGCTGGTCTCGTATCTGGTCGAAACCGGTGAGTACGACTCGGTCTCGAACGCGGTCCGGTCGCTGCTCAGGGAGCACCTCTCGGAGACCCGGCCGGAGCTAGTCGAGCGGTACGTCGACCTCCGGACCGAGCGCGAACGCGAGGAGACGGAGCTCCGGCTCGGTGGGGGTCGCGGGGAGTGACCCGGGACCGAGGCGGCGACGGCCCCGCGGCCGACGGCGGCGCCACGGACGGTCCGGCGGACAGCCTCCGGGACTACCTCCGGACGCTCGAGGCGGCGGGGGAGCTGAACCGGATCCGAACCGACGTCTCCTGGAACCTGGAAGCCAGCGCGGTCACCATGCTCGCGAACGACCGCGACGACCGCATCCCGGTCTTCGAGTCGGTGACCGACTCCCGGGTGCCCGCGCGGCTGGTGGGCGACCCCTACCGCGGCTCCCGCAGCCGGCCGTGGGACCGCCCGGCGCGGGCGCTGGGGCTCCCGTCGGACCTCTCCGGCGACGACTACTACCGGCGGGTGATGGGGCGGCTCCGGAACCCGATCGACCCCGTGACCGTCGACGCCGACGACGCCCCGTGCAAGGCGGTGCTCAGGCGGGGCGACGAGGTCGACCTCCTCTCGCTGCCGTGGCCGTACGTCCACGCCGCCGACGGCGGGCGGTACTCCAACCTCCACACGATGGTCGCCCCCGACCCCGACTCCTCGTGGGTGGACTGGTCGTCCCACCGGGCGATGCTCCAGGACGGCGCCCGCGCGAGCGTCCTGCTGCTGGCGGGCGAGCAGACCCCGAACCTGTTCTACTACCGGTACGAGCGGCGCGACGAACCGATGCCCGTCGCGCTCGCCGTGGGGGTCGAACCCGCCGCGCAGTTCACCGCGTCGATGTGGATCCCGACGGGTAGCGACGAGGCGGCGTTCGCCGGTGGGCTGAAGGGAGAACCCGTCGAACTCGTCGAGTGCACCACCAACGACCTCCGGGTGCCGGCCAGCGCGGAACTGGTGATCGAGGGCCGGATCCTGCCGGGCGAGCGCCTCGACGAGGGGCCGTTCGGCGACTACTTCGGCTACATGCACGGCCCGCGGCGGTCGATGCCGGTGTTGCGGGTGGACGCGGTCACACACCGGGAGGCGCCGCTGCTCCCCTTCTGCGTCGAGGGCTCCGGGGTGGGGTACTCGCTGAACACCACCTCCACGACAGAGGTGGCGTGCATCGGCCCCGACGCCACCCTCGGGCTCCGTGCGGCCGGCTACGACGTCGAGAAGTGCGTGCCCTGGCGGTTCACCCCGCGGTCGGTGTACGTGGTCTCGACCGACGTCCCCCGGCCGGGATATCTCCACGAGCTCGCGAACTTCATCTTCACCACGTGGGGGATGCTCCACGTCGACTTCTTCGTGTTCGTCGACGCCGAGGTGGACCCGCTGTCGACGCGGGCGGTGCTGGAGGCGCTCGCGCTTCACGCCGACCCCGACTCCGACTTCCACCAGTTCGGCGCCGAGACGATGCCGAAGGTGCCGTTGAACATCTACCAGACCCCCGAGGAGAAGGGCGACGTCGAGACCGGGACCTCGAAGTCCAAGACCGCGAAGGCGTACATCGACGCCACCTCCGACGGCGAGCCGGCGGGGGTGACGCCCGCGGCTGGCCGCGAGGCGCTCGCGGAGCGCGCCCGGGGGGTGCTCGACCGCGCCGGCGTGGAGCTCGACCCGGGGGTGACGCCCGGTGAGTGACCTCCGAGCGCACCTCGACCGGCTCGACGCCGCGGGCGACCTCGCGACTGTCGACGAGCGGGTTCACTGGGCCGACGCCGCGGCCGCGGTCGCCGGGGAGGCCGCCCGGGGGAACGGGCCCGCGGTCCGGCTGACCGACGCCGGCGGGCGCGCGACCCTCGTGAGCGGCGCGTTCGGCGGCCCCGACCGGCTCGCGGTCCGGTCCCGCGAGCCGTGGGCGCGGACCGCAGCTGCCCTCGGGGTGGGGTACGACGCCGCGTACCTCGACGTGCTCGACGCCCTGGTGGCGGCCCGACGCGACGGCTCCGAGCCGGAGCGGGTCGATCGCCCGGCGGCGACGGCCGACGCCGACCTCCACGGGCTGGGGTTGCCGGCGGTCGGCGACGCCGACGTGCCGACGCTCACGCTGGGGGTCGCGGCGGTTCCGGCGGCCGCGGTCGGGGGTGCCGACGACGACGCGGCCGTGACCGTCCCCGATCGCGACCGCGCCGACCCCGACGCGGTGCGGTGGCTCCCGGTCCGCGGCTCCGTCCACGGCAGCGACGGGCTCCGGCTGTCGGTGCCGGCGCCCGCCGGCGGCGTCCCGGCGGGGACGAGCGTGGCGGTCGCGCTCGGTGCGCCGCCGCCCGCGCTCTACGGGGCGGTGCGGCGGTGGCTGGGGGAGTCCCGCGCCGCGAGCGCCCCCCAGATCGCCGACGCCCTGGAGCCGGTCGCGGTCGCCCCCTCTCCCGCGGGAGCGGTGCCGGCGGCCAGCGAGGTGGTGGTGGCCGCGACGGCGTCGGGGCCGGGGGCGGCCGCCGACGCTCGTCCCTCGGGGCCGGCGGCGCCGTGGGAGCACGCCGTCCCGACCGCGACGCTCCGAGCCCGGGTCGACTCCGTCCGGGTTCGCGACGATCCGGTGGTCCCGTTCTCGCCGACGGGCGCGCCGATGGCCGACGGCCGGCACCTGCTCTCGGCGGCCGAGTCCGCGCGGCTCTACGGCCGGGTGAACAACTACTGGGGGGTCGCCCCCGCGGAGTGGCTCGCGCTCCCCCCGGAAGCGGGGCTCGGGATCTGCCTCGTCGCGAGCGACGTGCTCTACGCCGGCTTCGAGTGGCAGCTCGCGAACACCCTGTTCTCGTTCTCGCGGCTGTTCGACAAGGTGGTCGTCCTCGACACGGAGACGCCGCCGATGGACCTGGGTCAGGCGTTCGACGACATCTGGGTGAAGGCCCACCCCGCGAACGACTGGGAGTTCTCCGACCCCGAGGCGCCGGCCGCGCGGGCGCCGCACTACCGCCGGGACGGGACGACCGGCGCGAACGTGTACGTCGACGCGGCGTGGGACCCTCGGTGGGACGAGGAGTACATCGCGCCGCGGGTCACCTTCGAGGCGACCTACCCCGCGGAGATCCGCGAGGCGGTCCAGGCCGACTGGTCGGAGCTCGGGTTCGAGAACGGCCCCGAACACGATCCGACGCGCGGCGCCGGCGGACGCGACGGCGACGACAGCCGCGACCACACCACCGACGGGGGCGCGTGACCGATGTCGGGGACGCCGTCGACCGTCGAGCGGATCGCCCACGCCGCCGCCAGTCCCGAGGGCGAGAACAGCACCTACGTCCTGCCGGACCGGGCGGTCGTGATCGACCCCGGACCGCCGGGAGACCCCTCGTGGGAGACCCTGACTGCGGGGCTCCGGGCGGCAGGACTCCCAGTCGACGGCGTGGAGACGGTGGTTGTCACCCACTGGCACGCCGACCACGCCGGGCTCGCCCCCCGGCTCGCCGCGGCCGCCGACGCGGAGCTGGTGCTCCACGAGGCCGACGCCCCGCTCGTGGCGGACTACGCCGCCGAACGGCGGCACCGGCTGGACCGCGACGCCCGGCGGCTCCGCGCGTGGGGGGTGCCGGAGGCGACCGTGACGGCGGTCGTCGACGGCGATTCCCCGTCGCCGATGCCCGACGCGTGCCCGGTGCGGGCGGTCGAGGACGGCGAGTCGGTGGCGGGCGCGGAGGCGATCCACACCCCCGGCCACACCGCGGGGCACCTCGCGTTCCGGGCGGGCGAGGCCCTGTTCGTCGGCGACGCGGTGCTCCCGACGTACACTCCGAACGTCGGCGGCAGCGACACCCGGCTGGATTCCGCATTGGAGACGTACCTCGACGCGCTCGACGGGCTGGCGGAGCGGTTCGGCGACGCCGCGGCCCCCGACGCGTACCCCGGTCACGGGGCGACGGTCGACCTATCGGGGCGGATCCGGGCGATCCGAACCCACCACGCCGAGCGGCTCGACGACGCCGTCGCCGCGCTGCCCGCCCACAGCGGCGCCGACGCGGGCCGGACGCCGTGGGCGGTCGCCCGCGACCTGTTCGGGGAGATGGCGGGGATCCACGCCAAGATGGGCGCCGGCGAAGCGGCCGCACACCTCGCGTTCGCCGCCGACCACGGGTTCGCCGAGCGCGTCGGCGAGGCGCCCGACCGGTACGTTCGGCGCGACCCGGAGCCGGACGTGGAGCCGAACCCAGGGGGTCTGCGGTTCGGCCCGCTGTAGCCGGGCGTCGGCGCCGGGGAGCGACCGAGCGGCGCTCCCGAGTCGGTCGGGTGGCCGTCACGACATACATAAGTCCCCCGGCGCCGCCAACGCAGGTATGACGCTACTCGACCGCGCGCTCTCCGAGGAGCACCACGACGTACTCGACCGCGCCGACGCGTTCGTCGAGGAGACCCTCGCGCCCCGCACCGAGGAGATCGAACGGACCCGCGAGTTCCCCCGCGACGTCGTCGAAGCCGCCGGCGACGCCGGGCTGCTCGGCATCCTGGTGCCCGAGGCGTACGGCGGGCTCGGCGGCGACTTCCTGTCGTACTGCCTGGCGCTCGAACGGATCGCCGAGGAGAGCGGCGCGGTCGCCGAGACCATCCAGGGTCACACCTTTGCGACGCTGCCCGTACTGAACTTCGGGACCGACGCCCAGCGGGAGCGGCTGCTCCCGGCGATGGTGGCGGGGGAGTCGGTCGGGGCGATGCTGCTGACGGAGCCCGGCGCGGGGTCGTCGCCGACGGAACTCGGAACCGTCGCGGAGGCGACAGACGACGGGTACCGGATCTCCGGGGAGAAGTCGTTCGGAACGAACGCGGGCGTCGCGGACGTCCACCTCGTCGTGGCGCGGAAGCGCCCCCAGCCCGACGACTCCCACGGCGTGAGCGTGTTCCTGGTGCCGAACCCCGACGACATCGCCGGGTTCACCTTCGACCGCGGGGAGTATCTCGGGATGCACGGCCACGTGACCGGCGACTCGGCGTTCGACGACGTGGCGGTCGACGCCGACGCGCTCCTGGGCTCGATCGGCCAGGGGTTCCGGATCGCGATGGGCACGATCGACATGGCCCGCACCGGGCTGGGAGCGATCGGCTGCGGGATCGGCCGGGCGGCGTTCGACGAGGCGGTCGCCTACGCCGGCGACCGGGAGCAGGGCGGTAAGGCCGTCGGCGAGTACCAGGCGGTCCAGGTGCTGGTCGCGGAGATGGACGCCGAACTCG
>CAZIQT010000080.1:0-10504 GCA_964541645.1 uncultured Halobellus sp. | reverse complement strand
CGACCCCGACGCGGCCGACCGCTGCCGGCGGCCGCGGGCCCGGCCGTCACAGGTTCGGCGTCGTACCTGTCGGGCAACGACAAGTTATTTATTCGCCTGATCTGATGCTGACCCGAAACCAATGCCGAACAGTCCGTTCGGAACGACCGCGTTACGCCGTCTCTGGACGTTCGTCGGATTGTGGGGAGCCGTGATCGTCTCGATCATCTCCTACATCACCGCCCCGGGATCGAGCGGGCTCGTCTCGACGTTTCAGATCGGCGGGGTGTTCTACTACAACTCGCAGGTCGCGCTCACCGAGTTCGCGCAGGCGGCGACCGTCCCCGAGTGGGCCGTGCTGCTCACCTACGGGGTTCTGGCGCTGGTTCTGATCGGGATCACCCTCAGCATCCTGTCGACGCGGCTGGTTCTGGCGGGACTGACCGGGCCGAACGCCGTCGTCGTCCTGTTCGGTATGACCGTCGTGTCGGTCATGCTCTCGGCGCTGTTCCTCTTCGCGACGTTCGCCGGCTACACGAACGTCCTCGGGACGCTCACCGGCGTGTTACAGATCACCCCGCCGCTGCTCACCCTCTCGCCGGTCGCGGTCGCGATCGCGGTCGTCACGTCGTACGTCCCCTGACTCACCCTCGGCGGCTTCGACCCGTTCCCACGCCCGAACCCTTTTCGCGTCGCTTTCCCTCTGAGCCGGTATGAGCGACTTCAACCTGAACCTCTCGGAGGCCGAGGAGCACCTCGACGACGACGGCACTGACGTCGTGCTCGGAACCCTGGACGGCACCACACCCCCCGACGAGTGGGTCGAGACCGTCCGGTCCGGCGACGTGCTCGTACTCGCGGTGGAGGGCGACCTCAACGAACTCGCGAAGGGGTTCGCGCGGCCGATCCGGGACCTCGGCGGCAACCTCACGCACTTCCGGCAGTTCCTGGTCGTGACCCCGCCGGACGTGGAGATCGACACCGACCGGCTGTAGGGTCGACGCCCGACCCCGGAGGGCTCACCGCCCGCCGACCGGCCGCAGGAAGGTTAGCACGTGGCCGTCGTCGTCGACGACGCGCCGGCCGCCGGGTACCGACTCCACGGCCCGCCGGCCTCGACCGCCGCCGCGGGGTCGAGCGTGGCGAACGCGAGGTCGACGTGGAGCCCGCCGCGGGCGTCCGCGATCCCGAGTTGCGGCTCCCGGATCTCGAGGTCGACCGGCCCGGACAGCCGAACGCGACGGCGCGTTCCGCCGCGGTCGACAACCTCGAACCCCAGCCGGCGGTACCGTTCCGCCGCGGCCGACAGATCCGTGACCTCCAGGACGACCTCGAACAGCCCCGAGAGGGGCGGCGTAGCGTCCGGGTCGGTGTCGGCGCCGTCCGCCCGCTCGTCTCCCTCGGGGTCGCGGTCGAACCTCCCGATCTCGACGTCGTGACCCGCGGGATCGAAGACGTACAGCGAGTCGGTCGCGCCGAACGAGAACTCGACGGGATCGAGGTCGGCGAGCCGCTCCCACCACCGCTCGTACGCTGCCGGCGTCGTCGCGAACGCGTAGTGGGTGTGAACGCCCCATCGCGGCACGTCGGTGGGCCGGCGGAGGACCGGCCGGGTCGGCCCCGCGCCGCCGTCGGTCCGCGGCCCAGGATCGTACGTTACGCGGGCGCCCGCACCCGACCCCGGCTTCGCCTCGGGGTCGAGCCCCAACCGCCCCTCGTAGAACGCCCGCGTCGCGTCGAGGTCCGTCGTCTCCAGCCTTAGCCGGGCGAGCTTGGTGAGCATACCCGCCGGTGGGACTCCGACCCACAATACCCTGACGCCGGCGGCGGCTGCGGTACCGGCTGCCGACGGCGTCGGGTGCGCAAACGTATTAGTCCCGGGTTGACATACCGTCACACGATGAGGCCGGTCGACAGGGGGACGTTCGGGGAACCGGCGGGGGCGATCCGGGTCCTGCACGTGGACGACGATTCGGAGTTCGCGGAGCTCACGGCGTCGTTCCTCCGCAGATCCGACGTGGAGATCGAGGTCACGACCGCCACGGGGGCGGAAGCGCTCGACCTGTTCCGGGACGCGTCGTTCGACTGCGTCGTCAGCGCCTACGACATGCCCGGCACCTCGGGGCTCGACCTCCTCGAGGAGGTCCGGGCGATCGAGCCCGAGGTGCCGTTCATCCTCTTCACGGGGAAGGGCTCGGAGACGATCGCCAGTCGGGCGATCTCCGCGGGGGTGACCGACTACCTCCAGAAGTCCGTCGGGACCGACCAGTACGCCGTGCTCGCGAACCGGATCGAGAACGCGGTCGAGACCTCCCGGTCCCGGCGCGCGCTGGCGGCGAGCCAGAGGCGGCTCTCGCGGTTCATCGACCAGTCGCCGCTCGGCACCATCGAGTTCGACGAGTCGTTCACCGTCGTCCGGGTCAACGACGCCGCGAGCGAGATCCTGGGGTACGACCCCTCGGAGCTGGTCGGCGGCACGTTCCTGCCGTTCGTCCCCGACGACCGCAAACGGGCGGTGGCGGCGGTCGAACGGAAGCTCCGGGAGAACAAGGGCGGGTTCCGAAACGTCACCGACGTCCTCACGAAGGACGGCGAGCGCCGGCGGACCACCTGGTACAACCGGGTCGTGACCGACGACGACGGCGGGATCATCACCATCTTCTCGCAGTTCGAGGACGTCACCGAGGCCCACGAGCGCCGGCAGAAGCTCGAGGAGCACGACGCGCTCAAATCCAGCCTCTTCGGGATGCTCCCGGTCGGCGTGCTCGCGGAGAACGCCGACCGCGAGGTGATCCGGATCAACCAACGGCTGCTCGACCTGTTCGGGCTGTCGGCCGACCCCGACGACGTCGTCGGCGCCGACTGCCAGGCGCTCGCGTCCGACCTGGCCGACCGGTTCGCCCACCCCGACCGGTTCGTCGACCGGATCGAACGGGTGATCGACGCCCGGGAGCCGGTGTGGAACGAGGAGCTGGTGCTCGGCTCCGGCGACGCGCTCGAACGCAGCTACCGGCCGGTCGAACTCCCGGGCGGTCCCGGCCACCTCTGGGTGTACTACGACGTCTCGGACCGCCGGACCAGGGAACGGCAGCTGGAGGCGCTGAACGAGACCGCGCGGGAGCTCATGGCCGCCGAGAGTCGGGCGGCGGTCGCGGAGATCGGCGTCGAAGCCGCCGACTCGGTGCTGGGGCTCGACGTGAACGCGATCCACCTCTTCGAGCCCGAGGAGGGGCTCGTCCCCGTCGTGGGGACCGACGCCGTGCGGGAGCTGGTGGGCCCGCTGCCGACGTTCACCGAGGGCGACAGCATCGCGTGGCGGGTCTACGAGACCGGCGAACCGGTCCTGCTCGACGACGTCCGCGAGGACGCCGACCGGTACAACGACGACACCCCGATCCGGAGCGAGATCTGCCTGCCGCTCGACGACTACGGAGTGTTGCTCGCGGGGTCGCCGACCGTCGGGGCGTTCGACCGGTCCGACGAGGTGCTCGGGGAGATCCTCGCGACCACGCTCGTGACCGCGCTCGAACAGGTCGACCGGACCGAAGAGCTCAGACGGCGCGAACGCCGGCTCACCCGGCAGAACGCGCGGCTCGAGGAGTTCGCGAGCGTGGTCTCCCACGACCTCCGGAGCCCGCTCAACGTCGCGGCGGGGCGGCTCGACCTCGCGATGACGGAGTGCGACAGCGACCACCTGGCGGCGGTCGAGCGGGCTCACGACAGGATGGACGAGTTGATCGAGGAACTGCTCACCCTCGCCCGCGAGTACGACGCACGGCTCGATCCGGTTTCGGTCGACCTGCCGTCGTTCGTGCGGGCGTGCTGGGCCAACGTCGACTCCGGGGCGGCGTGCGTCGAGATCCGGGCGGACTGCACCGTCCGCGCGGACGAGACGCGGCTCAAGCGGCTGCTGGAGAACCTCTTCCGGAACAGCGTCGAACACGGCCCGACGGGCAATCGGACAGCGTCCGATGACAGCGTGGAGCACAGCTCCACGGGCAGTCGGCCGGAGGTCGCCGACCGGGAAGGGGACGACGGGATCACGGTCGCGGTCGGACCGCTCGACGACGAGGGGTTCTACGTCGAGGACGACGGCCCGGGAATCCCGCCGGCGGAACGGGAGGCGGTCTTCGAGTACGGCTACTCCACCGCGCCCGAGGGGACGGGGCTCGGACTCGCGATCGCCGAGCAGTGCGCGGGGGTCCACGGGTGGGAGCTCGACGTCACCGACGGCACCGACGGCGGCGCCCGCTTCGAGATTACCGGCGTCGAGATCGTCGACGGCGAGTAGCCCGACGGTCGGCGGCCCCCGGGACGACGCCCGTCACCGGATCTTCCGGACGTCGCTCACGTCGAACCCACCGTCGTGGATCTCGGTCTCGAACCGGACGATGTTCTCGCGCTCGATCTGCGAGAGCACGCCGCTGAACTCCTGGACCACCATGGTCCGGGCGCGCTTCGACCCGCCGGACTCCCACTCGAACTGGAGGGTTCCGTCCGCGGCGTCCATCAGGTGGCCGAGCTGGGTGGCTTCGAGTGTCTCCCGGCTGGCGTACGCCAACACCAGCCCGTTCCACCGGTGGGCGGCCTTCCCCAGTCCCCTGACCAGCATCGCGATGTCGTTCCACGCCATCTCGTCGGAGACCGCCGCCACGAGGTCGGTGATCGAATCGATCACCACCAGGTTGTCGAAGGCGTGTTCGTTGAGGTACGACCCCAGCGCGGTCAGCACGTCACTCCGGCTCTTGCCGCCCCCGAGATCCTGGAGCGTGGTGGTCTCCCCGACGTACCACTCCCGGGGTACGGGGCTGAGCTGGAAGTACTCGGGGGAGAAGTCCCGGACCGTGATGTGGTCGGTGGCGGCGTCGACGAGGTCGTCGTCGAGGACGTAGGACAGCTCCTCGCGGACCGTGTTCTCGTCGTCGGTGAACGAGAGGTAGTGTACCTCGGGAGGGAGCGCGGCGTCCTCGTGGAGGTCGCCGTAGTGGAGCTCGAAGAGGTCCATGTCGGCGTGTGCGACCGCGTTCATGGTCGCGCTCGTGTACATGAACTCCCGGGCGCCCGCGCCGGCGTCGCCGACGAGCAGCACGACCGTCCCCCGGGGGGCGCCGCCGTCGACGACCCTGTCGAACCGGGAGACGCCGAACGGGATCCGAGTCATACCAACGCCTCACGTGGCGCGCCGTTAACGGTTTCGGGGGGTCGCACCGCCGGAGTCCGACCCCGAACCCGGCGGGGCGACGTCGAACTCGACTTCCGCCCCGGCGTTCCGCCCGGCGACGACGCGCACCCGTCCGTCGACGCCCGCGTCGTCGAGGGCAGCGCGCCCGGCGGCCCGGGCGGCGTCGGCGCTGTCGGCGTGGGTGACCGCGTAGACGCACGGCCCCCACGACGACTGTCCGGCGCCGTGACACGCCGGGTCGTCGTCGAGGCTGGCGACGATCTCGCCGGCCGGCGGCCGGTAGACCCCACCCTGCTCGTCGGTGTACCACGTACCGTTCAGCCGGCCGATCGACCGGATCGCGGCGCCGAAGCGGTCGTGTTCCCCCGCCGCGATCGCGGGCAGCAGCCGGCGGGTCACGACGCCGGCGATCCGGTCGGCCGTCCCCGGATCCGCGCGCTCGACGACCGACCGGATGCTCGCGTCCTCGGCGTCGCCGCTCCGCCCCCGATCGGTGTCGGGCACGACGACCAGGAACCGCCACGACGCCGGAATCGACCGCCGCACCGCGACGTCGGGGACGGTCCACGCGCCGTCGGCCGGCGGGTCGGGGGTGTACTGTTCCGCGGGGTGGCCGGCGTCGACGACGACCCCGCCTCCCTCGAATGTCGCGACGCCGACGCCGGACCGACCGCCGCGGCCGAGCGCCGGCGCCAGCGCGCGCACGTCGGACTCCAGACCGTGCGCCCGCCCGACCGCCACGAGCACCGCCAGGGCGAGTTGGGTGCCGCTCCCCAACCCGGCGTGTCGCGGGAGCGCGGACTCGACGGTAACGGCCGCTCCCGGAACGCCGAGTCGATCCGCCGCCCGCGCCGCGTAGCCGTGGGCGACCGGGTGGTCACAGTCGATCCCGTCCGCGGGCGCGGCGGTGACGACGGTTCGCGGCTCGTCGAGCCCCACGCCGATCCCGCCGTAGAGCCGGTCGTGCGCCAGGCTCAGGTTCAGGAACCCGACGTGGATCCGGGCACCGGTGGTCACGCGGACGCGGCTCATCGTATCGGGACACGGGCGCGACACCGTTGGCGGTTTCGGCGGTGGCAAGCCGGGCCGGTGTCGGACCCCCGCTACGGGAGCGGACAGAGGCTGGCGGTGAACACGGCCACCTCGTCGGACTCGTTGCGCGCGCCGTGGACCGCGCCGCGGTCGTGGCGGACGACCCCCGGAGCCGACACGGTCTCCCGGTCGCCGTCGCGCTCGACGACGACCTCGCCGTCGAGGACGTGAAAGACGTTCGTGCTCTCGGCGTGTTCGTGGGCTTCGAGCTCGGCGCCGGGGCCGAGCGCGAACGCCTTCACCAGCACGTCGTCGGTCACCACCAGTTCCGCGGTCACGACCTCGCCGTCGTCGGGGTCGAGCGTCGAGCGGGCGTCGGCGTATAGATCGAGCGTGGACATCAGTTTCGGGTGTGTCGCCGGTACGTATATACTGTCGGCCCTCGGCCGCTGCGGCCCACCCGACGATCCGCGGCGAGCCGTCGCGGCCGGCCCCCGTCCGGCGGAGCGTGCTGCGGCGGGGGCGTACGGCGGCGAGGACCGGACGGAACGCGGCGTCGGGGCCGCCCGTGGTGAGCCGGTGAACTCGGGGGTGTCGATCGTGCGTGCTTCCCCGTCCGTCTCCCCTGTGCACTGTCGGGAACCGGGCACGTTCGCGGCGCGCCGAGCGGGCGCGGGTCGACGGGCGACCGATCCCGCGTCGGGCGTCCGGACGGGAGCAGCCCGCCCGTACCCGACCATCCCGGCGGGTGGCGTGCCGGCGTGGCTCGACCCGTCGGTGGGGGGCGACGGCCCGGGCCACCCCGGTCCCGTGTCACAGCGCGTCTACGTGGTGGGGTGCGACGTCGCGTGTGCGACATCGCAGTTCGGACCAGGGGTGGCACCCACAAAAACCGGGGCGATCGTCAACCCGGTTTTGGCCGCCGGTGTGCGTGAAATTCGGCTTGATTCGGCTAAACTGTCGGGACGTCCCCGGTTCGGGCCCCTCGAAACAAGTAGCTGCAGCGGATACCGCTGGCGATGACACCCTTGCGCCGCGTCGCCGGACGGCTCTCGGCGTGGGTCACCGTCCCGATGCCGGAGTCGTTCACCTACCGGTCGTACCTCCGGTATCTCGTCCGCGCGCTCCCGCGGTACGGCGTCGG
Organism: uncultured Halobellus sp.; assembly: GCA_964541645.1. Taxonomy (GTDB): domain Archaea; phylum Halobacteriota; class Halobacteria; order Halobacteriales; family Haloferacaceae; genus Haloquadratum. Next base: position 3,167 of record CAZIQT010000080.1, on the reverse strand, counting down.
GCCGCTCGTGATCGTCGCCTACCGGGTCGCGACCGGCGGGGTGGGCCGCGCCGTGCTCTACGCCGGGTGGGCCGTGTCGGCGGTTGCGATGTCGCTCGTCGGGTTCGCGGCCGTCCGCCGCGACGGCGCCCACGCCGCGGGTGCCGCGACGGCGGCCGGGGGGACGCTCGCCGTCCTGTACGCGTGGCTGCCGTCCGCGGGGTTCGGCCGGTGGCTCCTCGCGTTCGTCGCGTGGGTCGGCGTCGTCGCGGCGGCGGTCGGCGCAGCGGCGGCGGCCCGGTGAGCCGTTGCCGCTCCGCGTCGCGGCCGACGGTTTTTGTGCAATGCCGCGCCAGAACCCGTATGGTAACGATCAAGGACAGCGTCCACGACCACATCCAGGTCGAGGGCGTCGCCGCCGCCCTCCTCGACACCGAGCCGGTCCAGCGGCTCCGACACATCAAGCAACTGGGGACGGTCCACCTGGTGTACCCCTCCGCGAACCACACCCGGTTCGAACACTCGCTCGGGGTGTACCACCTCGCCGACCGGGCGCTGGACCACCTCGGGATCGACGGGCTCCGGGCCGAGCGGGTTCGCGCGGCGGCCCTCCTCCACGACGTCGGCCACGGCCCCTACAGCCACAACGTCGAGGAGGTGACGTTCCGACGCACCGGGAAATACCACGACGACGTCCACGAACTCCTCTCCGGCGGCGCCGTCGGGGAGGTCCTCGACGCCCACGACCTCGACCCCGACCGGGTCGCGGACCTCGTCGCCGGTGACGGCCAGTACGGACAGTTGGTCTCGGGGGAGCTCGACGTCGACCGCATGGACTACTTGGTCCGGGACGCCCACCACACCGGCGTCCCGTACGGCACGATCGACTTCGAGCGGCTTGTCCGGGAGCTGACCTTCGTCGACGGCGAACTCGTCCTCGCCGAGGGGAACGTCCAGACCGCGGAGTCGCTGCTGCTCGCCCGGGCGCTGATGAACCCCACCGTCTACCAGCACCACGTCGCCCGGATCGCGAAGGCGACGCTTCGACGCGGGGCCGAGCGGCTGCTCGACCGCACCGACACCACGGCCGCGGCGCTCCGACGGATGGACGACCACGACCTGCTCGTGGCGCTCCGAACCACCCCGTCGACCGCGGAGCTCGCCCGCCGGCTCGGCACCCGCGACCTCTACAAGCGGGCGGTGTGGGCAGAACTCGACGCCGTCCCCGGCCACGTCGTCGACGCCGACCACGACACGGTGTCGGAGCTCGAATCGACGATCGCCGACCGGGCGGGGGTGTCGTCGGGGTCGGTGATCCTCGACGTGCCGGACCGGCCGTCGATGACCGAGTCGACCTCTCGGGTGATGGTGAGCGGCGAGATGCGCCGGCTGGGCAAACAGTCGCCGCTGGTGTCGGCGCTCCGCACCGCCGGGAAACAGCAGTGGCGGCTCGGGGTGTACGCGCCGACGGCTGCGACCGACCGCGTCGGCCGGGCCGCGGCCGACGTGCTCGGGCTGGACCCCGAGGGGGCGCTCGTCTCCGACGTCCGCCCCGGCGTCACCGCCACCCTGGACGAGTTCACGGAGCCCTGACCGGCGGCGGGGAGGGGGACGGCGGCACCGACGCCCGTCCGCCGGTTCTTCGATATAAATCCACCTACTTGGCAACCGTTCCCACGAGAGAACCGCCCGACGGCGGCGACCCCTCGTTTCCCCCGGCCGGCGGCCGTCTAGTAACCTTTAACCGATTTAGACCGGTACGTGACCACAAGATGGCGAGCAACAAGATCCTTGGTATCGACCTCGGTACCACGAACAGCGCGTTCGCGGTGATGGAGGGTGGCGACCCGGAGATCATCGTGAACTCCGAGGGCGAACGGACGACCCCCTCCGTCGTCGCGTTCGACGACGGCGAGCGCCTGGTCGGGAAGCCGGCGAAGAACCAGGCGGTCAAGAACCCCGAGCAGACCGTCCAGTCGATCAAGCGGCACATGGGCGAGGAGGACTACTCCGTCGAACTCGACGGGGAGGAGTACACCCCCGAGCAGGTCTCGGCGATGATCCTCCAGAAGATCAAACGCGACGCCGAGGAGTATCTGGGCGACGAGATCGAGCAGGCGGTCATCACCGTGCCGGCGTACTTCAGCGACCGGCAGCGCCAGGCCACCAAGGACGCCGGCGAGATCGCGGGCTTCGAGGTGAAACGCATCGTCAACGAGCCCACCGCGGCCGCGATGGCGTACGGGCTCGACGACGAGTCCGACCAGACCGTCCTGGTGTACGACCTCGGCGGCGGCACGTTCGACGTGTCGATCCTCGACCTCGGCGGCGGGGTCTACGAGGTCAAAGCCACGAACGGCGACAACGACCTCGGCGGCGACGACTGGGACGAGGCGATCATCGACCACCTCGCCGACGAGTTCGCGGCCGAGCACGGGATCGACCTCCGCGACGACCGCCAGGCGCTCCAGCGGCTGGAGGACGCCGCCGAGGAGGCCAAGATCGAGCTCAGCAGCCGGAAGGAGACGACCATCACGCTGCCGTTCATCGCGACCACCGACTCCGGACCGCTCGACCTGGAGGAGAAGCTGACCCGCGCGAAGTTCGAGTCGCTCACGAGCGACCTCATCGACCGGACCGTCGAGCCGACCGAGCAGGCGCTGGCCGACGCCGAATACGACAAGGGCGACATCGACGAGGTGATCCTGGTCGGCGGCTCCACCCGGATGCCGCAGGTCCAAGAGAAGGTCGCGGAGATGACCGGCCAGGAGCCGAAGAAGAACGTCAACCCCGACGAGGCGGTCGCGCTCGGCGCGGCCATCCAGGGCGGCGTCCTTGGCGACGAGGTCGACGACATCGTTCTGCTCGACGTGACGCCGCTGTCGCTCGGGATCGAGGTCAAAGGCGGCCTCTTCGAGCGGCTCATCGAAAAGAACACCACCATCCCCACCGACGAGTCGAAGATCTTCACCACCGCCGCCGACAACCAGACCTCGGTCAACGTCCGGGTCTTCCAGGGCGAACGCGAGATCGCCGCGGAGAACGAACTCCTCGGTGAGTTCCAGCTCACCGGCATCCCGCCGGCGCCCGCGGGTACCCCGCAGATCGAGGTGGAGTTCAACATCGACCAGAACGGCATCGTGAGCGTCGAGGCCGAGGACAAGGGCTCGGGCAACGCCGAGTCCATC
>CAZIQT010000079.1:0-10613 GCA_964541645.1 uncultured Halobellus sp. | reverse complement strand
CCAGTACCCATTGTAGCCGCCCCGCCGGCGGCGAGCGATCCGAGTCCGACCACGAACTTGCGTCGTTGCATTGGCTTGCTACCTCGTTTGTGCGCGCCGTCGATCACCGACACCGTTGACCACGCCATCGTCGGTCCCGTCGGCCGCGGCCCGCACTCATCACATACCCAGCCACGGATATCGTATTCAGCCGCGAGAAGCCGTTTCTCGGGGAAAACGAAGGATTTCTCGGAGTGCGAGCGGGCGTTTCGTGGGGCCCGAGAACGGCCGGGTTACACCCGCTGATCGTGTGTTAACAGGCACCGTTGTGAATAGCCTCAAAATAACATTGTAGTATCTGCGTGACACGTATCGCTGGGCACCGGGATGCCGAAAGTAGTCGTTTCAGATCGTGACGAGACAGAGTCGAACGGGGAGCAACCATCAGCGGACGAACTGTACGACGTCTTCGCGAACCGACGGCGGCGCTACGCGCTGCACTATCTGCAACAGGAAGACGACCGAACCGACTTCGGGGAGATGGCCGAACAGATCGCGGCCTGGGAGCACGGGAAACCCCGCGGGAGGGTCACCTCGACCGAACGGAAGTACGTCTACTCGGCGCTCCAGCAGCGGCACCTCCCGAAGATGCAGGAGATCGGACTCGTGGCGTTCGACAAACGCGACGGGGCCGTCGAGCCCAACGGGGTCTTAGACGAGATCGACGTCTACGCGGAGGTCGTTGGGAGAGACAACGTCCCCTGGGGCGTGTACTTTCCGGCCCTCGGCGGGGTGCACTCCGTCCTGCTCGCGCTCGTCGGCTTCGACGTGGCGCCGCTGACGGCGGTCTCGGATTTCGGGTGGGCGCTTCTGTTCGTCGCGTCGTTTCTCGTGTCGTCGCTCGTGTTCCTGTACGACACGAAGCGGATGAAACTCGGCGACGGTGACGCGCCACCGGAGGTGAAACGGGGATGATCCCGGCGCGACGGTTGCTTCTCGTCGTCGCCGTAGTCGTCGCGGGATCGCTCCTCGTGCCGACGACGGGGTTCAGTTCGGCGGCGGCCGACCGGAGCGTGGAGGTCGCTGTCGCGCCCGACGACAGCGCCTACCTCGGCGTCCAGCGCACGTGTAACAACGGAACGGTACGGGTGGGCGTCACAAACCGGCTCCCCACCGGGACGGGGCTCGACGTCGACGTCGCGGTCGGCGGGACGAGCAAGCCGATCGACGGCCTCGCGCCCGGGGAGTCGCGGAACAGGACGTTCGACTCGTTCGACGCGGACGACCGGATCACCGTCGACGCGTCGGGGTCGGGGGTCTCGGTTCGCCTGACGCGCCCGCTGCCGGCGGGATGCTGAGTGCGTTCACGCCCGGCCGACGGACGGGTGGCCCCCCGAAGGGCAAGACAGAAGCGACCGCCCCCGTTCGTATCCGTATGAACGTTCTCGCCGCCGCCCGCGAGCTCGCCGCGCAGGCCCCCGTCTGCGACGCCTGTCTCGGCCGGGTTTTCGCCGACCGGAGCCACGGGCTGACGAACGCCGACCGGGGGCGGAGCCTCCGGATCGCGGCCGCCCTCGCCGACGACGAGCCGTACGAGCCGACCGACACCGCGGAGTGCTGGGTCTGCGAGGGGGTGTGCGCCGAGTTCGACGCGTGGGCCGAGCGGTGCGCCGCGGCCGTCGACGGCGTCGAGTTCGCCACCTACCAGGTCGGCACCCGCACGCCGCCGCTGATCGAGGAGAACGAGCGCCTGTTGCGGGAGACCGCGGGACTGGACCCCGACGCGGGGGAGGCGTTCAAATCCGAGTGCAACCGCGAGGTGGGCAAGCGGATCGGCCCCCTGACCGAGTCGACGGTCGACTTCGGCCGGCCGGACGTGCAGTTCACCCTCGATATCGACGCCGACGCGGTCGAGGTCGACGTCCACTCGGCGTTCGTCTACGGCCGGTACCGGAAGCTCGAACGCGACATCCCGCAGACCGAGTGGCCGTGTAACGCCTGCGACGGGTCGGGGTACGCCGGCAGCCAGCCCTGCGAGACGTGTGGCGGGAGCGGCTACCTCTACGAGGACAGCGTCGAGGAGCTGACCGCGCCGGTGGTCCGCGACGTGATGGACGGCACCGGCGCGACGTTCCACGGCGCCGGCCGGGAGGACGTCGACGCCCGCATGCTGGGCACCGGCCGGCCGTTCGTGATCGAGGTGCTCGAACCCCGCCGGCGCGACGTCGACACCGACCGGCTGGAGGGCGACATCAACGCCTTCGCCGAGGGCCGGATCGAGGTCGACCGGCTCGGGCTCGCCACCTACGACGCCGTCGAGCGGGTGAAGGGGCTCGACGCCTCGAAGCGGTACCGTGCCGAGGTCACGTTCGACGACCCCGTCGACGCCGAGGAGTTCGCGGCCGCGCTCGCGGCCCTCGACGGCGCGACGGTCGAACAGTACACCCCCCACCGCGTCGACCACCGGCGCGCGAGTCTCACCCGGACCCGCGAGGTGCACGGGGCGACCGGCGAACTCGACGACCCAACCCACGCCACCGTGGAGATCCACGGCGCCGGCGGGCTCTACGTCAAGGAACTCGTCTCCGGGGACGCCGGGCGGACCGACCCCAGCCTGGCCGGACTCCTGGAGGTGGGCGCCGAGGTCACCGCTCTCGACGTGGTCGGCGTCCACGGCGAGCACGAGCCGTTCGAGGACCCGACGTACTTCCGGTGCGACGCGCCCGAACCGCCGGCGGGGAACTCTGAGCAGACGCGTGGAGCCGCCGGGGAATGACCGGGTCGGGAGACGGCGGCCCCCGGATCGGCAGCGACGAAGCGGGCAAGGGGCCGGTGCTCGGGCCGATGGTGGCCGCCGCTGTGCGGGCGCGCCCCGGGTCCGTCCCCGACGGCATCGACGACTCCAAGCGGCTGTCGGCCGAGCGCCGGGCGTCGATCGCCGCGGCGCTCCGGGACCGAGCGGACGTCGCGATCGGCGTCGCGGTCGTTCCGACCGACCGGATCGACGACCCCGGGACCGACATGAACTCGCTCACGGTCGCCGCACACGTCGAGGCGGTCGCCGGGGTCGCACGGGTGGGCGACCGGGCGGTCGCCGACGCGGGCGACGTCGACGCCGCGCGGTTCGGCCGCCGGGTCGCCGAGGGCGTCGCCGTCGACGGCCCGGCCATTGAGGTCCACGCCGAACACGGCGCCGACGCCGCCGACCCGCTCGTCGCCGCCGCGTCGGTGGTGGCGAAAGTCGAGCGCGACGCCCGGATGGAGGCCATCGACGCGGCGTATCCGGACCACGGCCCGGTGGGCAGCGGCTACCCCGGCGACCCAGCCACCCGGGCGTTCCTCCGGCGGTACGTCGGCGCCACCGGCGCCCTGCCCGACTGCGCCAGGGCGTCGTGGTCGACCGCCGGCGACGTGCTGGCCGCCGCCGAACAGTCGTCGCTGTCGGAGTTCTGAGGCGGGCGCGGCGGACCGGGCGGAGGGGCTACCGCATCGCGTCGAGTCGGACGAACGACCCCTCGCGGGCGGTGATCCAAGTCGTCGTGAGGGCGTCGGCCGGCGCGTCCGCCGGGTGGATCGTACACTCGTCGGGGGCGTCGTCGTAGGACTCGATCCGTGCGACCCGGACCGACTCCGGGGCGTCGGGGTCGGGCATCGGGCCGGTGACGGGGCTGTCGACGGCGCCTGCGCGCGTACGGTCGGGGCGGTGTGAGTCGGTTGCCATCGGTGTGGAGAGGTCCCCGTTGTCGCGAGCCGACGGGGGGCGGTAGTCGTCTCGCCGTACAGGTACAACTATTCACGTCATCCTATTTAAATGACCACCTAATCGGATAGGGAACCGACGCGCCCGGATCGGCGCGCGGCTCAGCGGTCGATCGTGGTCAGCGACCGGAGGATGTCGCCGTACGCCGGCCGGGTGACCAGCACGCCCACCACCACCCCGAGGATGGTGAAGATCGCGAACCCCTGGAGGTCGCCGAGCGACAGGATCGCGAGCGGCGACATCGCGATGATGGTGGTGGCGGCGGCGGCGCCGATCACCCAGAAGGCCTTCCGGAACCGCGATTGGAACACGCGTCTGGAGTTGATCTCGCCTTCCGCCATCACCTCGTCGGCGATGATGATCAGGTCGTCGACCCCGGTCCCGATCACGGCGATGAACCCCGCGATCACCGACAGGTCGAGCGGGTAGCCGATCCCCGCGGCGAACCCGAGCAGGATCACCACCTCCGAGAGCGCGGTCACCACCATCGGCGCGGCGACCCGCACGTCCTTGTACCGAACGAACACCGTCGCGCTGACCGCGAGCACGGCGATGATCCCGGTGATGAGCGAGTTCGTGCGGAAGTCGGCCCCCTGGCTCGGGGAGATGAACGAGGTCGTGCCGCCGCTCTCCTCGGAGAAGTCGAGTTGCGCCGGGAGCGCGCCGGCGCGGAGGTTGATCGAGACCTCCTGGGCCTCCGAAACGTTGGTGGTCTGGAGCTGGAACACGGGGTTGCCCGCCCACTCGCCGGTCCGGAGGCTGTCGGCGAGGCCCGGACTCATCCCGAAGGCGTTGGTGACCTCGCCGTTGACCACCAACAGGAGACACGGCTCGGTGCTGGTCCGGTCGGCCTGGTAGGTACACCGCGTGCCGCCCTGCTGGGCCAGCCCCGAATCCCGCATCGACTGCTGGAACTCCGGCGCGATCGGCTCCGAGACCGTCACCGGGACGAACGCCCCCGAGGCGTCGTCCTGGGCGGTGCCGATGCTCTGGAAGTCCTCCTGTTGGAGCACGGTCTCGCGGGTGTAGTTGCCGTCGGCGGTCGGGTAGTACGCCTCGATCACGACCGTCCCGCGCTCGCTGACGAGCTCGCGGACCGACGAGGCGTCCCGGCCGGGCGCCTCCACGAGAACGAAGTTGTCACCCTGGGCGGTGGTGACCTGCTGCACCGTCCCCCCCGAGAGACCCGCCTCGTTGATCTTGTTCTCCAGGATCCGGACGACCTCCGCGCGGGTGGTCTCGGTGACGCCCTCGCGGACGGTCCCGTCGTCGCCGACCCCGTAGCCCGCGGCGTCGAGCGCGGCCGCGAGGTCGTCGGTCGTGACCCCCTCGGCGGTCACCTCGACGGTGTTCCCGGTCCCGGCGCCGGGCTGCGGCTGGGCGGTCGTCTGGCCCTGAGCCGGCCGCGTTTCGAGCCGGGCGATCACGTCGGCGGGGCCGGCGCCCTCGATCTCCGCGGCGACTGCCTGCTCGACGACCCGCGGATCGTCGCCGTCGAACTCGACGCCCTCGGCGGTGACGCCGACGAGCGGGGCGCGGATCCGGGTGCCGCCGGAGAGCTCCAGCCCGTACTGGAGGTTCGGCTCGACCAGACCGGCCTCCCCGTCGGCGCCCGTGCCGGGGACGCCGCCGTCGTCGCCGCCGACGGTCGGCGAGAAGAGCGCGAACGCCGAGACCACGAGGAAGGTGACGAGCAGGAGCACCCGCCAGTTCTCCCGGATCTCCACCATCAGTTGGCGACCCCCTTGAACTTGTACCACCGCAGCAGGCTGAGGTTCAACATGTACGTGTTCATGAGATCGGTCACGAGCCCGAAGACGAGCACCGTGCCGATCGCGGCCAGCAGTTGGATGCCGAACAGCGTCGCGGTGATCGTCATCACGATCATGGCGGTGATCGACGTGAGCGTCATGGTCACGCCGGTCCGCATCGCGCGGTAGGTCGACTCGTAGAAGTCACCCGACCGCCGGAGGATGTGGTTGTTCAGCAGGATGTCGGAGTCGACCGAGTACCCGATCAGCATGAGCAGCGCGGCGACGGTCCCCAAGGAGAGCTCGATCCCGAGGAGGTTCATCAGCGCCAGCGGCACCACGATGTCCGAAAACGCCGAGATCACGACCGCGATCGAGGGGACGAACACGCGGAACATCGCGAACACCAGCAGGCTCATCCCGAGGAACGCGACCCCGAGCCCCCCGAGCGCCAGGGTCTGGGTGTCGGCGCCGAAGCTCGCCGACACCGACGAGATGGAGCGTACGTCGAGCCCCGCCGCCTCGGCCTGTCGTTCGAGTTCGGCCGCCCCGCCCGACTGGAACGTGATCACGTAGACGTCCTGCGCCGGAACCGACCGGATGGATTCGGGGTCGGCGTCGAACGCCGTCCGGATCTCCTCCTCGGCGGCCGGCTGGGGGCCGTCGATCGCGACCTGGACCTCGGTGCCACCGGTGAACGCGATCCCCTGGTTCACCGGGACGCCGGTCATCACGAACCACCCCGCGATGATCAGGAGCGCGACCGCCAGCACGGCCAGCGGGATCGCCGCGAGCTGGCGGTTGGTGTACCGGGTGTAGTCGACCTCCGGTACGGTGAACTCGACCATAAGATCCGGTCGAGAGCCGGGCCGAATAAGCCTTCTCAACTCGTCGCACCCCGGATCCGCGTCAGATCCGGGCGGTCACGCGGCGGCTGCGGCGCCGTGCGGCGGGGCTACGCGGCCGTGTCGACGTCGCAGCCCCGGGTTCGATCGCCGTCGGAGACCGCGGGTCCGGCCGCGCCCGCATCGAAACGCCGCCCCGCCGGGCGGGGCGGGGGCGGAGCGCTCGATACGACGCGGCGCTATTACTACGACGTATGATTGCGGAGCCCCTCGAAACGGGTATCGGTGGCGACACGGCCGAGAGCGTGGTGAGTGCCGCCCGCACCAGCCTCGGGGACTCACTCCGGAGCGTCGTCTACGTCACGCCGTCGGCGTTCGACGTGCTGTCCGTTCGACACGACCGCTACGCGTCCGACGACGCGGCTCGGGAGGCGAAGGCGGATCTGGCCGACCTCGAACGGGTGGGGTTCGCGGAGCGGCCGGTCCGCACGAGGCTCGCCCGCCGGGAGTCCGGGTCGGAAATCGGGGCCTACGGGTTCACGATCCGAGCCCACGGGGACGGGTTCGTCGTGCGGGCGCTCGAAGGCGACGCCGGCGTCCTCCTCACCGCCGACAGCATGGACGTCTCCGCGTTCGAGGAGGCGATCACCGCCGTCCGCGGGGTGCCCCGCGGCGGGTGAGCCGGTCGTCGTCGAGTCCGGAACGTCGGTAGCGAGGGCGGTTCCGCTACGGCAGATACCGCACCGAGACGACGCCCGGCTCCGACCGGATCTCCACGCGGTCGACGCCGAGCCGGGCGGCCCGCGAGCGGAGCCGGTCGGCGTCGTCGAGCAGGTCTGCGACGGCGTCGTCGGTGCCGGCCGCCGGGACCGTCAGCACGTGTATCTCCCCCGTTCCGGCCCGCGGCTCCCGGGAGAGGTCGCCGACCGCCTGGTCGGCCGCGAGGTCGACCGAGCGGGTGGTCGGGGGCTCGGGGCTCCGTTCGACCGGGACCGACCGGCGCGAGTCGATCCCGACCAGCCGGTAGGAGACGTTCATCGGCGGGTCGGGCGCGACCGTTCCGTCGACGACGTCGCCGTGGTCGACGCCGGGGTTCGACGAGAGGGTGTGGACCTGCCCGGTCTCGACGTTCCTGAGCACCGCCGAGTCGTCCTCGGCGGCGGTCACGAGGAAGGTGCCCTCGGTGCGGCCGTCGGCCGCGTCCGTCGCGTCGTCGGTGTCGGGCGGAGAGCCCGCGTCGGTCCAGGGGTCGCCGTCGGAGTCGGTCATCGACGACGGGTAGACCGCCACGACACTTTCGGGTTTCGTCCTGCGCGTCCCGGCGGTTCGGCCGTCCGCTACGGGAGTCGGCGCGGCGTCGGGCGCTACCCGAACACCCGGTGGGCGAGCCCCACGAGCGCCGCGCCGGCGAGCGGAACGCTCCACGCGAACACGGAGGGGATCGCGTACAGCGCGGCGACCACCGGTGCGAACGCGCCGCTCGGGGGCGGGCGGGCCACGGTCTCCCCGTCGAGGGTGAACGTCTCGGGCATGGACGCCACGACGCCGAGGTAGATCGAGAGGAGGAAGACGAACCCCGCGGCCGCGAGCGCCGCCTCGTGGCGCGTCGACCCCCGGCTCCCGCGCCGGTACCGCCGGGCGACGAGCAGCGTCGGCGCGATCGCCGGGAGGACCACCAACAGCCCGATCACGACGTAGAACGACCGCGAGAGGGTGAGCGAGCCGCCCTGGACCGCGGCGGTTCGGCCGATCAGCACCACGAGCGCGGCGCCGACGAACAGCGCGATGAGCCCGATCGCGACCGCGCTCGCGGCGACGTAGAGTTTGAACAGCCGTGAGTCGCTCTCGCGGAACGCGTAGGGGAAGGCGCCGAAGACCCCGTCGTACCCGGATGCCATCGACGCCAGGTTGGGCGGCCGGCGGTTTGAATCGCGCGATCCGGTCCGAGCGTGGGCGGCGGGCACCGGCCGTTTTTTGCTCGGGGGCGCCGGTGCGGTATCTATGCACGTCGACCTCGGCGGTATCCTCGGCACCACGCCCGGCGTCGCCCGCGAGTCGTTGGACCGGCTCGACGAGCGGGTCGCGGCCGCCCACGACCGGATCGAGACGGGTCGCGACGACCACGAACACGGCTACGCGGCGCTGAACCTCCCCGGCCGGGTCGACCTCGACGCGATCCGCGCGGCGGTCGCCCCCTTCACGGACGCGGCGGCGGTTCTGACCGTCGGGATCGGCGGGAGCGCGCTCGGCGCGGCCACGCTCGCGGACGCCCTCGCCGGCCCCGACGACCCCGACGCCTACGTCCTCGACAACGTCGACCCCGAACACGTCTCGCGGCTGCTCGCGTCGCTCCCGCTGGAGCGGACCGTGGTCAACGTGGTCTCGAACTCCGGCACCACCGCCGAGACGCTGTCGAACTTCCTGGTCGTCCGCGACGCGATGGCCGACGCCGGCGTCGACTGGACCGAGCGCACGATCGTGACCACGGGGGAGTCGGGGAACCTCCGGCGGCTCGCCGACGCCCACGACCTCCCGTCGCTGCCCGTCCCCGACGGCGTTCCGGGCCGATTCTCGGTGTTGTCGCCGGTCGGGCTGGCGGTCGCGGCGATCCAGGGCCACGACCTGGACGCCATCCGCGACGGCGCAGCTACCGTCGCCGACGACCTGTCGGGGTCATTGTTCGAGACGCCCGCGTACGCGTACGGTGCAGCGACACACGCGCTCGCGACCCGCGGCGCCACCACGAACGCGATGATGCCCTACGCCGAGCGGCTGGAGACGTTCGCGGAGTGGTTCGCCCAGCTGTGGGCCGAGAGCCTGGGGAAAGACGGGCTGGGACAGACTCCCGTGCGGGCGTTGGGGGCGACCGATCAACACTCCCAGCTCCAGTTGTACCGCGCCGGCCCCCGCGAGAAGCTGGTGACGCTGCTGCGGCCGACCGACCGCCCCGACCGGCCGATCCCGGAGGCCGACCTCGACGGGCTGTCGTACCTCGGCGGCGCCACGCTCGGCGAACTGCTCGACGCGGAGTTCGAGGCCACCGAGGCCAGCCTGGCGGCGTCGGGGGTGCCCGCGATCAGGGTCGCAGTCGACGCGGTCGACGAGCGGGGGGTCGGCGGGCTGCTCTACGGGATGGAGGCGGCGTGCGTCCTCCACGGGGAGCTCGCCGGGGTGTCGACGTTCACACAGCCCGCGGTCGAGTGGGGGAAACGCGCCGCCCGCGGGCTGCTCGGCGGCGGCGACTTCCCGGAGGCCGACGCGGTCGAAGCGCGCACGAGCCTCGTGATCGACCCCTGACGGCGTCACACGAGCGGCGTCGGGCCTGTCACCCGCCGCCGGCCGTCCGATGGCGCACGTCTACGACGCGCGGACACGGGCGTTCCGAACCGGGACATCGGCCGGCCGCAACGTGCGTTCGTCGACCTCCTCGACGCCGGGGTGCTCCGGAGTCCCGTGTTGGACGTCGGGTGCGGAACGGGGGAGCTGTCGGCGGTCCTGGCGCGCCACGGCTTCGAGGTGCTCGGGATCGACCTGTCGCCGGCCGCGATCCGACAGGCGCGGGACGAGGCGGGGTGGCAGCGGATCGCCGCACAGTTTCTGGTGTGGGACGCGTTGGAGCCGTCGGGGCTGCGGGCGGCGAACCGCTCGTTTCGGACCGTGGTCGACTCCGCGATGTTCCACGTCCTCGGCGGCCGGGAGCGCGACCGGTTCGTCGAGGGACTCGGCAGCATGGTCGAACGCGGCGGGCGCTACTGCGTGCTCGGGGACGCCCGCCGCACGGCGCGGGAGGTCTACGGGATCACGCTCGCGGAGATCCGAGCGCGGTTCCGGGCGGCCGACGGGTGGACGGTGGCGTTCGCCTACCGGACGACGTTCCAGCGCCGGTGGAGCAGCAACCCGGCGTATCTCGGCGGCGTCCGACGGCGGTGATCGCGCCGGATCGTTCGGCGCGGTGAGACAGTCCCGGCCGCCGGAACAACTTTAGGACTCAGGTCCGTCGTTTAGCGTAACACGGGCGCCGGAACACCCCGTGACGGTGAGCCGTGCTTTTCAGGTCCGCGGTTGGCAAGCGTTAAATGGCTGCTCGCCCAAGGCGTCTGTAGTATCCCGTGACAACTTCTTTCCCATCAACAACCGCTCACACCCAGACATGGTAGACGTAACTCAACACGAACTCGTCCCGGAACACACGCTCGTGGAGGAATCGGAGGTCGAGTCGATGTTGTCGGAGTACGACGTCAAGCGCGCGGAGCTTCCCAAGATCAAGCGGAAGGACCC
>CAZIQT010000078.1:3953-10726 GCA_964541645.1 uncultured Halobellus sp. | reverse complement strand
ACATCTACGAGTTCGACGAGGCCAAGCGCCAGGAGTACGGCATCGACACGCTGCCCGCGAACCTGGGCGAGGCCGTCGACGCCCTGGAGGACAACGAGGTCATCGCCGACGCGCTCGGCGACCACGTCTACGAGAAGTTCGTCGAAGCCAAATCGCAGGAGTACGACGAGTTCCGCGTCGACGTCTCCCAGTGGGAGCTCGACCGGTACCTCGAGACGTACTGAACGGCGATCGAAACCGTTCCACTCGTTTTTCAGTCAGCCGCCAGCGGCAGCCACACCAGAACGACCGCGCCGACCGCGCCGGCGGCGACGGTTGGGGCCGCCGCGGCCACCAGCTCCGCGGTGCCCGCCATCACGCCCAGCGCGACCGCGAGTCCGCCGCCACCGACCGCGAGCGACCGCGTCGAGACCACGACCCTCGCCGCCGCGGCCCGCCGGCCGACCCGCCACCACCCCGCGAGCGCCCCCGCGGCGGTGCCGACACCGAGGAGCAGCTCCGACTCGTCGGGCGCGACCGCGAGCCCCGCGAGCCCCAACGCCAGCGCCAGCGCGAACAGCGCGGTCACGTGGCGGTGCGCCGGGCGGGCGAGCGGCCCGACCGCGTCCCCGACGTCGAATCCCGGGCCGAACCCGACGGTGGCCGCGAGCAGCGCGACCCCGAGCCCGACCCCCGCGACGACGTCGACGAGGTAGTGGACCCCGATGAGGACCCGCGAGGCCGCGACGACCACGATCACGACGGCCGCGGCCGCGAGCCGGCGCCGTTTCCGGCCGCGGTCGGCGAGGAGGGCGACCCCGCCCCAGAACGCCGTCGCCCCGAGCGCGTGGCCGCTGGGGAACCCCAGCCCGTCGCGGGCGGCGATCGGCGGGCGGGGGAGGCCGAAGAACTGTTTCAGCCCGATCACCAGCCCGATCGCACACAGCCCCAGCCCCAGCGCGAACGCGGCCCCCCGGCGGTCGAGCCCGACGCGGTCGCCGAACAGGTACGCGGCCGCGACCAGACCCAAGAGGAGATACGGGTTCCCGAGGTGGGTGAGGAGCCCGAACAGTGCCACCACGACCTCGGGGAGCGACGCCGCGAACGCGACCTCGCCGACGCCGCGGGCGGCGAGCGGGGTTGCGGGAAGCGTCATCGACCGGGAGGTCGCCGTCGGAGCGACAAATAGGTGCGGAACGCCGGCCGCCGCGGGCGGCGACGCCGGGAGCCGGCCTCAGGACCGCCGGTCGCGGATCCAGTCGACGAACCGGCCGGGCACGCCGAGGGCGTTCAACCCGACGCCGAAGACGACGAACAAGGCGTAGAGCCCGAGCGTCGAGAGGTAGATGATCACCATCGCCACCACTGCGAGCAGGTCGTCGTCGAGGAAGTAGAACGCGGAGACGGTCGCGGCGGTGCCGTAGAGGAGGACGAGATACGGCCCCCACCCGCGGGCCTTCCCCCGGCGGAGCCGGCCGCGGACGTACCGCTCCAGGTCGGCTTTGAGCGTGGGCCGGTCGACCGTCCGGTCGTCGACCTCGGCCTCGAACGATTCGAGCTCCGAGCGGAGCTCCTCGACCCGGCGGTCAAGCTGTTCGATGTCGGGGGCGCCACGGGGGTCGAGTTCGGTCTCCCCGTCGACCGGCGCGCCCTCGGCGGGACCGACCCCGTCGGCGTCGTCCTCTGGCGTCGTCGCGTCCTCGGCGCTCATCGTCCGGTCGGGTTGTCGAATCCGCGGCTGTTGTACCTGCCGGTCTCGGTCCCGCCGCGCGTCGGCCGCGGCACCGTCGGGCGGCCCCCCGGCGTCGTCCGGCGGAACGGTGGCGCCGGACCCGCCGGCGAGGACCGCGTTGAGCGCCGCGCCGGTCAGCACCAGGACGCCGGAGAGGTAGAACCACGTCACGAGCAACAACACGCCGCCGAGCGCGCCCGCGACGCCGGTCGAGACCCGGGCGTAGACGCCGAACCCCGCCCCCAGCACGGCCCACCCCGCCGCCGCGAGCACCGCCCCCGGGAGGGCCTGCCGCACCGGGACCGACACGTCGGGGATCACCGAGTACAGCGGGAGGAACGCCACCACCAGAAACGACACGAGCACCAGCGGGCCCACGACCCCGACGAACGGCAGGTCGGTGACCGCGATGGCGGCCGTCACGCCCGCGACGCCCGCGGCTGCGACGCCGAGCGTGACGAGCGCGAGGACGCCGTCGGAGAGTTGTCTGAGGATCGGGCTGGGGCGGTAGTCGTAGATCCGCGAGAACGCCACGTCGATCCCGCGGAACAGTTTCAACGCCCCCCACGCCGTGATCGCCAGGCTGACCGCCGACAGCGCCCCCTGGCCCGTTCGGTTCTCCAGCGCCGCGGCCACCAGCCCCGAGCCGGTGGGGAGGAGGTACGTCTCCGCCACCGACAGGACGCGGGCGGCGAACCCGGCGCCGCCGACGACCGTCGCGACCACCAGCCCGAGGGTGAAAAGCGGGACCAGCGAGACCAGGACGTAGTAGGACAGCCCCGCCGCCAGGAACGTCACGTCGCGGTCGCGGACCGTCCCGACGACCGCGCGGCCGACTGCCAGCGGGCCAGCGTACGGGTTGCTCACACGAGCGGTTCGCCCGAGCGCCACAAGAGTGTGTGGTGTACCGGGGGCGTCACTCCGCCCCGGCGGTCGCGGATCGGATCTCCCCCACGGCGGCGTCGGTCTTGAACGCGGTGCCGGAGTAGTGGGCGCGGGTCGCCGCGAACCCGGCCGCCCGGAGGGCGGCGACGAACTCGTCCATCCCGACGGCCGACCGGCTCCACAGCTTGCAGAGCCGGTGTTGGTCGTAGTGGGTGGGGGAGTCGAGCTCGTCGGCGACCGTGTCCAGAAGCCGGCGGGCGCAGGCGGCCGCCCCCATGTCGTCGGTGACGTGGGCGCGGGTCCGGCGGACGAACTCCGGGTCGGCGACCGCCCCGAGGTGGATCGGCCCGGCGGTCAGGAGCCGGTCGCTCCCGCAGGCGTCGCAGGTCTCGGGCGGGTGGGCGATCAGGCCCCGTTCGTGGGTTCGGCGGAGGCAGTCCTCGCAGTGGTGGACGTACCCCAGCTCCTCGAGCAGTTCGTCCGCGCTCGTGGCGCGGGCGTCGAGTTGGAGGTAGGTGCGGGCGTAGTGGCGGGTGACGTGCGAGAGGATCGGAACCGCGGCGGTGTCGTAGCGGGCGGCGGTCCGGATCAGCGCGGAGAGGAGCACCCGGAGCCCCATCTCGGGGTGGTACTCGGTGTTCTGTGGGAGCGTGGTGTACGTCCGGATTCCGGAGCGCTGGTGGGCGCCGCACAGCGGGGCGGTGTCGGTGGCGGTCACGCACACCAGGCTCCGGGCGTTCGCGAACGCGGCGTCGGCGAAGGGGATCGGCGTCCCGAAGGGATCGAGGTCGACCACGTCGAAGACGGTCTCGGAGTCGTAGAGCAGGGCGTTGGCGTCGCGTTCGACCGCGTCGCCGTCGAGCCCGTTGCGGGCGAGGTTCTCGCGGGCGAGTTCGACCGCGTCGGGGTCCACGTCGGCGCAGGTCACGTCGTAGCCCGCCGCCGCAGCCCGGACCCCCCGGACGCCGCTCGCGGCCGTCGCGTCGAGGTAGGTGCTCGCCCGCGGCTCCCGCTCGGCGTACGCCCGGAGCGCCGCCACGGTGATGTCGCGGTTGAGCTCCTGGGTCGGGTTGTAGAACACGCCGTCGCCGGCGCCCGCCGAGGCGCCGTCGCGGGCGTCGGGGACCGAGATCTCGATGTCGCCCTCGCGAACGTCCATACCGCGGCTGGGACGCCCCGCGGCGAAAAGCGATGCGGTGCGGGGGCGGCTACCGGTGGCGTTTTGTCCGCCCCGCGGCAACCGGCGGGCGTGAGTCACGGCGACGGCGACCCGGCTGACGGGGGCGGCGACGGGTCGAGGGGGACGTCCGAGGGCGGCGGCAGCGACGGCGACCCCGACGATCCGGACGCCGCCCCCGACCCGACCGCGTCGGCACCGCCGGCGTACGCGGTCCCGACGGAGGGGGGAAGCGACGCCGAGACCGCGTGGCTGCGCGACCTCGCCGGGGCCGGGGAGCTGACGCCGAGCGCGGTGGAGTCGATGCTCGCGATCCACGGCGACCGCGGCGGGCGCGCGATCGAGGCCGTCTCGGAGGGGCGGGTGAAGCAGTACCGGGATTTCACGGTCGTGGTCGGCCACGAGGACGAGTACGTCGTGGAGGCCGGCGGGTGTACCTGCAAGGACTCCGCGTACAACCTCGACCCCGACGACCCCGACGACCGGTGTTGGCACGTGCTCGCGGCCGGGATCGCCGAACGCATCGGGGAGGTGGACCACCACCAGATGTGGTACTCCGAGGTCCGGGAGTTCCTGTAGCGGCGCACGGTTTTTACCGCGTCTCGACGAACGCCGCGTATGCCAACGATCGACGAGAAACGGGTGTACACCGACGAGTCCGGGACCGAGACGGTCTACCTCGCGACCGGGCTCGGGATCGTCTCGGCGTCGGTCTCCGACGACCTGATCGGGGAGTTCGGGGTCGTTCGGCGGGGCCGCGCCCGCGACGTCGCAACCGCCGGCCCGTACGTGGCGGCGGCGACCGACGACGACGTGCTCGTCTGCGACCGGCGGGCGGAAGTCGAGAGCGACGCTGACGCCGCAGGCGACGACGGCGTGACCGACCGGACCGGGAGCGACGGGAGGTTCGCGCCGACCGGGTTCGGCCCCGCGACGGCGGTGGGGTTCCGGGACGGCGCCGTCGTCGCCGGCGACGACGACGGCCGTGTCGGGCGGGCCGACCTCGACGACGCCGGGGCGGCGGACGGCGCCGAGTGGGCCGACCTCGGAGCGGTCGAACCGGTGCGGGCGGTCGACGGCGACTTCGTGGCCGCCGCCGACGGCGTCTACCGGATCGGCGGCTCCGGGCTGCAGCCCGTCGGACTCGACGACGCCCACGACGTGGACAGCGAGCCGCTGGTCGCGGCCGGATCGGGGCTGTACACGCTCGGTAACGGGTGGATGCGCCGGCTGACGGGCCCCGCGACCGCGGTCGACGCCGCGGGCGGCCGGGGGCTGGCGGTTCGCGACGGCGACCTCTACGTCCGGGAGGCGTCCGCCGGGGCGTGGACCGCCGCCGACCCGCCGTTCGACGACGGGGCCGAGGTCGCGGCCGTGACCCACGGCGCCGAGGCCGCGTACGCGGTCACCGCCGACGGGCGGCTGGCGGTCCGGCTGCCGGGCGGAACGTGGCGCGACCGGCGCCTCGGCGTGGCGGGCGTCGCCGCGGCCGCGGTGTGAGGTAGGGCGCAGACGAAAAGGCGTTTTACCACGGGTCGAGAGGGTTCCGTATGATCGTACCCGGGGCAGCCTCGCAGGTCCTCGCGGCGAGGCTCGCGACGGAGTTGGGCGAACCGCTTGCGGCCGTGGAGTACGACCGCTTTCCCGACGGCGAGACCCTCGCGACGGTCCCGGCGTTCGACGCCGACCGCGCGGTCGTGGTGGCGACGACCGACACCAACGACGCGTGGGTGGAACTCCTCCAGCTCCAAGACGCCGTCCGCGAGTCCGGCGCCACGGAGGTGGTGACGGTGGTGCCGTACATGGGGTACGCTCGCCAGGACCGGTCGTTCGCCGACGGGGAGCCGGTCTCCGCGCGGGCCATGGCGCGGGCGATCTCCACCGGCACCGACCGGGTCGTGCTGGTAAACCCCCACGAGGACACAGTCGCGGACTTCTTCGAGTGTCACGTCACCGTCTGCGACGCCGCCGGCCGGCTCGCCGGCCCGCTGCCCGACGACCTCGCCGACCCGCTGTTCCTGTCGCCCGATGCGGGCGCGGTCGAGTTGGCGGCGGCCGTCCGCGACGCCCACGGCAGCGGCGACGTCGACTTCTTCGAGAAGACCCGCCTCTCCGGGACCGAGGTCGAGATCTCGCCGAGCGACGCCGACGCCGGGGACCGTGACGTGGTGCTGGTCGACGACATCATCGCCACGGGGTCGACGATGAGCGAGGCGGTCACCCACCTGGCCGACGACGCCGACCGGGTGTTCGCGGCGTGCGTTCACCCGCTGCTCGCTGGCAACGCCCGGCTGAAGCTCGAACGCGCCGGGATCGAGCGGATCGTCGGCACCGACACCGTCGAGCGCGACGTGAGTTCGGTGTCGGTCGCGCCGATCGTCGCCGCCGCGGTCGACGCGGTGGAGGCGGCGTAGCCGCGTCGCGGATGCCGGAGCCGTCGTATCCGGACCGCCGGCACGTCCTCGACGCCGGGTGTTCGCGGTGTCCGGACCTCGTGGCGTGCCGCGAACGGATCTCGTGGGGCACCGGCGACCGCGACGCGGCGGTGTTCGTGGTCGGGGAGGCACCGGGAGCGGGCGACCCCGACGCAGAGCGGTGGCGCGGCGGCAATTGGACCGGGAAGGCCTACACCGCGCGGCATTCGGGTCGGCGGATCCGCGAGTTGCTCGCGGCGGCGGGCCATCCCGATGCGTACGTCACGAACGCGGTGAAGTGTTTCCCCTGCGACGGCGACGGATCGAACCGCGAACCCACGACCGAGGAGCGGGCGAACTGCCGGTCCCACCTCCGGACCGAACTGGCGACCGTCGACCCCGACGCGGTCGTCGCGACCGGCCGCCACGCCACGGCGTCGCTGCTCGCGCTCGACGGCCGGGCGCTGGAGGGGTTCGTCGACCGGATCCTGGAGCCGGTCGGACTGGATGCGGCCGACGCCACGCTGGTGCCGATCCTGCATCCCTCGTATCAGGACGTGTGGCGGTCGAAGCTGGGGTACACCGC
>CAZIQT010000078.1:0-3853 GCA_964541645.1 uncultured Halobellus sp. | reverse complement strand
ACCCGAACTTACTTCGGCGAATCCCACGTTCGATCGCGTATGAGCGACGACCCGACCATCTTCGAACAGATCATCGCGGGCGACATCCCGGCGCGCATCGTCTACGAGACCGATTCGGTCGCGGCGTTTCTCGACGCCAACCCCCTGGCTCCCGGCCACACCCTGGTCGTGCCGAAGGCGCCCCACGAACGGCTGGCGGACCTCCCGGACGACGACGCCGCCGCGGTGTGGGCCGCGGTCCAGGAGTTGGTGCCGCAGGTCGAGGCCGCGGTCGACGCCGACGCGGTCACCGTCGGCGTCAACGACGGCGCGGCGGCGGGCCAGGAGGTGCCGCACGCCCACGTGCACGTCGTCCCGCGGTTCGAGGGCGACGGCGGCGGCCCGATCCACGCGGTCGCCGGCGACCGCCCGGACCTCTCCGACGACGACCTCGACGGGATCGCGGCCGAGATCAGCGAGGGGTAGGCGTCCGTCCCGCGATCGCACGGTTTAAATCCGAGGGCGCGACCACCCCGGATATGTCGGAGACGCAGGGCCAACGGGAGCGGAGGTCGTCGACCGTCGCGGCGTTCGTGGGCGCGACCGGCGGCGCGGGGACGACCCGAACCACGGTAGAGGTCGCCGCCGCGCTCGCGGCCGACGGCCGGGACGTGGCGGTGCTCGACGCCGCGTTCGCGACCCAGGGGCTCGCGGACTACGTCGCGGGCCGGATCGACCCGGACGTCACGACGCTGCTCGTCGACGCCGACGACGCCGCCGACCTCCGGGCGGGGCTCTACGGGTTCGACGCCGGCGACGTGCCCGGCGAGGTCGCGGTCTGTCCCGCGTACGCGCCGTTCACGCGGCTGGCCCGGGCGAAGTCGACCGCGGCCGCCGAGCGGTTCGAGTCGCTGATCCGGACCGCGGCCGGCCGGTTCGATCACGTGCTCGTGGACGTGCCGCCGATCGCCGCGAACCAGGCGGTCGCCGCGGTGACCGCCGCCGACGCGGTGGCCGTGGTCGCGCCGGCGAGCGACCGGGGCGCCGAGGGAATCCAGCGGTGTCACGAGCGGCTCGCCGACGTCGGGAGCGGGGCGTCGCTCGTGGTGTCGACGCGCGGGGAACTAGAGACCGCCGACGTCGGGGTACCGCCCACCGACGCCGACGGCGTGACGGCGGCGCCGGCGTGTCTCGACGGGGGCGACTTCGGGGCCGCGATCGAGCGGGTCGCGGCCGCGGTCACGGGGCGGGAGCTCCGGGCGACGGGCGGGGACGACGGCGGATTGCTCGGGACGGTCGGGGAGTACGTGGGACGGTAGTCGCCGGGCGCGTGGGGCGCCGGCCTACCGCGGGTCGCCGATCCCGTTCATCGTGCCGGCGAGGGCGTCACGCTTCGAGACGGCGGCGTCGCCGGCGATCGGCGCCGTGGCCTCGCTGCGGACCGCCGCCTCGACCTCGGGGATCGGGTCGTGGGTCTCGGCGTACGCCGCCAGGCAGAACTCCGCGTCGGTGGCGCCGGTCAGCTCCAGCGCCTCGGTCCGGCCGAGCCGCCCGTCGAGCCAGTCGCGGAGCACGCGCCGCGCGGTCGGCGACAGCGGCGTGATCCCGTCGAACCCGCACCGAACCAGGAGCTTCGCGGCCGTGATCGGTGCCAGCGCCGCCGCGTCGCCGGCCGCCCCGACGTCGGCCCCCGACCGGTACGCCTCGATCACCGTCGCCGCCGCGGCGGCCGTACACGGCAACTCCGCCTCGAACTCCCGGAGCCGCCGGTCGAGGTCGACACTCGTGTCGTCGACCGTGGCGACCCCGCGCTCGACCTGTTCCGTCGTCGACTCGACCCCCGCAGCGATCTCCGACAACCCCATCGCGTTGATCTGACCGACTGCCGGCACATGAATTTTCGGTTCTGATAGCCGCGGTCGGTCGAACCTACCGGTTACCGGTGGGTTAGTTCCGCGCCTCGACCCGTGAACGCGGGTGTTCGTCCCGTGTTTAAATGTCCCATCGCGACCAACTATCGAGTGTGATGAGCGAAGCACCCGCTTCCGAGGCGCAGACCGCGACGAACGCTTGCCCCGAGTGCGGGGGCCGACCCGAGAGCGGCGGCGGCGAGACCGTCTGCGGCGACTGCGGGCTGGTCCTGTCGGCCGACCACATCGACCACGGGCCGGAGTGGCGCTCCTTCGCGGACGACGACACCGACCCGAAGCGCACGGGCGCGCCGCTGACGCGCTCCCGACACGACAGGGGGCTCTCCACGGAGATCGGGCGCTCGACCCGGGTGAAGGGCCGGAAACGCCGGCGGCTCGCACGGATGCGCCGCCAGCACAACCGCGCGCGGATCGCCACCAAACGCGACCGGAATCAGGTGTACGCGTTCACCGAGATCCGTCGGCTCACCAGCTCGCTGTCGCTGCCGGAGCGGATCCGGGATCACGCGTGTTCGCTGTTCGACTCCGCGCAGTCGGAGGACCTGCTCCGCGGTCGGTCGCTCGAAGGGTTCGCCGCGGCCTGCGTCTACGCCGCTTGCCGGGTCGCGGGCGTCTCCCGGACCGTCGGCGAGGTCGCCGACGCCGCGAAAGCGACCCGCGACGAACAGACCGCCGCGTACGACGCGATCAACCGCGAGCTCGGGCTGCCGGTCGGCCCGATCGACCCCGCCGAGTACCTCCCCCGGTTCGCCTCCCGGCTCGGCCTCGGCGACGAGGTCGAACGGCGGGCCCGCGAGTACGTCGCCGAGGCCGCCGACCGCGGGATCGCCGCGGGCCGCAACCCCGGCGGGGTCGCCGCGGCGTGTCTCTACACCGCCGGCCGCGACGTCGGTGCCGACGTGACCCAGCGCGAGGCCGCCGACGTGGCGGACGTGACCCCGGTGACGCTGCGGTCGACCTACCAGGCGCTCCGGGACGGGGAGTGACGACGCCGGAACGGGTCTCGAGCCGGCGACGCGCGGTCGGTAGCGTTTTGCCTCGGCTGTGGTAAGAAGCGGGTATGAGTATGCAGACGTACCCGCCGATCGGGGAGCAGCTCGACGACGTCGACGCCGCCCGCGAGGAGGGCCGTCGCAAGATGGAGTGGGCGCTCCAGCACATGCCGATCCTCCAGGAGCTCCGCGAGCGCTTCGCCGAGACCGAGCCGCTCGCCGGCCACACCATCGGGATGGCGATGCACGTCGAGGCCAAGACCGCGAACCTGGTCGAGCTCCTGGCGCTCGGCGGCGCGGAGGTCGCGATCACCGGCTGTAACCCGCTGTCGACCCACGACGACGTGAGCGCCGCGCTCGACGCCCACGACTCGATCACCTCCTACGCGAAGCGCGGCGTCGGCGAGGACGACTACTACGCCGCGATCGAGTCGGTCGTCGCCCACGGCCCGACGATCACCGTCGACGACGGCATGGACATGGTCTACGCCATCCACCAGGACCACCCCGAGCTGATCGAGACCATCGTCGGTGGCGCCGAGGAGACCACCACGGGGGTCCACCGGCTGCGGGCGATGGACGCCGACGGGGAGCTGAACTACCCGGTGTTCGCGGTGAACGACACCCCGATGAAGCGGCTGTTCGACAACGTCCACGGCACCGGCGAGTCCGCCCTCGCCACCATCGCGATGACGACCAACCTGTCGTACGCCGGGAAGAACGTCGTGGTCGCGGGCTACGGCGACTGCGGGAAGGGCGTCGCGAAGAAGGCCACCGGGCTGAACGCGAACGTGATCGTCACCGAGGTCGAGCCCCGCCGGGCGCTCGAAGCGCATATGGAGGGGTACGACGTGATGCCGATGGCGGAGGCCGCCGCGGTCGGCGACGTGTTCGTTACGACGACGGGCAACCGCGACGTGATCACCCGGGAGGACTTCGAGGCCATGGACG
>CAZIQT010000077.1:4334-10936 GCA_964541645.1 uncultured Halobellus sp. | reverse complement strand
GATCGTCGTTCCGCCAGGTACCGAGCCCGAGCATCGGCATCCCGTCGGCGCGCGGCCCCCCTTCGTCGGTCGTCGACTGCCGGGACATACGTACCCCGGTAGCAGGGTCGCGCCGAAAGCCGTTACGGGTGCGGACCGCCGCGTCACTCCGCGAGCCGCTGTTTCGCGAACCGTGCGAGCAGCGGCAGATCGTCGAGGTGTGCGAGCCGCGCGAGCCCGCGGATGCTGCCGTCGTTGGCGTCGCTGAGCGTCTCCACGTCCATCGCGTTCAGGTCGTCCATCAGGCGGTCGTAGCGGTCGTTCGGCGCGAGATAGAGCAGTTGGGTCATGGTCAGTCGCGTCCGCATGTCCGGCGCGACGCGGCTGTGCCAGAGGTCGTCGTAGATCGACATCGCGTCGGCGGAGGTGTCGGTCTCCGACCCCATCAGACACCGGTCCGCGGTGATCGCGGCGGCGCGGCCGGACTCCATGCACTTGTGGATCCCCTCGCCCCACAGCGGGTCGATCGTCGGCACGGTGTCGCCGACGGCCATGAACCCGGCCGTGCTGAGGTCGTCCGGCATCTGGATGTGTGCGCTTCCGCGGTGCTGTTGTTTGTCCGAGATCCGCTCGGCGTCGGCGAACCGGGGGTCGGTTTCGAGCCAGTGGGTGAGGTGGTCGTCGATGCTCTTGGAGGTGTCGCCGTACTCCTGGTAGCTCTCGTTTTGGATGTAACACAGCCCGACCTTCGCGGCATCGCCGCCGGTGTGGAAGATCCACGAGTAGCCGCCGGGGGCGTACTCGTGGTCGAGCCGCAGCATCATCGTGTCGGTGAGGTCGGCGTAGTCGGGATGGTCGACGTCGATGCCCTCCATCTCCCACTCGATGCCGACCGCCTGGTTGGTCCGTTCGAGGTTGCAGACGTCGAGCTTCTTCGCGAGCGGGGCCGCCGGGCCCGTGGCGTCCACGACGACGTCGGCGTACACCTCCTCGTCGCCGGCGTACTGCGCGCCGACCACCTCGCCGTCCGATTCGATAGGGTTGTTTACGCGCGCGCCGAAGCGGTACTCAGCGCCGTGCTCGCGGCCCTCCGCCACAAGCCACCGCTTGAACTCCGCGAACTCCAGCACCGCGCCGGGCTGGTCCTGCACGAAGAAGTCGTTGGGGGATTCGAGGACGACCCCGTCGGTGTAGTTCATCACGACCTCGTCGGGGATCCCGAACGCGCCCGTCATGGACGCGAACGTCCCCGCCGTGGACTTGTTCGACTGTCGGGGGAACCCCTCTTCGGGTTCGGCTTCCAACACGAGCACGTCGTACTCGCGCTGTGCGAGGTCCCGTGCGCACTGTGCTCCGGCCGGCCCTGCGCCGGCGATGACGACGTCGTAGGATTCAGACATAGCGTATCTCGGTCGTGTTCGTTGGCTGCGCGTACCGGTGATGCGTGGTGGTCGCGCGGACACCGCACTGCGGGCGTTGTCCGGCCGGCCGACGACGACGGCCGACCGTCGCGGCGTCTGCAGTCACTGTCGTGTGTACGGAATCGCGGCACGAATAAAAAACACGCGGGAACGTTCCTGACGCCCGCGAAAGGGCGGAATTCAGCGGTGTAAAACTACCGGCCGAACCCGGGCCGACCGGTCGGGGGCGTCGGCGCGCCACGCGTCGATCGGCGAGCGGGCGCGCCGCCCCGCGGCGGCGCTCAGTAGAACTCCCGCACCAGATCCATCGCGCCCTCGGGCGCTCCGTCGTCGACGTCGGCCATGTTCGTGTCGAGACCGTGTTCCTCGCCGTATGGCACCGACGACTCGTTCTGCCAGATCACGCCCTGGTACTCCTTGTCGACGTCGAGGATCGCCGACTTCGCGGCGTCGTAGTCGGTCCGGTCGTGTCCCTCCTCGGCGAGGTCGACCAGGCTGTCGCGGAAGTAGTCGTAGGTGTCGACGTCGTTGAACGTGACACACGGGCTGAAGACGTTCACGAACCCGAACCCGTCGTGTTCGATCGCCTCCTGGACGATCTCGGCGTGGCGCTGGGCGTCCGTGGAGAACGACTGGGCGATGAACGTCGCCCCCGACGCCAGCGCGAGCGCGAGCGGGTTCACCGGCGGCTGCTTGGGCCCATCCGGCGTCGTCGACGTCTCGAAGTCGTCCCGGGAGGTGGGCGAAGCCTGCCCCTTCGTGAGCCCGTAGATCCGGTTGTCCATCACGATGTAGCTCATGTCCACGTTCCGGCGGACCGCGTGGATGAAGTGGCCCACGCCGATGGAGTAGCCGTCGCCGTCGCCGCCGGCCACCATCACCTCCAGGTCGGGGTTCGCGAGCTTCACGCCCGTCCCGACCGGCAGCGCCCGGCCGTGGACCCCGTGGAGCGCGTAGGAGTGCATGTACGTCCCGATCTTGCCGGAACACCCGATCCCGGCGACGATGAACGTGTTGTCCGGATCGTTGCCGGTGTTCGCGAGGGCTTTCATCATACCGTTCATCGTCCCGAAGTCGCCGCATCCGGGACACCACGTCGGCTGCTTGTCCGATTTGAAGTCGGTGAAACGTACGTCTGAGCTCATTGGGCTACCTCCTGAACCGTCGCCTCGATCTCCGCCGCGAGTTCGTCGGCATTGAACCGCACGCCGTCGTACTTGTTGATCCGATCCACCCGCGTGAGGGTGTCGTGTTCCACCACGTCGGCGAACTGGCCGGTGGCGTTACACTCCACCACCACCACCGTCTCGGCGGCCTCGACCGCGTCGGTGAGGTCCGGCCGCGGGAACATGTACGGCACCGACAGGAACCGGAGATCGACCCCCTCGTCGTCGAGCAGCTCGATCGCCTCGGTCATCGGCCCCTCGTTGGAGCCCCACGAGATCACCAGGGTGTCGGCGTCGGGGTCGCCGAACTCCCGGGGCGTCCACTCCTCCTCCCGGCGGGCGGTCTCGACCTTCCGGGTGCGCTTGTCGACCTGTTCGACGCGCATTCCCGTGTCCTCGGTCCGGCGGCCGAGCTCGTCGTGTTCCAGCCCCGTGGACATGTGCGCGCCGTCGACGGTGCCGGGGAACGCCCGCGGCGACACCCCGTCGTCGGTGATCGCGTGGGGTTCGAACTGCCCCTTCTCGTTCTGCCACTCCTCGATGGTCCCCTCGTCGACCACCTTCCCGCGGTCGACCTCCACCGCGTCCATGTCGAACGTCTCGGGGGTGAACGTCTGTTCGGTCACCGCCATCGAGAGGTCCGCGGTGAGGTACACCGGCGTCTGGTACTTTTCGGCGAGGTTGAACGCCTCGACGGTCTTCCAGAAGCACTCCGAGATCGTCGTCGGGGCGAGCACGAACCGCGGGATCTCGCCGTGGCCGCCGTACAGC
Source organism: uncultured Halobellus sp. (assembly GCA_964541645.1). Classification (GTDB taxonomy): domain Archaea; phylum Halobacteriota; class Halobacteria; order Halobacteriales; family Haloferacaceae; genus Haloquadratum. The sequence continues at coordinate 7,599 of CAZIQT010000077.1, read as the reverse complement.
AGCGTGTTCAGGTCGCCCTGCTCCTGCTTGGTCGGCATCCCCGTGGAGGGGCCCGACCGCATCACGTCGACGATCACGAGCGGCGTCTCGCTCGTGGCCACTAGCCCGAACGTCTCCGCCATCAGGTCGATCCCGGGGCCGGAGGTGGCCGTCATCGACCGCGCGCCGGCCCGCGCCGCCCCGAGCGCGATGTTGATCGCCGAGAGTTCGTCCTCCGCCTGGACGACGTGCCCGCCGAACCGCTCGATCCGGCCGACCAGATACTCCATCACGTCCGTCGCGGGAGTGATGGGGTAGCCCGCGTAGAACTTACACCCCGCGGCGATCGCACCCATGCCGATCGCCTCGTCGCCGTTGAGGAGGACGTAGTCCGAATCGGTCGTCTCCAGCTCGTAGCCGAGGTCGACGTCGTACTCCTCGGCCACGTAGTCCCGGCCGCTCCGGGCGGCCTCCTTGTTGTTGTCGACGAGCGCCTGCCCCTTCGAGGCGAACCGCTTCTCCAGGGCGCTGTCGAGGTTCGCGATCGGGAAGCCCGTGACCGCACACGCGGCGCCGAGGGCGACGACGTTTCGCATGATCGCGCCGCCGGCCTCCTCGGCCAGCCGCTTCAACGGGACGTCGAGCCCGACCATCCCGTCGGGGATTTCGACGTTGGCCATCGTGGTGCGCTCGCCGTCGTAGACGATCACCGACCCCTCGTGGAGCTCCTCGCGGTTCTCCTCGATGGTCCGCGGGGTGAGCGCGATGAGCACGTCGAGGGAGTCCACCACGCTCCGAACGGGGTCGACCGACGTCCGGATCTTGTACGCGGTGTAGCCGCCGCGGATCCGGGACGCGAAGTCCTTCGACGTGAACACGTGCCGCCCCGCCCGGGAGAGGGCCTGGGCGAAGATCTTCCCCGTCGAATCGATGCCATCGCCGGCTTCCCCGCCGATGGCCCAGTTGAAGTCCGCGGGCATATGGCCTACCAATACCCGTGGACCGAAGAAAAGGCTTCGGAACCGGGCGGCAAAATTCGCCTCCGGAGCCCGGTCGGTAATGTACGAACGTGGATCAAAAGCCCCGATTAACGGGCCAATAATAGAAATTTATGAAATTTCGGGCAGAATAAATTTAGTTTGTGGGGACAGTCCGAACGGGTGACCGGCTCCCGGCGGGGCGTCCCGTCCGGCTCATACTGTCGGCTATAGTCACGTGACGGATTTCCACACCTTAGCGTGTCGAAAATCTTCACGGAGTCATAGCCAACAGTATCAGAACCCCCGGTCGAGGTAGTCGGACTCGACCTCGCCGTCCTCGGTCGACTGCGCCCACTCGCTGCGCTTGACTTCGAGGAACGACCCGTGGAGCGGCTCCCCCAGCGCCGACGCGAGGGCGTTGTCGGCTTCGAGCGCGTCGAGGGCCTCCGGCAGCGACTCCGGGAGCCGCTCGATCCCCCGCGCCCGGAGGTCGTCGTCGTCGACGCCGGTTGGATCCCGGTTCAGCGGCTCCCCGGGGTCGAGCTCCCGGTCGATCCCGTCGAGCCCGGCGGCCACCAGCCCGAGCTGGGCGAGATACGGGTTCGCGGTGTTGTCGGCGGGCTTGAACTCCACCCGCGTCGTCGCTTCTGGATCGCCGGCGTCGACCGAAGGGATCCGCACCATCGCCTCGCGGTTGTCGTGCCCCCAGCAGGTGTACGCCGACGCCCACATCCCCGGCGCCAGCCGATCGTATGACTCGACGGTCGGTGCCGTCAGCGCCACCAGCGCCGGGGCGTGGTCGAGCAGCCCGCCGACGAAGTGACGGCCGGTGTCGCCCAGCGGATACCGGCCGTCGGCGTCGGGATCGTACAGGACGTTGTCGCCGTCGCGCCACAGCGACAGGTGGACGTGACACCCGTTGCCGGGCAGGCCGTCGAACGGTGTGGGTCGGAACGACGCGCCGACGCCGTGGGCCTCGGCGACCGCGTTGATCGTCTCCTTGAACAGGATCTGGGCGTCAGACGCCGCCACGCCATCGTCGTGATCGACGACCAGTTCCTGTTGGCCCGGGCCGTACTCGGGGTAGTACGCCGACAGCCCCATGCCCTGGGCTTTCAGCGCGTCGACGGAGTCGAGCACGAGGTCGTGTGCGCTCCGCATCCCGTCGCTCGCGAAACACGCGGAGTCGTCGAACGGTTCTGTCCCCCCGTCGTCGGTCTCACGGGTGTAGTAGAACTCGCTCTCGAAGGAGAGCCGCGGGACGTACCCCTCGGCGCCGACGCCGTCGAGGTACTCCCGGAGTTGGGCGCGCGGCCCGGCCGCCCACGGCTCGCCGTCGAGTTCGCGGAGGTCCGCGAGCATCACCGCCGCCCGGTCGGCGTACGGGAGTTCGGTGTACGTCGCCGGATCGGGGACCACCCGGACCTCACCGGCGGGGCCGTACCGACCGTCGGGAGCGAGGGCGTCCAGGGCGTTGAACGACTGCATCGCGCGCGTCACGTTCGTCCCCTCCTCGAGGACGTCCGGCAGCGACTCGGCGTCGACCACCCGGCCGCGGGGGACCCCGCTGTTGTTCACGAACAGCAGCCTGATCAGTTCGACGTCGTTGGCGTCGACGCGGTGAAGCACGTCGTCTGCGTCGGTCATGGCCCGAATCTGTGGCGTCGGCCAAATCAACGGGGGCGTACCGGCAAATTCGGTCGGCGTCGGTGACGCGACCCGTCGACTGCGGCGCCGTCACGACCGTCGGCGACGGCGTGGACAACGTTTAGCCGCCGTCGCGCGAACGCGTCGGTATGACTCGATTCTCGGTTTCGGTCGTGCAACTCGACTCGACGGCCGACGTGAAGCGGAACGTGCGACGGATGGTGTCGTTCGTCGACCGGGCGGCGGCCGCGGGGGCGGATCTGGTGGCGTTCCCCGAGATGGCCACGTACGTGGGCGAGGCGGACCGCTACGCCGACGTCGCCGAGCCGGTTCCCGGGCCGACGACCGAGCGGCTTGCGGACGCGGCCCGCGACCACGGCCTCTACGTCCACACGGGCAGCGCCTTCGAGCCGGGCCCCGACGACGGCCGCGTGTACAACACCTCGGCGCTGATCGGACCCGACGGCGGCCTCCTCGACACCTACCGGAAGATCCACCTCTTCGACATCGACGGCGGCGTCGAACACGCCGAATCCGACCACGTCGCCCCGGGCGAGGGGCTCACGACCGTCGACACCGACCTCGCGACGTTCGGGCTGAGCATCTGCTACGACCTCCGGTTCCCGCGGCTCTACCGGGCGCTGGCCGCCCAGGGTGCG
>CAZIQT010000077.1:0-4234 GCA_964541645.1 uncultured Halobellus sp. | reverse complement strand
CGACGATCGACCTCGACTACCTGGCCGACACCCGGGCGGGGCTCCGGACGCTCGACCACGTCCGTCCCGACCGGTACTGACGCCGCAGGGGTGGTCGCCGTGGACGCCGCCGACCGGCGGCGCGGCGCTTCCCCCGAGTGACGACCGGCCGCTCACGACACCAACCCGACCGGCTCGGCGTCGAGGATCGCCCAGTCGTGGCCCGGCAGGATCGTTCCCCCGCGGTCGAGCACCGCGGCCGCCGACTCCCACCACGCGATTTGGTCCACCGCGCCGCCGAGCCGCCGCGGCACCCCGGCGTCGCGGTCGACGTTCTCGAAGGTCGGCACGGCGTCCGCGGCGATCACGGTCGTGCCGGAGTCGGTCTCGACGGCGACCGACTGGTGGCCGACGGTGTGTCCCGGGGTCGGAAACGCCTCCACGCCGGGACACACCTCCGTCTCGCCCGTGATCGGCGTGAGGTCGCGGTCGCGCCACGGCGGGCGCCGGGTCCCGGATCCGGCCTCGTACCGCACCTCGTGCGGCGGGTACGGGTCGGCCGCGTACGACAGCTCCGCGCGCTGGACCACGAACTCCGTCGACGCCCCGAACGCATCGAGGTTGTGACAGTGGTCCCAATCCAGGTGCGTGAACACGACGGTGTCGACGTCGGCCGGGGCGTACCCCTCGGCGTCGAGCACGCGCCGGAGCCGCTGGTCCGGCGTCCGGTGACACTCGAAGCCGGGGTGGGCGTCGGTCGTCCGCCCGGGGTCGCCGAACCCGGTGTCCACCAGGATCGTCTCGGCGGCCTCGATCAGAAACACCGTCGACGGCGCCTCGATCCGGCCGGGCTCGCCGACCAAATCGACCGCGGCGTCCATCGCGATCGACCCGCAACACAGCGGCGTGACGCGTGGCGACATCGACCCCGAGTTGGACGCGCCGGGGCATAAATCACGTCGGCGCCGACGCCGCCGCGGCCCGTCGCGATCGGGGAGGGTTTAGTGGATCGAGCCCCCACGCCGCGGTATGCGAGTCGAGACGATCGCCCCCGACGGCACCGACGCGGAGCCAGCGGTCGCGGCGGTCGGCGGCGTCCACGGCGACGAACCCTGCGGCGTCCGGGCGATCGAGCGGTTCCTCTCCGAGGGGCCGGTCGACGACGTCCGGCGTCCGGTGAAGCTGATCGTCGCGAACGAGCGCGCCCTGGAGGCGGGCACCCGGTACGTCGAGGGGGATCTCAACCGGCTGTTCCCCGGCGACCCGGAGAGCGACACCCACGAGGAGCGCCTCGCGCACCGCCTCCTGGCGGAGCTCCGCGACTGCACCACCCTGGGGTTTCACGCCACGGTCTCGTTCGACCGGCCGTTCGGGACGCTCGCGGATCTCACCCCGGCGAAAGCCGAGCTCATGCGCGCGCTGCCGCTCTCCCACGCCGCGGACTTCACCGGGACCGCGTCGGGGCGGAGCGTGAACCTCCCGGGGTTCGTGAACGTCGAGGCGGGCTACCAGGGCTCCGACGCCGCGGCCGACAACGCGTACGACTGCCTGCTCGCGTACCTCCGGGTGACGGACGTGCTCCCGGGGGCGGCGGAGCCCACCGACACCGCCCACTACCACGTCCGCCGGACGATCGAGAAGGCGCCGGGGACGACCTACCGGGTCCACGCCGGGAACTTCGAGCGCGTCCCGCCGGGGACCGCCTACGCCACGACCGGAACCGGCGAGGAGCTGGTGGCGGAGTCGGAGTTCTGGCCGGTGCTGTTGTCGGCGGACGGCCACGACGCCCTCCTGGGGTACGCCGCCAACCGCACCGGCGAGATCGGCGCGGCTGCCGCGGAGTAGCCGGCGCGGGGCCGTGGAAGGCAAGGCCCTTTTCGCCGCGATCCCAAACACGGGTATGGATGCCACAGTCGCCGTCACGGCCGTCCGGGACGTCGGACCGCGAACGATCGCGATCGAGTTCGACGCGCCGGCGGGACTCGACGCCGAACCGGGACAGTTCCTGAAGCTCACGGGTACCGTCGACGGCGAGGAGTACGCGCGGTTCTACACCCTCTCCTCGCCGGGGATCGCCGACACCTTCGAGATCACCGTCGGGATCGACCCCGAGGAGGCCGGGCCGTTCACCGAGTTCCTCCGGGCGCTCGACCCGGGCGACCCGGTCGACGTCGCCGGGCCGTTCGGCCGGAGCTTCTACGAGGGCGAGTCCAAGGTGGTCGTGCTCGCCGGCGGCCCGGGCGTCGGCCCCGCAGTCGGGATCGGCGAGGCGGCGATCGCCGACGGCAACGAGGTCGCGGTGGTCTACCACGCCGACGCGCCCGCTCACAGCGAGCGGCTCGACGCGCTGCGGGAGGCGGGGGCGGACGTCGTCGTGACCGACGGCGACCTCGACGACCACGTCGCCGCGGCGGTCTCCGGCGCGGCGGGCGAGCAGGTGTTCGTCTACGGCTTCGAGGCGTTCGTCGACGCCGCCGCCGCCGCCCTCGACGCCGCGGGGGTCGACCCCGACGCCGCGAAGGTCGAGAACTTCGGGTGAGGCCGCCGGGGCGATTGCGCGGCGCCGGGCACCACCGCCATGATTTATGACCCGGTACTCGAATATCGTTAACGTATATGACGGACGAGAGCGGTGACGGACAACTCGAAGCGCGGCTGGCCGAGCAGGAAGCGTTCGAGCCGAGCGACGACTTCGTCGAGCAGGCGAACGTCTCCGACGAATCGATCTACGAGGAGTTCGAGTCCGAGTGGCCGGAGTGTTGGACCCGCGCCGCCGACCTGCTGGACTGGGACGAGGAGTACTCCGAGGTGCTCGACGACTCCGAGGAGCCGTTCTACGAGTGGTTCGCCGACGGGACGCTGAACGCGTCGTACAACTGCATCGATCGCCACGTCGAGACCGGCGACAAGAACCGCGTCGCGATCAAGTGGGAGGGCGAACACGGGACCACCCGAACTTACACCTACCAGGACCTCTACCGCGAGGTCAACGAGTTCGCCGCCACGCTCCGCGACCTCGGCGTCGAGGAGGACGACGTCGTCACGCTGTACATGCCGATGGTACCGGAGCTCCCGATCGCGATGCTCGCGTGTGCTCGGATCGGCGCGCCGCACTCGGTCGTCTTCGCGGGCTTCTCAGCGGAGGCGCTCGCGACCCGGATGAACGCCGCGGAGTCGCGGTACCTCGTGACCTGCGACGGCTACTACCGCCGCGGCGACCCGCTTGACCACCAGGCGAAGGCCAACGAGGGGCTGTCGAACGTCGACCACGGCGTCGACGCCACCGTCGTCGTCGACCGGCTCGGCGACGACGGGTTCGGCCACGACCTGAAGGGGAACCAACACGACTGGGACGACCTGATGGCCAACCACCGGGGCGACCGGGTCGACCCCGTCGAGCGGAACGCCGAGGACATGCTCTTTCTGATGTACACCTCGGGCACCACCGGGAAGCCGAAGGGGGTGAAACACACCACTGGCGGTTACCTGGCGTACACCACCTGGACCTCCCACGCCGTGTTGGATCTCGAACCCGAGGACACCTACTGGTGTTCGGCCGACATCGGGTGGATCACCGGTCACTCCTACATCGTCTACGGCCCGCTGTCGCTCGGGACGACGACGGTGATGTACGAGGGCACGCCCGACTACCCCGACCGTGGCCGGCTGTGGGAGCTGATCGAGAAGTACGCCGTCGACGTGTTCTACACCGCCCCGACCGCGGTTCGGGCGTTCATGAAGTGGGGCCCGGAGTACCCCGACGCCTACGACCTCTCGACGCTCCGGCTTCTGGGGACGGTCGGCGAGCCGATCAACCCCCGGGCGTGGAAGTGGTACTACAAGCACATCGGCGGCGAGGAGTGCCCGATCGTCGACACCTGGTGGCAGACCGAGACCGGCGGGATGATGGTGTCGACGCTCCCGGGGATCGGCACGATGAAACCCGGGTCGGCTGGCCCGCCGCTGCCCGGGATCGACGCCCGCGTCGTCGACGACGACGGTGACGCGGTCGATGCGGGCCAGGCGGGCTACCTCACGGTCAACCGCCCGTGGCCCGGAATGCTGCGCACGCTCTACCGGAACGACGAGCGGTTCATCGACGAGTACTGGGACGCCTACTCCGATTCCGACGCCGACGAGTGGGTCTACTTCCCCGAGGACGGCGCGAAGATCGACGACGACGGCTACATCACCATCCTGGGGCGCGTCGACGACGTGGTCAACGTCTCCGGCCACCGGCTGGGGACCATGGAGA
>CAZIQT010000076.1:0-11036 GCA_964541645.1 uncultured Halobellus sp. | reverse complement strand
GCCGGTGATGATCCACCGCGCGCTGTACGGCTCCTACGAGCGCTTCTTCATGGTGTTGATCGAGCATTTCGACGGGAAGTTCCCCACGTGGCTCGCGCCCGAGCAGGTCCGGATCCTGCCGATCTCCGACGACCAGCTGGGGTACGCCCACCGCGTGAAGAACGAACTCGACGACTTCCGCGTCGAAGTCGAGGACCGGTCGTGGACCCTCAACCGGAAGATCCGGGACGCACAGGAGGAGCGGGTGCCGTACATGATCGTCGTCGGTGGCGACGAGGCCGAAGCCGGCACCATCTCGGTGCGCGACCGGAAGGAGCGCGAGCGCGGCGGCGTCGACGTCGCGACGTTCCGCGAGCACCTCCGCGGCGAGGTCGACGACCGACGGCTCGACCCCGACTTCATCGGGAAGTGACCGCCCGGCCGGGGGGTCTCACAGCAGGGTCTCGCCTCTCGTCTCGGTGCCGAAAACGAGCAGTGCGATCCCGGCGAGTACCAGCGCCGCGGCCACCGGCGCGAGCGCGACGAGGTAGCCGAACCGAGTGAGCGTGCCGAAGAACACGGGGCCTGCGACCGCTGCGACCTTCCCGACGGACCCCGTGAGCCCCAGGCCGGTCGACCGGACCGCCGTCGGAAAGACCTCCGAGGTGTAGGCGTACAGCACCGCCCAGGCGCCCAGCACGGCGAACCCCGTCACGAACAGTCCGAGTAGGAACACCGCTGTCCGCGACGCGCCGAGGTCGATGCCCGCACCGGGAACCGCTCCCGCGAACAGGAGGACGCCGACGCCGCCGAGGCTCGTGAACCCGCCGAGCGTCCACTTGCGGCCGACGACCTCGATGAGCACGGCGGCAGTAACCTGTCCGACGAACTGGAAGACCGTGACCACGAACAGGAAGCGATACAGGTTCTCGGCGTAGCCCGCGGCCGCCACCGTGTCGGGCAGCCAGGTGAAGACGCCGTAGAATGTAAGATTGATCACGGCCCACAGGCCCGCGACTAGCACCGTGGTCCCGAGCAACTCCGGTCCGAAGAGCCGCCGGTATCCGGTGTCGTCGCCGTCGGCGACCCGCCACGGCCCCGTGACGGCCGACGGGTCACCGCCGGTCCGCGCGGCGATCGTCTCGAGCGCGTCCGTCGCCGCCGCCGTCCGTCCCTGCCGGGCGAGAAAGTGCGGCGATGGCGGGAGCAACCGAGCGACCGCCACCGCGAGTCCGATCGGTGCGATGCCGACCGCGAAAAACACGCGCCAAGCCGCCACGTCGGCGACCGTTCCGTCGGGACTGCCGAGCACCGACAACACGACCCAGGCGACGATCACGAGTACCACGGCACCGACCGAGTATCCCGCCTCCAGAAACGCGACGTACCGCCCGCGAACCCGCGCGGGAACGACCTCGGCGAGGTAGGACGTCCCGGACACGAGCGCCCCGCCGAGGCCGATCCCCGTGAGAAACCGGATCGCGACGGCGGAGTGGACGCCACCGACGAACGCGGTCATCGCGGTGAACGTCGAGAACGTGACGATGGACCCCACCAGCGTCCGCTTGCGGCCGGCACGATCGGCGTACCACCCACCGACGGTGTTGCCGACGAGCATCCCGAGCAGGCTCGCGCTCCCGAGGACGCCGGCGGAGAACCCCGAAAGCGCCCAGCGTTCGATGAACGTCGGAAGCGTAAACGAGATGGCGAGGATGGATACCGCCATCGCCGCCCAGGTACCACCGACGATCGCGACCACCAGCCAGTGGAACCGTCCCACCGGGACGTCGTCGACGACGTCCCCGACCCGTCGGTGTCGTTCTCCCATCGTCGTGTCGCTTCCGTCGGAAGCATTAAAATTCGCGCGTTTCCCGTACGTGGTCGGCTCGCGGCGGCCGGCACGCACCGTGGTGGGCTCCACGGCCGTCGTGTTTCGGGTAGCGTTCAAGTGGCTCGGCGGTCTACCGTGTGGATAGTGCTAGGACAACGCCCGCGGATCGCCGGTGGGAGGCACCGATGAGCGACGCGACTCCGGTAGTCGTCGCCAAACGGGTCGACAGCGGCGCCGAGGCCGACCTGTCCGAGATCACGGAACTGGCCCGCGCGGCGGGCTACGACGTCGTCGCGACCCTCGCACAGTCCCGAACGGAGGATGCCGCCTACCACTTCGGCGAGGGGAAAGTGGAGGAACTCGCGGGCGTGGTCGCCGAGACCGGCGCCGCCGCGGTCGTGGTGGACAACCGGCTGGGGCCGTACCAGACGTACAACATCGGCGGGAAGCTCCCGGCCGGCGTCGAGGTGATCGACCGGTTCACCCTCATCCTGGAGATCTTCGGCCAGCGCGCCAACACCCGGAAGGCCCAACTCCAGGTCGAACTCGCGGAGTTGCGGTACGAGCTCCCGCGGGCGGAGGCGAAGGCGTCGCTGGCGAAGCGCGACGAGCGGCCGGGGTTCATGGGGCTCGGCGAGTACGACGAGAGCCGCGAGCGCGACATCAAAGCCCAGATCTCCCGGATCAAACAGGAGCTCGACGACATCGCCGACAAGGAGGAGACCCGCCGGGAACGCCGCCGGGAGTCGGGGTTCGACCTGGTGGCGCTGGCGGGGTACACCAACGCCGGGAAGTCGACGTTGATGCGCCGGCTGGCCGACGATCTCGACGTCGGCGAGAACGACGACCTCCACCCCGATCTCGACCCGACCGCCGAATCCGAGGACCGGCTGTTCACCACGCTCGGGACCACCACCCGCCGCGCCGACACCGGGACGCGGGACGTCCTCCTGACCGACACCGTGGGGTTCGTCTCCGATCTCCCACACTGGCTGGTGGAGTCCTTCGAGTCGACGCTGGATTCGGTCTACCGCGCGGATCTGGTGTTGCTCGTGGTCGACGCCGCCGAGCCGATCGAGGAGATGCGCGACAAGCTGGTGACCTGCCACGACACCCTCTACGAGCGGAACGAGGCGCCCATCGTGACGGTGCTCAACAAGATCGACGCCGTCGACGACGCCGAACTCGAACGGAAGCGGGCGGCGCTCGACGCGCTGGCACCCACCCCGGTCGCGGTCTCGGGGCTGACCGGCGAGAACGTGGGGGCGCTGACCGACCGGATCGAATCGGAACTCCCGGCGTGGCGGGAGGAGCGGCTGTTGCTGCCGCTGGCCGACGACGCGATGAGCCTGGTGTCGTGGCTCCACGACAACGGCAACGTCGAACGCGAGGAGTACACCGGCGAGGAGGTGCTCGTGGAGTTCGCGGCGCGGCCCGCCATCGTCGAGCGCGCGCGGGCGAAGGCCGCCGACGTCCGCTCGCCCGCCGGCGAGACCGAGTCCGCCGACTGACCGTCGACGGACGCCGCTCCGTTCCGGCCGTCCGGCTACGACCCGTCGACCCGACGCTTCTCCTTCCGAACCACGCCGACGTCGGCGATCCGGGTGTCGGGGTACTGGCCCTCGGCGTCCTTCTCGGCGGCCTTCACCATATCCCACACGACGTTCAGTCCGGTCGTGACCCCCTCCAGCGCCTCCATCTCGCAGCCCGTCTTCCCGGTCGTCTCGACGGTCACGGTGAGGACGACGGCGTCCTCGCGGACGTCGAACTCGGCGTCGACGTTCGTGATCGGGATCCCGTGGCACATTGGGATCGTCTCCCAGGTGTGTTTGACCGCCTGGATCGCGCCGATCCGTGCGGTCGCGAGCACGTCGCCCTTGTCGATGCCGTCCGCCCGAATCGCCGCCACCGTCGACGGCGTGAGGTGGATGGTGCCGCGGGCGACCGCCCGACGGCGGGAGTCGGGTTTGTCGCCGACGTCGACCATCTGGGCGTCGCCGGACTCGTCGACGTGGGTCAGCTCCGCGTCGGTCGCGTCGGCGTCGTCCCCGTGAGTGCCGTCGTCGGGCGCCGCCGGGGGCTCGCCGTCGGTCGTCATCGCTCGCCCTCCCGGTCCCGCAGCGCCGCGGGCAGTTCACCCAACAGGTCCGTCGCCAACAGGCCGCGGTCGCGGTCCGCCGCCGCGGCGTCGCCCGCGCGCCCGGTGGCGTACGCCGCGACCGACGCCGCCTGCAGGGGCGACAGCACACACGCCAGCGCGCCGGTCGCGCCGGCGAGCACGTCGCCGGTGCCGCCGACGGTCATGGCCGGGTTCCCCGTTCGGTTCACGCGGGTCGTCTCGCCGTCGGAGACCACATCGTAGGGGCCCTTCACCAGGAGGAGGTGGCCGAGGTCGGCCGCGAACTCCCCCACCAGGTCGGCGCGGGTCCGCCAGTCGTCGGCGGTCTCCCCGCCCATCCCGCGGAGTTCGCCCTGATGGGGCGTACACACGAGCGTGGCGTCGGTGTCGACGTCGGGGACGGTCGCGAGGGCGTCGGCGTCGACGACCGCGACCCCGTCGTACGCCGAGAGCAGTTCCCGGACCGCCGCCGCCGTCTCGGGGTGGTCGCCCAGCCCCGGCCCGACCACCACGGCGTCGTGGTCGGCGGCCGCGTCGAGCACCGACTCGACCCGACCGGGGGTGAGCCGCTCGCCGTCGTACGGCCGGAGGATCAGGTTCTCGGTGTACCCCTGGACCGCGCCGGCGACCGACGCGGGGCAGGCGACCCGAACCAGGTCCGCGCCCGCCCGGAGCGCGGCCTGGCCGGCGAGCGCGGGCGCGCCGGCGTACGGGCCGCCGCCCACCACGAGCACCGCCCCGGCGTCGCCCTTGTGGCTGTCGGGGTCGCGGTCGAGTCCGAGCAGGTCGCCGGGGCCGACGAACCGCTCGGCGGCGGCGGGGATCCCGATGTCGGCGACCGTCACCGCGGCGTCGACGCGGTCGAGCCCGGGTTTCCGGTCGTGGAACGTGACCACGTGGTCCGCATCGACCGCTGTCGACGCGGCCGCCCCGGAATCGGCGTCGACGCCCGAGGGGACGTCCACCGACACCACCGTGGCGTCGGCGTCGTTGATCCGGCGGGCCGCGGTCGCCTCGGGCTCGCGGAGGTCGCCGGTGACCCCGGTTCCGAGCATCGCGTCGACCACGACGTCCGGGTCGCCGAGGTCGAGGGCGGCCGCGTCGGCGACCGTCCGCGCGTCGTACTCGGCCGCCCGGAGCGCGTCCCAGTTCTCCCGGGCGATCCGCGTCCGAATCGTCCCCGGGCGGCCCAGCAGGTGAACGGTCACGTCGTGGCCGCCGAGGAACCGGGCCGCGACCAGCCCGTCGCCGCCGTTGTTGCCGCGGCCGGCGACCACCGCAATGTTCGACCCCGGGGCGGCGACCCGGCGCACCGCCCGGGCGACGGCGTTGCCGCCGGACTCCATCAGCTGCTTCCGCGGGACCCCGAGCGCCGCGGCGTTGCGGTCCACCGCGGCCATCCGATCGCTCGTTATCATGACCGGAGGATGGGGTTACCCGGCCTAAAAGCCGTGGATCACCCGGTCGTGGACACCTCAGTTACGTGAGAGATATATAGACGTACGTATCCCGGCGATCCCCGAACCAGACGTTCACGCCGTCCGAGACGACTCAGACGGTGTGATCGGCCCGATCACACGTGACTGACGTTGTGTTAAAAATACGAAAGGTTTAGGATAGCGACGGCGGTACGTGGGTGTATGTCGAGTCTGCTGCCGTCGGAGACCGATCCCAGTCCCGCCGACGAGGACGGCGGCGACCTCCGCGTCCTGCCGCTTGACGACGACGAGGCCGCGCGGCTCATCGACTGTCTCAGCACGGACACGACCCGTGCGACCCTCGCCGCGCTCCAGCGCGACCCCGCGACCGCCTCCGAACTCGCCGAGGCGGTCGACACCTCGTTGCAGAACGTCAGACACCACCTCGGCAGCCTCCGCGAGGTGGGGCTGGTCCGTGTCGTCGGGACCCGGTACTCGGTGAAAGGCCGGGAGATGAAGGTGTACGGTACCACCGAGGACTCGCTCGTCGTCTGCGTCGGCGAGGGCTCCGAGCGGCTCCAGGCGGTGGAGTAGCGGCGCGGTCGGGGCCCCACAGCTTTTTGCCCGAAGCCGGGGCCAGCACCGACACCGATATGCACACGGCGGGCCGATCCGGTGACGTGACTTGGGAGTCGGTCTTCGGCCACGACGAGCCGTACCCCGAACAGGCCGACGGCATCGACGCCGCGATCGACGCCGCCGACGACGGCGGCTTTCTGGTTGTCGAGGGCGCCTGCGGCACCGGGAAGACGATGCTCGCGCTCACCGCGGGGATCGACCGCGTGCGCGACCCCGACTCCGACTACGAGCGGGTGGTGGTACTGACGAGCGTCAAACAACAGCTCCGGCAGTTCGAGGAGGACCTCCGGGCGATCAACGACGGCCTCCCCGAGGGGTGGTCGCCGGTGTCGGGGCTGACCCTGGTGGGGAAGGCGGACGTCTGCCCCTACAGCCGCGAGGGGATCGCCGGAATCGACGACCGAACGGTGTACGACCGGTGTGAGGGGCTCCGGGAGCGAACCCGGAACCTGATCGGCAACGGCGGCGACGCCACCGCCGGCGGCCTGGCGTCGGCGGCGCGGGAGACCCAGACGGGGCTGCTCGATTCGGGGTCGGACGACGGCCCCGACTACCTCGAAACCGCGGGCGAGCCGACGCCGTACCTCCCGGGAACCGCCGAGTTCGACGACGTGGAGTACTGCCCGTTCTACGCCACGTTTCTGGAGGACGCCCCCGAGGACGGCGACCCGATCGAGGCGGTGCCGTTCGACGTCACGGAGCGGGGTCACGTCGACACCGAGGAGTTGGTCGGGCTGAGCGCGAGCCACGGCACCTGCCCGCACTCGGTGATGGGGGCGCTCCTCCCGCACGTCGAGGTCGTGTTGGGGAACTACTACCACGCGTTCGACCCGCAGACCGTGGGGTCGTTCACGGGTGCGGTCGTCGACGACTCCACGTTCGTGGTCTGCGACGAGGCGCACATGCTCGAACCGCGGGTCCGCGACCTCGTCAGCGACGGCGTCGGCGACGCGACCCTTCGGGACGCCGAACAGGAGCTCACCCGCGTGATCCAGCCCGTGGCGTTCGACGACGCGGGCCGGGAGTCCGCCGGCGGCGACGCCGGCTCCGCCGACGCCGACCTGGTGCGGGGAGAGCTTTCCGACGCCGACGTGACCCTCCGGGAACTCAAGAAGACCCGGGAGTTCGTCGCCGACCTCCGGTCGGAGCTCGACCGTCGCGTCCGCGCTCACCTCGACCGCACCGTACCGGATTGGCGTGCTGCTCCCCGCGACCTCGACGACGACGAACTCCCGCTGCGGGACCCCGAGGATCCCGGCCGCGACGACCTGACCGCGTGGGCCGACGACGCCGGCCACGGCGAGGGGGCGTGGCTCCGGGCGGAGGCGGTCGGCGCGGTGGTCGCGCGGATCCTGAACGAGGCCGAGGGCGACGACGTCCGCCGGGCCGCGCCGGCCGCCGGCCGAACGCTCGCGAACTGGGCTCGCGCCGACCACACCGCCTTCTTCCGGGAGATCGAGTTGGAACGGACCTGGGACGAGACCGAGCCCTCGGGGTCGTGGCGACGGGCGTACAACGCCCGACTGGCGCTCCACAACTGCGTACCCGGCGAGGCGATCGCCGACACCCTCGGGTCGTTCGGCGGCGGCGTGTTGATGTCGGCAACGATCGAACCGATGGACGTCTTCCGTGCGGTCACCGGGCTCAACGCGCTCGCGGCCGACGGCCGGCCGGTCGAGGAGCGGACCTACGGCCTCTCGTTTCCCGCGGCCAACCGGGCGTCGTTCGCGGTCGACGCCCCGAAGTTCACCTTCGAGAACCGCGGGCCGCGGGGGGCGTCGAACCCAACCCGCCGGGCCCACGTCGACGCGGTCTGTGCGATCGCGGCCTCCCCCGGGAACGTGCTCGTCGGAATGCCCAACTACGCCGAGGCGGCGTGGATGGCCGAGGCGCTGACCGACCGGCTCGACCGTTCGGTGCTGCTCGACGAATCGTCCGACGACGACGCCACCGAGGCGCTGAAAGCCGAGTTCTTCGGCGGCGACCACAAGGTGCTCGTGACCAGCCTCCGCGGCACGCTCACCGAGGGCGTCGACTACCGCGGCGACCGGCTCGCGGCCGCGGTCGTCTGCGGCGTGCCGATCATCGACACCTCCAGCCCGCGGACCAAGGCGGTGAAGACGGCGTACGACCGACGGTTCGGCGTCGACGGCCGAGGCGGCCGCAGCGGGTTCGAGACCGCGCTCACCGTCCCCGCGGTCCGGAAAGCCCGGCAGGCGATCGGGCGTGTCATCCGCGGCCCGTCGGAGGTCGGGATCCGCGCGTTCGTCGACGCGAGATACGCCCGCGAGTCGTGGGACGGCGTCCGCGGATACCTCCCGCCCGCCGAACGCGAGGCGTTCGATCCGGTCAGCCCGGACATGCTGCGCTACGGGGTCGAACGGTTCTGGTCGTCGGTCGACGACGGGTAGCCCGGGGTCGGCTCGGGCGCCGGGATCAGGATTCGTCGGTCAGACACTCCTCGGAGCAGAAGTGGCGGTGGCGAGCGCGGCCGTCCTTGACCCGGGTGACGACGCGGTGTGTGGGTGACTGGACGATCTTCGTGCCGCAGGTCGCACACTCGGGGGCGTCGTCCTCGTCGACGTCCTCCCCGAGGTCCGAGGTCGGATCTACCATCTCTTCGCGTGAGTCGCGGTCGGGCGCACTTTACCGTGTCGTTCCGCCCGGCCGGGGCCGCCTCTCCTGCGGGTCGTAGGGCTCCCGTCTCACACGTTGATGTCCTCGAACTCCTCGTTCACGATGAACCGGCCCTGCGGGGTGAGTTCGACCGGGCGCTCCTCGTCGGTGATCAGCCCGTCTTCGTGGAGCGACTCCAGCCGGACGCCGAGTTCGGCCTCGTCGACGTCCAGCAGCGACGCGAGGTCGATCCCCTCGTTGGTGGAGTACAGCCCCACCAGCACTTCGAGTTCGTGCTCCTCGACGTCGATGTCGCGGACGTCGCTTTCGATCCAGTGGTAGATGAGCCGGAGATACCGCCCCAGGATGTTCATCTTTCGGCGCGACGCCATGGTGATCTCGCTCGTCACCGTCTGGCCGTCGTCGACGTGCTGGACCGACAACACCAGGTGGGTCCCGTCGGAGCCGCCCCCGCCGCGTTCGATCACCTCGAAGAAGACGACCGAGGCGAGGTCGACCGAGACGGGGCCGCCCTCCGCGGCGGCGACGTCGCCGCCCTTGAACCACACCGACTCGTAGTCGAGGTGGAGCCCGCTCTTCCGCTCGGGGGTGTCCATCACCCGCCCGCCGACCTTCGCGGGGTGGGTGATCAGCGCGACCGACCCGTTGAGAACCGCCCGGAACAGAAGCAGCGAGAACTTCTCGATGGTCTCGCGGTCGCCGCCGATCACGGTGGTCTTCCGGCGGTCGTTCTCGACGTATCCGACCATGACCGTGTAATCGAAGAACTCCTCGACCTCGGGGGGGACCTGTCCGACCGCGATGTCGAAGATCGACGCGATCGGGACGGTGGTCTTGGTGCTCGACGTCGCGAGCACCAACCGGCGCTCGCTCATCAGCACCCGCCCCTTCACCGGGTCGAACGCCGCGTTCCCGCCGGCGACGAAGTTCGCGATGAAGTCGACCACGATCGACTCGTCGGCGTCGTCGCCGCGGTCCGCGCCCCTGCCGGCGTCGTCGCCGTCGCGGGCGTCGCGCTGGCGGTACGCCTCGAGTAGATCCGACCGCCCCTCGGCGACGTCGCCGTGTTCGGATCGACTGCCCTCGGTGCCGTCGTCGCCGGCGTGACGACGCCGCCCGGCGTCGGAGTCGGTCGTCGTCATACGTTGATCAGGCCTCCCGCGAGCGACGACGTCAGGACCGCGGCCCCGCACCCGATCCACACCAGGACCACGAAGTGGAGATACGAGTTGGCCTTGTGGCCGCCGTCGACCATGCGGATCATCAGCGCCGAGAGCACGCCGTTGAACAGGATGATCAGCGACAGCAGGTACTCGATCATCGGGATGTTGTAGACGCCGGCGTAGATGATCTGGCCGAACTCGAACTGCGCGAGGTTGAGGTCGGTGGAGAACGTCGCGAGGATCTCCACCACCTCGAGCCCGATGAAAAAGGCGAACGACGCCGAGGCGGTGATACCGTAGAGCACGCCGATCAGCGTCACCGTCGCCTGGTCGCGCTGCCGCCGCAGCTTGAGCACCTCGTTCATGTTCGTCGAGATGAGCTCGCCGAGCTGTTTGGGCTCGCCGCCCATCTGCCGGCCGACGAGGTACATCTCCGAGAACTTCTGGATGAGGTACGAACTCGCCTCGGCGGTGAAGAAGAACCACGACCGGTCGGGGGCGACCCGCATGTTCAACCGGACGTAGAGCCGGTCGATCTCCCGGGAGAGCACGCCGAAGTCCTTCTCGCGCAGCGATTCCAGCACCGCCCGGGTCGTCGACTGCTTCGCGCTCTCGGAGGCGCCGAGCGCGCGGATGAACCCCGGATACTCCTCGTCGCGCTCCTTGATGTCGTTCTCGTGGTGGCGTGCGACCAGCCCCGGCACCGCCAGCGGCGTGATCGGCGTGGCGATCAGCACCGGCACCGGGAGGTCGAGCATGACGTTCCGGACCGCCTGCCCGATCGGCGTCCACCCGGCGGTCCCGAGCCCGAGGATCCCGATGAACGTCAGGCTGAGCCCCGCCGCGCCGTAGAGCGCGATGTCGATCTGACGCTCCATCTTGGTTCGGTACTCGTCCTGTTGGTACCACAGCGGGTCGTACGGCGACATCGTCCTGATGACGAAGTAGAACCCGAGCTGGACGAAGACGAACAGGACGATGACCGCCGCGATCGTCAGCGTGGCGTCGGTCCCGGTCAGGATCGGGAGCACGATCGCGTTGATGATCGCGAACGTCATCGACAGGATCATCGACAGATAGAGGTCCTTCATCACGTCGAGGTTCCCGAGCGCGCTCTCGTAGACGGTGACGTACTTCTGGATCATGGTCTGCTGTTCGCCGAGCAGGAAGTCGTCGAGGCTCTGGCCCGCGTTCAGCGAGTACGCCAGCCGGTCGAGGAAGTCGCCGAGCTCCCGGGAGGGCACCGCCCG
>CAZIQT010000075.1:0-11207 GCA_964541645.1 uncultured Halobellus sp. | reverse complement strand
GATCACGCGTGCGAGTGTCTCGAACGGGGAACGTGTCTGCGTCGCCATATCACTGTTATCGACTAACATATTGTGATTGGTTAACCATGTGTGCGGAATGATGAACGTCTTCAAGTGACGGTCGGAAGCGGTCGTCCCGGCGCCCGTTGGCGGGCACCGCGTCGCCGCGTCACACGGCGCATCGGACGAGACACCAGGGAGCCGGTCACCGCGCCCGAGACTGAAGGGACAAACCGGACCGCTCCCCGTATTGGATCCCCGAGTACGAACGTGACCGCGGCGTTCGTCGCGGCGACGACGGTCGCGCTGGTGACACGCCTGTACCCGTTCCTGTCGATCCCGGCGGCCACCGTTCCGGCGCCGGGCTGTGGCCGCTGGGGTGTCGCTACGGCCACCTGTCGACCCGACCGTAGCCCGGCGCCGACCGGCGTCAGGGCACTGTCGCGATGCTCGCGACCCGCTCGCCGGTCACCACGACGCCGCCGCGGGCCGCCGAGTAGATCACCCCGTCGGCGCTCGCGGTGATCGTCTCCAACCGCTCGAACGACGAGGGGTCGAACACGCCGCCGAGCGCCTCCCCCTCGGCGACCTCGTCGCCGACACCGAGATCCGCCCGGAGCTCGAACAGCCCCGACGCCCCGGCGATCACCCGCGGGGCGTCGTCGTGGAGCAGCCGCCGTTCCGCCGTCGGGGCGGTCGGCTCCGCGACGACGCCGAGTTCCCGAAGCACGTTCCAGACCCCCTCGACGCCGGCCTCGACCGCGGGGCGCTGGACCGTCCGGCTGTTCGACAGCTCCGCGGTGATCGCCGGCACCCCCGCCGCCGCGGCCGCCACCCGGAACTTCCCGGCGAAGTCGTCGCCGCCCCCGGCGTCGACGTCGGTGTCCGCGAGCAGGCACTCGGTCCCGAACGCCTCCGCGAGCGCCCGGGCGCCGTCGTCGTCGGCGCCGAACCGGACGTGCTCCAGCATCTCCGGCATCCCGGTGTGGAGGTCGACCGCGGCGTCGGCGGTCTCCACCAGCGGCCAGAGGTTCGCCGCCAGCCGCTCCTGGAAGCTCCCGTCCTCGTCGCCCGGCCAGATCCGGTTGAAGTTCGAGTTGAACGCGTCGTAGGACTCCGGCGTCAGGTACGACCGGTTGTCGAACGCGATCGGGTTCGCGACCGGAACCGCGATCACGGTTCCCGCGATCTCGGCGTCGACCAGGCGGGCGTGGAGCCGGCGGAGCGCCGCCGGGCCGTTGAGTTCGATGCCGTGCTGGGCCGCCTGCACGAACGCCGTCGGCCCGGGGCCGCCCTCGTATCTGTGAACCGTCACGGAGACGTCGCGACCGGACGGAAACCGGCCGAGCTCCCGGTCCGTCGCGTCGTGCGTAACGGGGTCGTGGTCCATACCGCGTTGGGGACTGCCCGGGGTAAAAACTCCCTGGCGCCCGGGTCTCGCGGGGTCGCCGGCCGACCCCGTGGTCTTTATTCGACTCCTGGGCGACGTCGGGACATGGACCTGACGCGCGAGACCTGGACCGACGCCGACGGCGCCGACACGCATCTCGCCGTGCTCCCGGTCGGCAGCACCGAACAGCACGGCCCACACGCCCCGCTCGGAACCGACGTGCTCACCGCCGAGGCGGTGGCCGAGGCGGGCGCCGACCGGTACCCCGACCCGGTGGTGGTCGCCCCCGCGATCCCGGTGGGGATCGCGGAGGAACACCGGCGGTTCGCGGGCACGCTCTGGACCTCGGAGTCGACGTTCCGCGACTACGTCCGCGACGTGGTCGGGAGCCTCGCGTCTCACGGGTGGAACCGGGTCGTCGTGGTCAACGGCCACGGCGGCAACGTCGCGGCGCTGCAGGAGGTCACCGCCGGGATCGTCCGGCACGACGACGCCTACGCCGTCCCGTTCACGTGGTTCGACGAGGTGGGCGAGCACGCCTCTGACATGGGCCACGCCGGCCCGCTCGAAACCTCGATGCTGCGTCACACCGACCCCGAGACGGTCCACGAGGACCGCTTTGCGGCCGCCGCGGCCGACGGCGCCGACGGCTGGGGGGAGTGGCAGGGCCGCGTGAACCTCGCGGTCGACTCCCACGAGTTCACCGACAACGGCGCCGTCGGCGACCCCGGCGAGTCGAGCGCGGAGCTCGGCGCGGAGCTGCTGGACCGGTCGGCCGACGCGCTGTGTGATCTTCTCGACGCGATCCGCGACCGTGACCCGGCTCCGCGGGTCGACTGAACCTCAACACGTAATTGTGATTATATTTCGGGTCCGTCGCGCCCGACCCGGTCTCGGCGCGCCCCGTTCGATCACCGGCGTCGCGCCGCTCCGCGCCTGCCGGGCGAGCCGACCGTGCCCCCGCCACCGCAAGATAAATACCCGTAGCAGTACACCCGCTCCGGCCGGATCCCGCCCCTCGGGTCGGTAGGGGCGCTCTCCGGGGTGTTCCGCCCGGCTCGGACGGCACCTATTTGTGGACCCGTTCGTTATGTACGGGCAGAGTATGGAGACCACAGACAGCGTACCCGAACAGGCCGGCACCGTGATCGTCGGTGCCGGGATCGTGGGGTGTAACCTCGCTTACCAGCTCACGCAGCTCGGCCGCGACGACGTCGTGGTGGTCGACCAGGGACCGATGCCGACGACCGGCGGCTCCTCGACGCACGCGCCGGGCATCATGTTCCAGACCGCCGAGCCGAAGGAGCTCTCGCAGTTCGCCGACTACAGCCGCCGGGTCTACTCCGACTTGGAGGGCGCCGACGGCCAGCAGGCGTACAACGAGGTCGGCGGGATCGAGGTCGCCCGCAGCGAGGAGCGCATGGACTTCCTCCAGCGCCGCGTCGAACACGCCAAGGCGTGGGGGATCGACGACCCACAGATCCTCTCGCCGGAGGAGGTCACCGAACACCTCCCGCTCGTCGACGCCGACGAGATCATGGGCGGCTACTACTCCCCCTCCGACGGCCAGGTCTCCGGGGTCGTGGCGTGTGACGCCCTCGCCCGCGAGGCGATGGAAGGGGGCGCGGAGTTCGTCCCCCACACCCGGACCGAGGACGTCGAGGTCGAGAACGGCGAGATCAGTGCGGTCGTCACCGAGAACGGCACCGTCGAGGCCGACGAGGTGGTGCTCGCGACCAACATCTGGGCCCGCCAGCTGGGCGAGCGGCTCGGCGTTCACCTCCCGGTGACGCCGGTCGAACACCAGTACACGATGACGGAGTCGCTCGACGAACTCGCCGACGCCGCGGTCGACGTCACCGACCACCCGCTGTTCGAGAACTACGAGAACGTCTCCGGCGAGAAGGCAACGCGCCTCCTCGTGGGGCCGGACCGCCCGATCCTCCGGGACCAGGACAACGCGATGTACTTCCGGACCCACGGCGACGCCTACGGGATCGGATCGTACAACCACGACCCCATCGTCCCGGACCCCCAGGAGCTCGGCGGCAACGACCCCGACGGCGAGCAGGGGTCGGTCCACGAGTTCACCGACTACCACATGGACAACGCCACCCACCCCGACCGCCCGGACAAGGCGCCGCGGCAGGCCAGCGACGAGCTGCTGCCGGCGACCGAGGGGCAGGAGCTGGAGTTCAAGTACAACGGGATGTTCGCGGAGTCGCCCAACGGGCTTCCGGTGCTCGGCCCGGTCCAGGAGTACGACGGGCTGTGGACCGCCCTCGCCACCTGGGTCACCCACGCCGGCGGCGCGGCCCGAGCGCTCGCGCAGTGGATGGAGAACGGCGTCCCGAAGCTCGACGGCGAGCCGATGGACCTGGCGCACTGCGACGTCAACCGGTTCGACGAACACGAGGGCAGTTGGGACTTCGCCCGCGACATCGGCGCCGAGGAGTACCGGATCGTCTACAACATCATGCACCCCAAGTGGGTGTGGACGGAGACCCAGCGTGACATCCGCCGGACCCCGATGTACCACTCCCACAAGGAGCTCGACGCGGAGCTGTGGGCCGAAGCCGGGTGGGAGGAGCCCCAGTGGTTCGAGTCGAACGCCGACCTGCTCGCTGAGTACGGCGACCGGATCCCGGACCGCGACGAGTGGACCGGCACGTACTGGTCGCCCATCGAGGGCGCGGAGGCGCTGAACGTCCGCGAGAACGCCGGGCTCCACGACATGACCTCGTTCAACAAGATGGAGGTCGTCGGCGCCGACGCCGGGGAGTTCGTCCAGTACCTCTGTACGAACGACATGGACCTCGACGTCGGCGAGGTCAAGTACACGCTGATGTGTAACGAGGCCGGCGGCGTCCGCGCGGACATCACCGTCACCCGGACCGACGAGAACCGGTACCTGCTGTTGACCACGGGCCGGGAGGTCGGAAACAACCACGTCGCGTGGGTCCGCGAGCAGTCGCCCGACGACGTCGTGGTCAACGACGTGACCTCCTCGCTGGCGGCGATGGTCTGCACCGGGCCAAACGCCCGGAAGGTCCTCTCGGAGGTCACCGACGTCGACCTCTCGGACGACGCGTTCCCGTTCTTCACCAGCCAGCAGTTCTTCGTGAAGAACGTGCCCGTGACGGCGCTTCGGGTGTCGTACGCCGGCGAGCTCGGGTGGGAGCTCTACACCCCCTCCGAGTACGGCGAGCGGCTCTGGGAGCTCCTGCTCGACGCCGGCGAGGAGTACGGCCTCCGGCCGTACGGCAACGGCGCGCTGAACGCGCTCCGTATCGAGAAAGGGTTCCGGCTGTGGGGCGAGGACCTCCACACCGAGCACACCCCCTCCGAGGCCGGCCTCGGGTGGGCGGTCGACTTGGACACCGACTTCATCGGGAAGGACGCCCTCGCGGGCGTGGAGGCGCCGGCGGCGGCCGACGGCGGCGAGCCCAGGCACGAGGTCGCGTGTCTGACTCTCGACGATACCGACGAGACCATCCTCCCGCACCGGCCGGTGTTCGCGCCGGGTGACGACGACACCATCGGCTACGTCCACAGCGCGGAGTACGGCTACTCGGTGGGCGCCTGCGTGGCGTACACCTACCTCCCGCCGGAGTTCGCCGACCCCGGCACCGACGTCGAGATCCTCTACGAGGGCGACCGCTACGAGGCGACCGTCCGCGAGGAGCCGCTGACGTAGGACGGCGGCGGTCCGCCGGATTCCCCCGCCGCGTTTTTTGCTGCGATCGACGGCGACCCGCCGGACTCGTCGGCCCCCGTGCGGTCCCGTCATCTCGCCGGTCTGTCAGGCTGTGGTTCGCGCCCGCGGACCCGACGCCGGAAATCCGCGGGTTACCCGGCCGAACCGCGGGCTCACCGTTGTCTTTATGCCCGTGACAGGACCACCGGCGAACGAGAACGATGAGTACATCCGAACTCCCATCGCAGGCCGAAACCGTCGTCATCGGGGCGGGTGCCGTGGGCTGCAGCGTGGCCTACCACCTCTCCGAGTTGGGCGCGGAGGACGTGACCGTGATCGACCAGGGACCGCTCCCCGTCACCGGCGGGTCGTCGGTCCACGCCCCGGGGATCATGTTCCAGACCTCCCCCTCGAAGATCCAGACCAAAACGGCGTACTACACCAGCCGGCTGCTGTCGGACGCCGGCGTCTACGACGAGGTCGGCGGGATCGAACTCGCCCGCAGCGAGGAGCGTATGGACTTCCTCCGGCGCCGGGTCGAGTGGGCCGAGTCCTACGGCCTCCCGGACCCGCAGTTGCTCTCGCCGGCGGAGGTCACCGACTACCT
Source organism: uncultured Halobellus sp. (assembly GCA_964541645.1). Classification (GTDB taxonomy): domain Archaea; phylum Halobacteriota; class Halobacteria; order Halobacteriales; family Haloferacaceae; genus Haloquadratum. Next base: position 5,513 of record CAZIQT010000075.1, on the reverse strand, counting down.
CCCCCTGGTGAACGAAGCGGAGATCCTGGGCGGCTACTACTCCCCCTCCGACGGGCGGGTCGACGGTATCAGCGCGCTCCAGTGGTACATCGCCAACGCCGACGGCGCCGACTTCTACGGCAACACCGAGGTGACCGACCTCGACGTCGCGGGCGGCCGGGTCAACGCCGTCGAGACCGACCGCGGCACGATCGAGTGCGAGCGGTGCGTGATGGCCACCAACAACTGGGGCTACCAGACCGCGCAGATGGCGGGGCTCGACCTCCCGATCGCGCCGGTCGAACACCAGTACGTGGTGACCGAGCCGATGGAGGAGTTCGCGGACGTCGAGTCGTCGATCGGCGACAACACCGACGGGCTGGACGTCCCCGGCCAGCGGGAGATCGCGGAGGCCATGAGCCAGGGGCCGACCCAGCCGGTCGGCCGCGACCAGGACAACTCGCTGTACTTCCGGAACCACGGCGACTCGCTGGGGCTGGGGTCGTACAACCACGAGACGCTCTCGGTCGACCCCGACGACATGGGGACGAACACCGAGGAACGCCAGGCGTCGGTCCGCGGGTTCACGGCCGAACACTGGGAGCAGCCGACCCACGCCGACCGCGAGAAGTCGCCGAAGCAGGCGTTCGACGAGCTCCTGCCCGCGACCGCCGAGAAGAACTACCTGGCGGCCGAGAACGGCATCTTCGTGTTCACCCCCGACGGCATGCCCGCGATCGGCCCGACGGCGTCGGTCGATGGGCTCTGGTCGGCGCTCGCGATCTGGTGGACCCACTCCGGCGGCTACGGCCGGATCCTCGCCGAGTGGATGGAGAACGGTGTCCCCCGGCTCCCCTCCGGCCCCGTCGACACCGGCGGGATCCACGTCCGGCGGTTCGAGCCCCACGCCGGCGAGAAAGAGTACTTCGTCGACAAGGGCGCAAAGCGGTACCAGCAGGTCTACAGCATCGTCGAACCCCGGTGGCAGCCCAGCGAACACCGCGGGCTCCGCACCAGCCCCTTCTACGACAAACAGCAGGAACTGGGCGCGGAGTTCTACCAGGCCGGCGGGTGGGAGACCGCCCAGTGGTACGAGTCCAACGCCGACCTCGTCGAGGAGTACGAGGAGCAGATCCCCGAACAGGAGGGGTGGACCGGGATCAACCGGTCGCCGATCGAGGCCGCCGAACACCTCCACACCCGTGACGCGGTGTCGATGTTCGACATGACCTCGTTCAGCTCGATCATGGTGGAGGGGCCGGAGGCGACCCCGTTCCTCCAGCGGATGTGTAGCAACGACGTCGACACCGAGGTCGGGAAAGTGCGGTACTCCCTGCTGTGCAACGAGGGCGGCGGCATCCTCGGCGACGTGACCGTGGTCCGGCTGGACGACGACCGGTACATGGTCACCACCGGCGGCGGCAACTCCCCGGCCATCCACGGCGGGTGGCTGGAGGAGCACGCTCCCGACACCGTGTCGGTGCAGATCCAGGAGGGCGGCAAGACCACGATCGGGCTGTGGGGGCCGAACGCCCGGTTGCTGCTTCAGCGGTGTACCGACGCCGACGTCTCCAACGACGGGTTCCCTTACTTCACCGCAAAGCGGATCTACGTCGGCGAGGTGCCCGTGATCGCGTTGCGGGTGTCGTACGTCGGCGAACTCGGCTGGGAGCTGTGGGCGCCCGTCGAGTACGGCCGGCGGCTGTGGGAGACCCTCTCGGAGGCCGGCGAGGATCTCGACGTGCGGCCGATGGGCGGCGGCGCCCTGTCGTCGATGCGGCTGGAGAAGGGCTACCGGCTGTGGGGTACCGACATCGACACCGACTCCAACCCCTACGAGGCCGGGCTGCCGTTCGCGGTCGACCTCGACACCGACTTCGTCGGGAAGGAGGCGCTGGAGGCCGCGAAGGCCGAGGGGATCGACTCGGAGATCACCCCGATCACGCTGGACGACTCCACCGACATCCTCCGGACGGGGTGTCCCGTGATCGTCGGCGGCGAGGCACAGGGGTACGTCCAGGCGGCGGACTTCGGCTACTCCATCGGCGAGTCGATCGCGTACACCTACCTCCCCACGGAGTACACCGATGCGGGCACGAGCGTCCAGGTGCGGTGCGAGGGTGACCTCTACGACGCCACGGTCCGCGACGAGCCGCTGTTCGACCCCGGCCGCGACAGGATCATCCGGTGAGGAACGCGCTATGACCGCATCCGAGGACGGAGCCGACGTCGACGCCGCGACCACGGCCGACGAGCTGCCGATCCGGTACGTCGACATCGAGCGGGCCAGAGAGCGGCTCGACGACGACACCGTGGTGAAGCAGACGCCGGTCGAGCGGAGCACGTCGCTCGGCGAGTTCGTCGACGCGGAGGTGTATCTGAAGATGGAACACCTCCAGTGGACGGGGTCGTTCAAGACCCGCGGGGCGTACAACAAGATCAGCCAGGACGTCGCCGACGGCGTCGACGAGTTCATCGCGGCGAGCGCGGGCAACCACGCCCAAGGCGTCGCGCTGGCGGCGACGAAGTGTGGCGCCGACTCCACGATCTACATGCCCGAGGACGCGCCGCAGACGAAGGTCGACGCCACCCGCGGCTACGGCGCGACCGTCGAACTCGTCGGGAAGGACTTCCAGGAGACCATGGCCCACGCCCAGTCGGCCGTCGAGGACAGTGACGCCGCGTTCGTCCACGCCTACGACGACGTCGACATCATCGCCGGCCAGGGCACGCTCGGCACCGAGATGTACCACGACTGTCCGGACGTCGACACGGTGATCGTGCCGATCGGCGGCGGCGGGCTGATCAGCGGGGTCTCCACCGCGATCAAACACCTCTCGCCGGACACCCGGGTCGTCGGCGTGCAGGCCACCGGCGCGGAGACGGTCCACGAGAGCCTCGACAAGGGGATGCCGGTCACGCTGGATTCGGTCGACACCATCGCCGACGGCATCGCGACCGGCGGGATCTCCGAGAAGACGTTCCGGACTATCCGGGCCAACGTCGACGAGGTCGTCACCGTCTCCGACACCGAGATCGCCCGCGCGATCCTGCTCCTCATGGAGCGCGCGAAGCAGGTCGTGGAGGGCGCGGGCGCGGCGTCGGTCGCGGCGCTGCTCAGCGACGACCTCGACGTCGGCGGCGAGCGGGTCATGCCGTTGCTCTGCGGCGGCAACCTGGACATGACCCAGCTCCAGACCGTGTTGGTCCACGCGTTGACCCACCGGAAACAGCGGATCCAGCTCCGGGTACACATCGACGACCGGCCCGGCAAGATGGCGGAGCTCTCCGGCATCATCGCCGAACAGGAGGCGAACATCTTCGACGTCAGACACGACCGGGGCGTCGAGGACCTGGCGGTCGGCGACGCGTATCTGGTGTTCACCGTCGAGACGAGCGGCGCGGAACACGCGGCGTCGATCGTCGACGCCATCGAGGGACGCGGCTACACCGTCGCCGACGTGACCCGGGACACGCAGTAACCCCGCTCTCGCCGCACCCGGACGGCGGTCACCGATCCGCGAACGACACGCCGGTGATCTCGAAGCGCGCGCCGCCGTCGGCGCCGTCGGTCACCGCGACCGTCCACCCGTGTGCCTCGGCGACCTCCTCGACGATGCTGAGCCCGAACCCGGTCCCCCCGCTGTCCGTCGAGTAGCCCGCCTCGAACACCGCCTCGCGATCGTCGGGGTCGATCCCGGGGCCGTCGTCCGCGACGTAGAGGCCGCTGCCGTCGTCGAGCTCGCCGACGGTGACCGTCACGCCCGTCGAGCCGTGCTCTCCGGCGTCGTCGGCCTCCGTCCGGCCGCCCGTGGACCCATCTTCCACACTGCTCCCGTGAGGTTCCGAACGGGAGCCCGTCGAACCGTGTTCGACGGCGTTCCGATAGAGGTTCTCCACCAACTGTCGGAACCGGCCGGGGTCGGCGCGGATCCGACCGTCGGTCTCGACCCGGAGGGTCGCGTCGGCCGTCGCGACCCCCTCCCAGCAGGCTTCGAGCGTCTCGCGGAGGGTGACCGGCTCCGTCTCCCCGACGGGCTCGCCCTGCCGGGCCAGCTCAAGCAGGTCGTCGACCAGCGCCTCCATCCGGCCGTGGGCGTTTGCGACGGCGTCGAGGTGGTCGCTGTCGCACTCCTCGCGGGCCAGCTCCAGGCGTCCAGCGGCGACGCTCAACGGACTCCTGAGGTCGTGGCTCACCACGCTCGCGAACGCGTCGAGCCGTTCGTTCTGCCGTTCGAGCTCCCGCTCCCGGCGCTTCTGTTCGGTGATGTCGGTTCCGATGACGTACACCCGGGAGTAGTCGTCGGCGGCCGCCTCCGGAACGAACACGTCCACCAGCTCGCGGTGCCGGTCGCCCGACAGCGTCCGGGAGACCACCTCGTTTCTGAACCGCGTCCGCCCGTTCGCGATCCCGGCCCACTCGGCCGCCATGGCCGCGGTCGCGCCCTCGTCGAACACCTCCTCGACGTTGTCGATCAGCGCCTCCTTCGACGGGGCGTCGTAGTACTCGACGGCGTTGCGGTTGACGTCGACGATCTCGACGTGGTCGCGCAGCCGGCCGATCTCCTCGGGGTGTTCCAGCAGGTACGCCTCGACGTCGTCGACGCCCGCGGTGATCCTCTCCAGGTACGACATCGCCTCGGAGAAGTCCTCCTCCCAGATGATGAGCGGGTTGTTCTCGAACAGCGACTGGTAGCGGTCGCGCTCGGCTGCGAGCTCCGCTTCCCGGTCCCGGCGTTCGGTCACGTCCTGTACCGTCCCCCGGACGCGGACCCGCGACCCGTCCTCGGTCTGGGGGTCTCCGCGCGCTCGAACCCATCGACTCTCGCCCGCGGGGGGTTCGATCCGCGCTTCTACGTCGTACGACTCCCCGCGCTCGATCGCCCCCGTCAGCGCGTCCCGGACCGTCGACCGGTCGTCGGGGTGGTAGTTCCCGATCGCGTCCTCGACGGTGAGCTCGCGGTCCGTCGGGTAGCCGTGGATCTCGTACATCTGCTCGGACCACGTGAACTCGTCGGCGACGATGTCGTACTCCCAGGCGCCGATGTCGGCCACCGCCTGCGTCCGCCTGAACAGGTCGTTCTGGCGTTCGAGCTCCCGCTCGCGCCGCTTGTACGCGGTGACGTCGGCGTAGACGCAGTAGCCGTCGATGCAGTCGTCGTCCGGAACCGGGATGTTCCGGAGCCGGAAGTCGCCGACCCCCTCGGCGGTCCGCCGCCGGACCTCCTCGTCGATCAGGTCGCCGGCCAGCACGCGGTCGTTGAGCCGCCCGGCCGCCTCCCGCTCTCCCGGGGGGACGAGCCGGTCGTCGACGGGCTCGCCGGTCGCCGCCTCCGTGGCCCACCCGAACCGTCGGGCGAACGCCTCGTTGACGTCTTCGACGTACGGCTCGCCCTCCCGGAAGGCGTACGCGATCGTTGGCTCCGGGAACTTCTCGAAGAGCGCCCGCAGCCGCGCGTTCCGCCGTTCGACCTCCCGTTCCCGGCGGATGCGCTCGGTGACGTCGATGTACACCGCGAACGCGCCCGTCCCGT
>CAZIQT010000074.1:0-11273 GCA_964541645.1 uncultured Halobellus sp. | reverse complement strand
CCCCCGACTCGAACGGGGAGTCGTCGGCGCCGCCACCGAACGGCGATCCGCCGCCTCCGCCGCCGGGTTGGGGCTGCTCGGCCCCGACGTCCGGCTCCGGGGCGTTCTCCAGCGCCGCGCCGAAGCCCTGGTCGAAGGGGTTGTCGCCGTCGGCGTCGGTCCCGTCGACCGGCGGTTCGTCGTCCGTTCCGGCGCCGGTGGCGTCCCCGTCGGCATCCTCCCCGGCGTCGAGGTGAGGGTCGTCGGCGCCGGTGCGGGCGTCCCCCTCGGCCGTCGACTCCCGGGGCGTTCCGGACCCCTCCCCGGACGGCTGTTCGGCCGGGTCGGACCCCTCGGCCTCCCGTTCGTCGGCCGTCGTACCGTCTTCTTCGGGTGGTTCGGACGGCTGTGTCCCCTCCGGGGTCTCGTCCGTCCCGTCGTCGTGGGAGTCGTCCGCGTCGTCGTCCCGGAACGCGCGCTCGAACCAGTCGTCGTCACTCACGGCGACCACCGGCCCCCCGGACCGGCGACCGCCGTGCGACGAGTACCGGCTGCCCCCTCCCGTACCGGGTTCGTTGCATCGGCGTTACCGTGGCGACGGCCGGCGCACCCATCAATGTTGCCCGTGGGACCGCCGGTCCGCCGGCCGGGGACCGAGCCCTTTTGAGCGGGTGCGGCGAACCGTCCACAGGAATGCAGGTGGCCATCGTCGCACAGCGGGGTAACGACCGTACCGCCGGGCTCGCGGCCGACCTCAGACAGCGGCTCCGCGAGGCGGGGGTGTCGGTGTGGCTCGACGACGCGACCGCGGGGCGGCTCGGCGTCGACGGGCGGCCGGTCGGGGAGTTCCACGCCGCGGACCTCGTGGTGAGCGTCGGCGGCGACGGCACGTTCCTCTTCGCCGCCCACGGCGCGGCCGACACCCCGATCCTGGGGGTGAACCTCGGCGAGGTCGGCTTCCTCAACCCGGTTCGTCCGGGCGACGCGGTCGAGACGGTGCTCGCGCAGGTCCGGCGGTTCCGGGCGGAGGGGTCGCTCCCAACGCGGTCGCGACCGCGGCTCGCGACCCGCGGCGACGACTGGACGCTCCCCCCGGCGGTCAACGAGGTGGTGATCCAGGGCGCGCGCCGCGGCCACGGCGGCGGCGCCGACCTGACCGTCCGGATCGACGGCTCCGAGTACTCGGCCGGCCACGCCGACGGGGTGTTGATCGCGACCCCGACCGGCAGCACCGCGTACAACCTCAGCGAGGACGGCCCGTTGGTCCACCCCGACGTCTCGGGGTTCGTGGTCACGGGGATGGCGGCCACTCGGGGGATGCCGCCGCTCGTCGTCGACGCCGACGCCACGGTGTCGGTGTCGGTCGACGGCAGTGCGGACGCGGTCGTCGTCGTCGACGGGCGCATCCGCGAGCGGGTCGCGACCCCCGCCGAGGTGACCGTCGGGATCGGCCACCACCCCCTCCGTACGGTCGGTCCCGCCTCGGACTTCTTCGAGGCGCTCGAGAAGCTGGACTGACCGGGGAGAGCGGATCCGCACCCGGTTCCGAACCATCGATCAATATGTATTTCCCCGCACAGTATGAGTTTCACGGCCCCGTCGGGCGGTCGAGTCGACGCGCGTCCACCCGCGTATAGCAATCCACATTAACCCCGAAGCCGAACCATCGTGGTATGAGTCAGTCGTACGTGATCATCGGCGACGGCGTGGCAGGTAGTTCCGCCGCCGAAACCCTCCGGGAGGAGGAGCCCGACGCCGACATCACCGTCGTCACCGACGAGGGTGAAGCCCTCTACAATCGGATCCTGATCAAGGAGTTCGCGAAGGGGAAGCTCCCCGAGGCCCCCATCTCGATCCACGACGAGTCGTGGTACGACGACCGCGACATCGACCTCGAACTCGACACCCTCGTTGTCGACGTCGACGTCGACGCCCACACGATCGAGACCCACGACGGCACGGTCCACGGGTGGGACAAGCTCCTGATCGCCGCCGGCGGCACCCCCACGCAGCTGCCGGTGGAGAACTCCGACGCCGAGGGCGTCCACCACTTCTGGACGTTCGAGGACGCCCGCTCGATCAAGTCCCACATCGAGGCGGCGGACTCCTCGGTCGTCGTCGGTGCCGGACTGCTGGGCATCGACCTCGCGGCCATCACGGCCGCCCAAGACGTCGAGGGGAAGTATCTGATGCGCGGCAACTGCTGGTGGCGGTACGCGCTGTCGGAGCAGGGCGCGGAGATCATCCACGACGCCCTCCGGGAACGCGACGTCGAGCCGGTCTTCCAGTCCGGGGTCGATCACTTCGAGGTCGACGACGACGGCCGGGTCACCACCGCCGTCGACCCCAACGGCGACGAGTACGACGCCGACTTCGTCGGGATCGCGATCGGGCTGGATTTCAACACCGAGATCCTCCAGGACACCCCGATCGAGACCGACGACGGGATCGTCGTCGACGAGTACATGCGGACGAATCACGACGACGTCTTCGCCGCGGGCGACATCACGGAGTTCCACGACCTCCTCCTGGGCGAACGCGGCCAGAACGGCGCGTGGGGCTCCGCGAAGGAGCAGGGGTCGATCGCGGCGCGGAACATGGTCGACTACGGCGCCGAGCCCTTCGAGTGGGTCTCGTCGTACTCGATCACCCACTTCGACTTCCCGTTCCTCTCGTTCGGCCACCCGACGCTCGGCGACGACGAGGCCGAGGCGAAATACTCCGACACGGAGTGGCGGCGGCTGGCGTTCAAGGACGGCCGGATCGTCGGCGGCGTGCTGATCGGCGACCTCTCGCCGCAGACGAAGTACAAGCAGCTGATGCGCGAGCGGCGCCGGGTCGCCGATCAGAAGGACGTGTTGATGCAGCAGACCTTCGAGCTCGAGGAGCTCGACGCGCCGGAGACCCCGGCGGAGTAGCCGTCGACGCTGCGCCGGAGACCCCGGCGGCGCTGCCGGCCCGGATCGATGCCGTTTTCGCTCGGAGGCCGTACACACGGGTATGAGCCACGACTCCTCGACCGGCGGCCCGGGCGGCGGCGACGCCGACATGACCCTGGCGTTCGAGCTGGCGGCGCTGCAAGCCCTCGCGGACCCGAGCGTGGTGTTCAACGACGCCCGACAGTGGACCGAGTACGTCGGCGTCGTGAGCGAGAAGCCCACCTACGTCGTGACCAACTTCACCCGGAAACACCGGATCCGCCAGGACTTCTTCTCGGGGCCCCGCGGGGTGGTCGAGAGCCTGGAGAACGTCAAAGAGCAGTTCGACACCGACCGGCACGTCCTCGTCGGGGCGTCCGACGACGACGCCGCGGCCGCCGAATCCGCCGGGTGGGAGTATCTCCCCGTGGAGCAGGCCGCCGATGCCGCGGGGTGGGAGCTCGGCGGCGACGACGACGCCGAGGAGGCGTTCGAATCGAGCGACCGCGACGACTGGCCCTGAGCCGCCGTCCCGCCCCGCGCGCCGAGCCACGACCGACGGCCCGCCCCCTCGTGTCGCCGCCGAACCGCCACGGCGCCGGCGTTAACCCTCCGAACGGACGGTAACGAAAGCGTTAATCGAACCCCGTTCGTCACGTTTCACGATGAGTCACCAGCTGCCTGACGTACAGGCGAGCCAGCCCGACGTCACCGTCGGCTTGAGTCAGGTCGGCGTCACGAACGTCGACAAGCTCGTCAAGATCGCCCGGGACGACAAACGGCCGTTCGTCCTGATGGCCGAGTTCGAGGTCTTCGTCGACCTCCCCAGCGGGCGGAAGGGGATCGACATGAGCCGGAACATGCAGGTCATCGACGAGATCCTCGAGGACGCGGTCTCGGAGCCGACCTACCGCGTCGAGGACATGTGCGGCGACGTCGCGGAGCGACTCCTCGAGAAACACGAGTACACCTCGACCGCTGAGGTCCGGATGACCGCGGACTTCGTGGTCCGGGAGGACACCCCTGCGAGCGAACTCCCGACCCAGAGCACGATCACCATCGTCGCGAGCGCCGAGGCCACCGAGGAACGGACCAGAGCGGAGATCGGCGCGGAGGTCGTCGGCATGACGGTCTGTCCCTGCTCGCAGGGGATGTCGGCGTCCCGCGCCCGCGACGTACTGCGCGACCTCGACATCGACGGCGAGACCATCGACGAGTTCCTCGAACAGGTGCCCCAGCCCGGCCACTCCCAGCGGGGCCACGCCACGTTGACGGTCACCGCCGACGGCTCCCCCGAGGTGGACCTGATGGACATCGTCGAGATCGCCCGCGACTCGATGTCGGCCCGGATCTACAACCTCGCGAAGCGCCCCGACGAGGACTACATGACCTACCACGCCCACGCCGACGCGAAGTTCGTCGAGGACTGCGTCCGGTCGATGGCCGAGCAGGTGATCGACGAGTTCGACCACCTCCCGGACGACGCGGTCGTCCACATGAAACAGTCCAACGACGAGTCGATCCACCAGCACAACGCCCACGCCGAGCGGGAGGTCCCGGTCGGGCGCCTCCGGGCCGAACTCGACGGCCGGGTCTGAGCACCCCCGCCGGACCGCCGCCTACGCCTCTGTCAGCGCCGATAGCGGGAGCGGCTCGGCGGCCGCCCACTTCGGGTCGAACATGCCGCGGACGTTCGCGGCGAACTCGGCGTCCTTCAGGTCGATCACGGCGAACGCTTCCTCCGGATCCAGCGGGTTCGGCACCTCGATGCACACCTCCGTGTCGTCGATGAGCTCGAACGTCCCCGAGAGCTCCGGCGCCGTCCGGGCGGTGAAGGCGTCGTGCTCGGCCAGCCGCTCGGTGTACCGGCCGCCGATCCCCGCCGGTAGCGACGCGATGAGGTCCGGCTCCGTCAGAAACGACACGTCGACCCCGCGGTCGACCGCCGCCTCCAGCTCCGCGGCGACCCGCTCGCCCACCGCGCCGAAGTCGAGCTGCGGCGACACCCCGCCGGCGACGATCACCAGCGACCGCTCGGCCGCCGCGAGCCGCTCGACCAGCAGGTCGACCGACGCCTCGGTCCCGACCGCCGCGGTCCAGAACTCCCCGTCGATCGGGGCGGTGGCTTCCAGGTCGGCGGTGAGTTCGTCGACGGCGGCCTCGTACTGGTCGATCCTGTTCCGTAGCTCCTCCCGCTTGGCTTCGAGCAGCCGGTTCAGCGCGGTGTCGGGCTCGACGGCGGCGTACTTCTTCGGCCGCCCGGCGGTCTGGCTCCGCACCAAGCTGTGTCCCTCCAGCGCGTTCAACACGTCGTAGATCCGGCCCATCGGCACGCCGCTCGCCTCCGACAACTCCTTCGCCGTTGTCGGACCGACCCGGAGCAGCGACCGGTACGCGCGAGCCTCGTATTTCGACAGCCCGAGATCCCTGAGATCGGCCATAGCGTCCCCTCCGCCGCCGCGATCAAAAACGCGTCGATGGTTTACGCGCCCGATCGAGCCGCGCCGACCCCCGCGCGCCGCGTCAGGCACCGGTGAGCGCCGCGACGGCGTCGAGCAGCGCCTCCGGGGTATCCGCGCCGCGGCGCTCGGCCCCGCGGCGGACGGTCGCTACCCCCGCGGGGGTGTCCGGGGCGGCGGGGACGACGACCGCCTCGTGGTCGGCCACCCGGAGGGCCGCCCGGTGGAGGTCGCTGCCGGCGGCGTCGCCGACGGCGACGACCAGGTCGGGGCGGGTCAGCCGCGACGCGACCGAGCCGTAGCCCGCGATCTGGACGCCGAACCGCTCGTGTGCGCCGGCGAAGGCGGCGATCGCGTCGTGGGCGACGTCGGCGTAGTCGTCGCTCCGACGACCGGCACTGCCGTCGTCGTCGCCACCACCGTCGACGACCCCGACCACCGCGGCGAGATCTACGAGTGCCTCCGCGACCTCGACGCTCCCGTCGAGCGGCCTGAGCGGCGCCGAGAGCAGCCCGACCCCCGCGGTCGGCCCGTCCCGGAACGCACCCTCGGGCTCCCGCAGCGCCCCGATCGCTTCGTCGGCGACCCGCCGCGCGACCGCGACGGGATCGACCGACAGCGCGTCGGGGCCGAGCACCTGCCGCGCGGTCGCGAACGCGGCGACGACCCGGGCGTGGTCCGCGAGCAGCCCCGTCGGCGGGTCCGACCGGTCGTCGCCGACGTCGTCGGGGTGGATGTGCGACACGACGCCGCCGTCGAGGAACGACGCCGCGAGGGTCTCGAGCACCCGCTCGGCGTACTCTCGGGGGGCGTCCGCGTCGGTGTAGGCCGCCACCGTGAGAAGCGCCTCCGCGGCCAGGGCGTTCCCCCCGGCGTAGCCCGTGCGGTCGCGGCGCGGGTCCCGGCCGTCGTCGCGGGGCGGGGCGACGCTGCCGCCGAACGCGACCCCGTTCCAGAGCCGGTCGACCAGGAACGACCGGGTTCCGGCGACCGGGTCCAGAAGCGACTCGTCGCCGGAGTAGAGGTAGCCGTTGGCGAACGCCCGGATCAGGGCGGCGTTGTCGACGAGGCGCTTCTCGCGGTGGGGGTCCGACCAGTCCCGGCCCGCCGCGTACCGGAAGAACCCGCCGTCGGCGTCGTCGTACAGCGACTCCGCGACCGCCCGGAGGGTCTCGACGGCCTTCGGACGCGCCCGCTTCAGCGCGAACTCCACCGTCCGCGGCAGCGGGAACTTCGCGTCCTCGCCCCACCCGCCGAACCGGTCGTCCCACTGCTCGTCGAGTTGGCCCGCGAGGTGGGCCTCGATCCGGTCGTCGACCGGCCCGCCCGGGGTAGGGTCGCCCGCGAGCGCCCGCGGCACCCGGCCGGCGTCGTCGCCGCGGTCGGCCCACACCTCCCGGACCGACCCCAGCACCTGTCGCATGCCGTCGGGGCCGAGGTAGCCCGCCCCGGTGATTACCTCGCCGTCGGGCGTACAGAACACCGTGGAGGGGAACCCGCCCATGTTGTACCGCTCGCGGACCCGCGGGCGGCGGTCGATGTCGACCCGGACGGGGACGAACCCGTCGTTGACGTTGGCGGCGATCCGCGGTTCGGCGTAGGTCTCGGCGTCCATCTCGTGACAGCTGTCACACCACGTGGCGGTCAACGAGAGCAACACCGGCTTGTCGGCCGCGCGGGCCGCCTCGAAGGGCGCCGGGCCCCACCCCCGCCACTCGACGTGTGTCGGATCCGCGGTCATACCCCCGTTCCGGGGTGCCGGCGGGTAAGAGCTTCGAGGCCCCGACGGAGACGGGTCGGCCGCGGAGCCCGATCCCCGAGGACACAAGGGCTATGAACGCCCGCCGCGAAATCCGGCTATGCGCACGCGCTGGGTCATCGCGCTCCTGTTGGCGATTCCGCTCGCCGACACCCTGCTCCTGCTTCCGGTCGCCGGCGCCATCGGGTTCGTCCAGACCGTCCTGCTCGTGGTGCTCACCGGGCTCGTCGGGATGCTCCTGGTCCGCGCCGAGGGTCGCCACACCCTGGGGAAGCTCCGGCGGAAAGCCGCCACGGGCGAGGTGCCGACGAACGAGCTCCTCGACGGCGGGCTGTTGATCGCCGCGGGGGCGTTCCTCCTGACGCCGGGGATCGTCACCGACGCCATCGGGTTCGCCCTGGCGATTCCGGTGACTCGGTATCCGATCCGCGCGGTGCTGAAACGCTACGTCGTGACCCCGTATCTCGACCGGGCGACCGGCGGGTTCGCCTCGGGCAACGTCTGGATCGGCGGGTTCCCCGACGGGGACGGCGGCGGTGGCGACGACGACGTCGTGAACCTCGACCCAGAGGAGTACGGCCGGTCGAGCGACGACGGCTCCTGACCGCCGGGCGTGACGCGACCGTGGGCGAAAGGAAACTCTTAAACTCGTCATCGGACTACCCGTAGGTGCGCTCACCTGGGCCAATAGCTCAGTCAGGTTGAGCGCTCGGCTGATAACCGGGAGGTCCGCGGTTCAAATCCGCGTTGGCCCATCCCGATCCGACCCGGCGTCTTGCCGGCCCGGATCCGGGGCCGCAACTCCCCAGCCACCTAACTTCGTGCGGCCTACCTCCCCGAGCTACGCCGTCGTCCGCGGCGACGTCGGGACGGGGACCACGCGCGGCACGCCCCGACGCTCACCTGGACCGTGAGCCGTCGAGCGACCACTCCCGATCCGACCTGACGAGGTCGTGGATCTCGGCTTTGAGGTCGTGGTACGCCTCGATGACGTCCTGTGTGGTGACGATGCCGACGAGGTCCACCCCGTCGACCACGACGAGCTTCTTGACGTCCTCCTCGTGCATGCGCTGTGTGGCCCGCCGAAGCGTCCGCCCGGGCTCGATCGTGTTCAACGGGCTGCTCATCACCTTCCTGATGGGGATCTCCGCGAACGGGGCGTCGGCGACGAACCCCGCGTGCAGGCAGTCGGTCTCCGTGACGATCCCCGCCGGAGTGTCGTCCTCGTGGACGATCACGCTGCCGACGCGGTTCCGGAGCATGCGTTCGACGCCGGTCCGAACCGACGCCCGGGCCGGACACGTCACGAGATCGGTCGTCATGGCCGCCTCGACGAGCATACGCCCGCTTTCGAGCTACCCCACTTAGCTCCCGCGGCGGGCGGCTCGCCGCCCGCGCGACGGCCGTTGCCCCCGGCGGGCCGGTCGGCGCGGCTTCGCGGTGAGACTGCCTCCCCGGCTGCTCGCGCACCGTGTCGGACAGCCCGTTCCCGTCGTTGTCCCGACTGTCGCTTCCGAACCCACCCCGTACGAACGGTACGAACCCGACGTAGTCGGCGTACCCCACCGGAAGTCCGCGTCCGTCGCGTTCGGCCGCCGAGCCAACGTCGCCGTGACCGTCGGGTCCGACCCCGGCGCGGTGGCCCTACCGCACCAGCGACCCGACCGGCGCGTCGCCCACGGTGGTCAGCAGGTCCGCCTCCTCGCCGGCGGCCAACAGCATGCCGTTGCTCTCGACGCCGAACAGCTCCGCGGGTTCGAGGTTCGCGAGTACCACCACCCGGGTGCCCGGGAGGTCGTCGGCGTCGTAGAACTGCTTGATCCCCGCGACGATCTGCCTGGTCTCGACGCCGATGTCGATCTCCAGCCGGACCAGGTCGTCGGCGCCGTCGACGGGTTCGGCGACTTCGATCTCGCCGACCCGCATCTCCAGGTCCTGGAACGTCCCGAAGTCGATGCGGTCCCGTTCCGTCGGGTCGATCGCCGCGTCGTCGGCGTCGCGTCCGTCCTCGTCGCCGCCGTCCTCGGCGTCGGCCTCCGCCTCGACCATCGCCTCCAGTTCCGCGCTCAGCTGCTCGACGTCGTCGTCCTCGATCTTGGTGAAGATCTCCTCGGGGGCGCCGAACGCCGCCGGCGGGGCGTCGAGCGCGGCGTCGATGCCGGCGTCGTGGACCGACCCCGCCTCACCGAGCTGGTCCCACACCCGCTCTGCGCCCTCGGGGGCGAACGGCGCGAGCAGCACCGCGACCGCCTTCGAGAGCTGGACGCAGTCCCTGATCACCGCCGCCCCCGCCTCGGGGTCGTCGTCGATCAGGTTCCACGGCTCGTTCGACTGGATGTACCGGTTTCCGAAGCCCGAGAGCTCGTAGACCGCGGTCGCGGCGTCCTTCAGCGAGTAGTCGTTGATCGCGTCCCCGAACTCGTCGATCGCGGCCTGGATCCGCTCGCGGACCTCGTCGCTCGCGGGGTCGTCCGCCAGCGGCGTGCCGTCGTAGTTGCGGTGGGCGAACAGCAGCGAGCGGTAGACGAAGTTGCCGACGTTGCCGACGAGCTCCTCGTTCGTGGTCTGCCGGAGATCCTCCCAGGTGAAGTTGATGTCGCTCTGGAAGTTGCCGGCGGTGATGAGGTAGTACCGGAGGAAGTCGGGGGAGAACCCGGTATCGAGGTACTCCTCGGCCCAGATAGCGCGGTTCCGGGAGGTGGAGAACGCCTTCCCCTTCAGGTTCACGAAGCCCGACGCCATGATCGCCCGGGGCTCGTTGTACCCCGCGCCCCGGAGCATCGCGGGCCAGAACACCGCGTGGTGCTGGATGATGTCCTGGCCGATCACGTGGACGATCTCGCCGTCCTCGCGCCAGACCTCCTCCCAGTCGTAGGTGTCGGCGCCGACCCGCTCGGTGTACTGTTTGGTCGAGGAGACGTACTCGATCGGGGCGTCGACCCACACGTAGAGCACGAGCTCGTCCTCGCCCTCGCCGGGGTAGTCGATCCCCCAGTCCATGTCGCGGGTGATACACAGGTCCTGGAGGTCACCCTCGATCCACTGCCGGGGCTGGTTCCGGGCGTTCTCGGTGCCTTCGAGCCGGTCGATCCACTCCCGGAGATACTCCTGGAAGTCCCCGAGTCGGAGGAACTTGTGGCTCCGGGTGCGGTACTCCGCGGGGTTCCCGGTCAGGGTGCTCGTGGGCGCTTCGATCTCGCCGGGTTCGAGGTGGCGCTGACACCCCTCGTCGCACTCGTCGCCGCGGGCGTGTTCCCCGCAGTACGGGCAGGTCCCCTCGACGTAGCGGTCGGGCAGCGGCTGGCCGGCCTCCGGATCCCACGCCACCTTGATCTCCTTCTCGTAGACGTGGTCGTTGTCGATCCACGACCGGACGAACTCGCGGGTGGTCTCGACGTTGGTCTCGTCGTGGGTGTGGCCGTAGTTGTCGAACTCGACGTCGAACCGTGGGAACGTGTCGGCGAACTCCTCGTGGTAGCGGTGGGCGAACGCCTCGGGGGTCTCGCCGTTCTCGTGGGCGTTGACCGCGATTGGGGTGCCGTGCATGTCGGAGCCGCAGACGAACGCGGTGCGTTGGCCGAGGGTTTCGAGCGCCCGGGAGAGCGCGTCGCCGGAGAGGGTCGTCAACAGGTGACCCAGGTGGAGGCTCCCGTTGGCGTAGGGGAGCCCACAGGTCACAACCGCGGGCCGTGACGTCGGATATCGTTCGGAACTCACACCCGAAACCACTGGTCGGGGGAACGTAAAAACCCCGTTCCGCGCGCGAACGGGCTGGTCTCCGGGAGGCCGCCGCGGATTGGTTCACGTGGACTGCAACCTCGCTGCCCCCGGAGAGCAGGCGGTAACCGAGCCATTCAGGGGGGTGGGGACCCAAACGCGGCCGATGACCGACACCGACGCTCGGGGCGGGGGCGACGCCGACGCCGATGACGAGGGGCGGCTCTTCGAACTCACGCGTGACAAACTCTTGGTCGCCGCGATCCTGCTCGTCGGGATCGCCGGCTCCGGGATCGCCCGCCGGACACTCGGGGAGTTCGGATACGACAACCTCGGCGTGCTCGTGTACGTCGTCGGCTACGGCGGCATGGTGGTCGCGATCTGGTACGGGTGGATCCGCCCGATGGACCTCACCGGCCCGGAGTAGCCCGCGTGACCCCC
>CAZIQT010000073.1:0-11285 GCA_964541645.1 uncultured Halobellus sp. | reverse complement strand
TCGCGGGCCGTCGGAGTTGACACTGTCGGTTCCGGCCGCCACGGGGTCGGGCGGGCGCCGCCGCTCCCGGCGCCGCACGGGTCCGCTCCGGGCGGGCCCGGGTGCCGCCCTCGCGGCGCTGGCCGTCTCCGGAGAGATATATACCCGTCCCCTCGGGTATTAGTAAGCCATTAATCCGACAGGACGGTACCTATGGTAACTCCGCGGGCGAGGGCGGCGTCCGCGTCGACACACACGATGGTTCCGAAACCCGAATTCAGCGCGGCGGTGGAGCAGGTTCACACCCGGATCGACGGCGGGGCGTACGACGACATCTACGTCGTCGGCGACGTACACGGGAGCCGTGCCGCCCTGGAGTCGCTGCTCGCGACGCTCGATCTCGGCGCCGACGACCTCGTGGTCTTCGTCGGTGACCTCGTCCGCAAGGGTCCCGACAGCCCGGGCGTGATCGATCTGGTTCGCGGCGACGACCGGCTGGTGAGCGTCCGCGGGAACAACGAGGCGAAGATCCTCCGAGGGGACAAACAGCCGGGGTGGCTCCGCGACGGCGACCGGGCGTATCTCGCGTCGTTGCCGGTGGTGGCATCCTTCGACGACGCCATCGTGGTCCACGGCGGGATCGACCCCACCCGTGCGCTGTCGGACCACACCGCCGCGGAGCTGTTGACGATGCGCGCGCCGCTCGGGTCGGGATACGACGGCCCGTTCTGGTACGAGGATTACGACGGGCCGTACCGCGTCTTCTTCGGACACACCGTCCACGAGCGCCCCGTCGACCGCGAGTACGCGGTCGGTCTCGACACGGGCTGCGTCTACGGCGGTCGGCTCACCGCCTACGACTACCGCCGCGGGCGGTTCGTCACGGCCGATCCGACGGCGACACACCGGGAACGGAGCGACGACGAGATCGCGGCGGTACGGTAGTCGGCGCCGGGGGCCGGACGGGCGAGCCGGTGTCCGACTCCGGACGTGGTTACGGGTCCGTTCCGCCCGCCTCGTCCGTCCCTTCGTCGGGAGTCGAGTCGGCATCGTCGGCGGAGCCCGCGCCGTCGGGGTTCGTGGCAGGCTCCGCCGGCGCCGTCGTGGGTTCGATCAGGAGTTCCTCGTCGACGAGGTCGGTATCGACGACCATCCCCGGGCCGTACCCCCGGTCGAGTGCGGCGTCGGCCGCCCGCATCAGGATCTCCTGGACGTCCCGTACCGGCTCCTCGCCCGGCGTGACCTGCTCGTAGCTCCCGTCGGAGCGCATCTCCCACCGGCGTCGGTTGTCCGCGAGCGACGCTTCGAGCACGAACCGAAGCTGTTCTCGGAGCGCCACGGTCTCGACCGGGGTGACCGCCTCGACCCGGTTGTCGAGATTGCGCGTCATCCAGTCGGCCGACCCGAGGAACCACTCGGGGTCGCCGGCGTTCTCGAAGTAGAAGATCCGGGCGTGTTCGAGGAACCGGCCCACGATCGAGTGGACCCGGATCGACTCGCTCAACCCCTCGATCCCGGGGCGGAGCCGGCAGATGTCCCGCACGAGCAGGTCGATCTCGACGCCCGCCATCGACGCCCGGTAGAGCTCCTCGACCATCTTCGGGTCCTCGAGCCCGTTGACCTTCACCACGATCCGGGCCCGCCGGCCGGCGCGGGCGTGTTCGGCCTCGCGCCGCACCATCCGGGTGAACCGCTCGCGCATCGTGACCGGGGCGATCAGCAGCTTCCGGAACCGGTCGTCGAGCGTCGGCCCGGTGAAGAAATTGAACACCTTGGTGAGGTCCTGGCCGACGTCGCGGTCGGCGGTCAGAAGCCCCAGGTCGGCGTACCCCTTCGCTGTCTCGGAGTGGTAGTTGCCGGTCCCGACGTGGGAGTACAGCTCCACGCCGTCGTCCTCCTGGCGGACGACCAGTGCGGTCTTGGTGTGGGTCTTCAGGCCGACGGTGCCGTAGGCGACGTGGATCCCCTCCTCCTCGAGTTGGCGGACCCACTCCAGGTTGTTCCGCTCGTCGAACCGGGCCTTGAGTTCGACCATCACCGCCACCTGCTTGCCGGCGTCGGCGGCGTCGATCAGGCTTTGGATCACCTTCGAGTCGCTGGCGGTCCGGTAGATCGCCGCCTTCACCGCGAGCACGTCGGGATCGGTCGCGGCCGCGTCGAGGAACCGCTGGACGGTCCCCTCGAAGGAGTGGTACGGGTGGTGCGCCAGGATGTCGCCCTCGCGGATCTCGTCGAAGATGGTTTCGCCGTTCGAGTCACCGGCGGAGGGCTGGAGCCGCGGATGCGGCCGCGGCGACCACGCCGGGAGCTTGAGGTCGGGGCGGTCGAGGTCGACGAGCGCGAAGAAGTCCTCGAAGTCGATCGGCCCCGTCCGGTGGAACACCTCCCGGTCGGCCACGCCGAGGTGTTCCTTCAGGATCGACTTCGACCGCTCGGGCATGTCCGCGTCGACTTCGAGCCGGACCACCGTGGCGAACCGGCGCTGTTCGAGCACCTCCTCCACCATGTCGATGAGATCCTCGGCGACCTCCTCGTTCCGGCGGACCTCGGCGTTCCGGGTCACTTTGAACGTCGAGACGTCGACGACGTGGAGATCCGGCAGCAACAGGTCGAGGTTGGCCTCGATCAGGTCCTCAAGAAGGACGTACGTGCCCGATACCCCCGGCACCTCGATCAGCCGCGGCTGGTTCGGCGGGATCTTGATCCGGGTGAACGTGGTCTCGCCGGTGCCGTCCTCCGAGAGCACCGCGAGCGACAGCGAGAGGTTCGAGATGAACGGGAACGGGTGTGCGGGATCGAACGCCAGCGGCGTCAGGGTGGGGAGCACCGACTCCTCGAACTGTTCCCGGAGCGCCTCGCGAGCGTCGGCGGGCAACTCCGCGGGGTCGCGGACGCCGATCCCGGCGTCGTCGAGCGCCGGCCGGAGGGTCGTCTCCCAGTACTCCGACTGCTGCCGGAACAGCGGCCGCACGGTGTCGAGCACCTCACGCCACTGTTCCTCGGGGGTCCGGCCGTCCGGCGTGGGGTCTGTGATCCCGGCGTCGATCTGCTGTTTCAGCCCGCCGACGCGTTTCATAAAGAACTCGTCGGTGTTCTTGGTGAAGTACGCCAGAAACCGGAGCCGCTCCAAGGGTGGGTTCCGGTCGTCCATCCCCTCGTGGAGGACCCGCTCCTGGAGGCCGAGCTCCGAGAGCTCGCGGTTGAGGTAGTACGCCGTGTCCGTCGGGTCGGGGTTGGAGTCACTCATACGCGCTGGTCCGCCGTGTTCGTCGTCTGATAGATCATGCTCATACGTAACGATGACGCGAGGGCGGCCACATCAGTAGATCAGCTCCGGGTCGTTGTCGACCGCGTACAGCGTCCGGGCGGCGACGTTGACGCCGTGATCGGCGATCCGTTCGAGGTCCCGGACCGTGAGGAGTACCCGGGAGACGTCGTCGAGGACCGCCTCGACGTCCCAGGGCGTCGCGCCGCCCCCGGCCCCGTTTTCGGGTCCGCCCGCCGCCCGGCGCTGGATGAGGTCCCGCACCACCTGTTCGCTCGCGGCGTGACCCAGCGCGTCGATCTCGTCGTCGCGGGCGGCGATCTCCCGGCACGCCCCGGCGTCGTCGGTGGCGTACGCCTCGATCGCGTCGGCCACGAGGTCGCGCGCGAGCCGTCCGACGTGGGCCAGATCCAGGTCCGGGAGATACCGGGTGTCGGCGTCGCGGGCGTACCTCGCCAGGTTGGTCGCCAGGTCGCCGATGCGTTCGAGGTCGGTGAGGATCTTGAACGACGCCGCGACGAACCGGAGGTCGCCCGCGACCGGCTGCTGGAGGGCGAAGAGGTCGATACACGTCGATTCGAGCTCCAGATACAGGTCGTTGATCTCGTCGTCGCCGTCGGTCACCGTCGCCGCGAGGCCGGCGTCGCCGGAGTCGAGCGCGTGGAGCGCGTCGTCGACCCGACCCAACACCAACTCGCCCATGTCCACGACGTCCGACCGGAGGGCCTCGAGGGACTCCTGGAAGTCGCGCCGCGTCATCCGCTACCCGAACTTCCCCGTGATGTAGTCCTCGACCCGCTCGCTCCGTGGATCCTCGAACACCTGGTCGGTGTCGCCGTACTCCACGAGCTGGCCGCCGGTGAGGAACACCGCGGTCTGGTCGGAGATCCGGGCGGCCTGCTGCATGTTGTGCGTGACGATCACGACGGTGTACTCCCGGCTGAGCTCGGCGATAAGGTCCTCGATCTTCGCGGTGGCGATCGGGTCCAGCGCCGACGCGGGCTCGTCCATGAGGATGACCTCGGGGTCGACCGACAGACACCGGGCGATGCAGAGCCGCTGTTGCTGGCCGCCGGAGAGCCCGAGGGCGTTGTCGTCGAGCCGGTCGTGGACCTCGTCCCACAGCGCGGCGTCGCGGAGACACCGCTCGACGAGCTCCTCGCGCTCTTCCTCGTCGCTGCGGCCGAGCAGCCGGGCCAGCAGGCCTGTTTCGAGGTCGCCGTGTTTCTCCGGGCCGTACGCCACGTTCTCGCGGATCGACTTCGGGAACGGGTTCGGCGACTGGAACACCATCCCGACCCGCTTCCGGAGCTCCACCAGGTTCACGCCGTCCTGGTAGATCTCCTGACCGTCGAGGGTGACCGAGCCGTCGATCCGGGCGCTCCGGACGCGGTCGTTCATCCGGTTGAGACACCGGAGGAACGTCGACTTCCCGCAGCCCGAGGGCCCGATCAGCGCGGTCACGCTCTTCTCGGGGATCTCCATCGACACGCCGTCGAGCGCGTGGTCGTCGCCGTAGTAGACGTCGAGGTCGTCGACGCCGAGCTTCGTCGGTGCGTCGAACGAGTAGTCGCGCCACTCCTCGCGGACGCGTTCGTCGGTCTCGCCGGCGGTCGTTCCGACCGTGCTGTCGGTGCCGTCTGTGGTGTATGTGGTCTCACTCATATTGGAGCTTCCTCCGGAAGTAGTACCGCGCGCCGATCCCGATCGCGTAGAACGAGAGCACGACCAAGAGCAGGACGAACGCGGTCGCCCACTGGAACTGCTCGGGCGAACTCACGCTGTCGCCCAGCCCGACCCCCGCGGTGATCAGCGCGTACAGCTGGAACGGGAGGGCGGTCGTCGCCTGGAGCAGTTCGGGGTTGGCGACGAACGGCGGGGTCGAAGTGAACTGGAACCCGGCGATCACGTTCGGCGTCTGCTCCCCGGGGACGAACGTGCCGCCGGTCATCGTCAGCAGGATGGGGGCGGTCTCGCCCGCGATCCGACCCACGCCCAGGATGACGCCGGTCACGACCCCCGGGAGCGCCGCGGGAACCACGACGCTCCGGATGGTCTGCCACTTCGAGACGCCCAGGGCCGCGCTCGCGTCGCGGTACTCGTCGGGGACGGCGAGCATCGCCTCGCGGCTCGTGATCAACACGAGCGGCAGCAGCATGAACCCGAGCGTCAGCATCCCGGAGATCAGCGACTTGTTGCCGCCGAACCGCGGCACCAGGAACGCGAACCCGAAGAGGCCGAAGACGATGCTCGGCGTGCTCCACAGCCCGTTCGTGGCCACTTCGACCACTTGAGTGAACCGGCCGCGCTCGGCGTACTCGGTCAGGAAGATCGCCGCGCCGACGCCCAGCGGGACCGCGAACGTGACCGCGCCGACCACGAGCCAGATCGTCCCCGCGATCGCGGGCAGAACGCCCTGAAACTCGTTGAGCAGCGCCACGCCGTTCATCACGAAGGGGAGCGAGAACGGCAGCGCGATCCCGAACACCGTCGGGCCGGCCCCGGCGCCGAACTGAGCGCCGGTGAACAGCCCGGGCAGCCCCCGGACGGTGGTGAACGCGATGAGGACGAACAGCACGCCCACGATCGAGGAGGCGTTCAGGTAGATCAGGAGGTACGCACCCATCCGCCGGCCGCGGGCGCCGAAGCCGCCGTAGGCTTTCGCCGCGGCCCACCCGGCCAGAAGCGCACAGAACAGGGTGCCGACCGGGATCACGAACTCCGCGGTCAGCGACGCCTGCTGCTCCCAACTCAGCTCCCAGATCCACCCGGGGCCGATCGCGCCGGTCAGATACGCCGCGCCGACGAGTAGGGTCACCGCACCCGCGGGGATCGTCGATCCGAGATCCTCCCGCGGGACGGCGGTGACCGCGAACGCGGCGCCGCCGACGACGAGGGCGACCGGGAGCCACGCGATCCCGCCGAGCCCGATCACCTGGGCGGCCACGGTCCCGCCCAGCGCGAACCACACGACCCCGAACGTCGTCGCCGCGACGAGACCCGCGCTCGAACTGGGTTGTGTCTCGACGACGCCCGCGTAGGAGCCGACCCCGAAGGTGATCACGGCGGCGCCGAGCACCACCAACACCCCGCCGAGGAGCGCCACCACCGGGATCCCCGCGACGGGGTCGCTGATGGTGATGACCTCGAACAGCGCGGCCAGCGACAGCGCGAACAGCAGCGCCGACAGCCCGACCGCGACCGCCGCCACCGCGTTCGCCTCGGAGGTGTCGCGGCTGACGAGCCGGGTTTCGGCGGCGCCCGCCATCAGCCCTCACCCCCGAGTTTCCGGCGCATCTGCCACTCGATGTACTGCGACCCGATCGAGATCACGAGTACCGTGATGAACAGGATCACGCCCGCCGCAAAGAGCGCGTCCATCTGGAGCCCGTCGGCCTCGCCGTAGTTGTTCGCGATCAGCGACGTCAGCGTCTCCTGGCCGTAGAAGACGTTGTGGAGCGGCTTCGTGAGCTGCGGGACGCCTCGGAGCATGACCGTCGCCGCCATGGTCTCGCCGATCGCGCGGCCGACGCCGAGCAGGACCGCCGCCGAGACGCCGGAGAAGGCGGCGGGCAGCGTGATCGACGTCATGGTCTGCCAGTCGGTGGTCCCCATCGCAAGCGACCCGCTCTTCATCGACTCGGGGACGCTGCTCAGCGCGTCCTCGGCGACCGAGACGACCGTCGGGAGCGCCATCAGCCCGACCACGATCCCGACGAACAGGTACGACCCCTGACCGGTGGTCCGGAA
The DNA here is from genome assembly GCA_964541645.1 of uncultured Halobellus sp. GTDB lineage: Archaea > Halobacteriota > Halobacteria > Halobacteriales > Haloferacaceae > Haloquadratum. The sequence continues at coordinate 4,291 of CAZIQT010000073.1, read as the reverse complement.
CTGGTCGGCGGCCCACGGGCTCAGGATGGTGAACCCGATGAACCCGTAGACGATCGAGGGGATGCCCGCGAGGATCTCGACGCCGGGTTTGACCACATCGCGGACCGTCGCGGGGGCGATCTCCGAGAGGAACAGCGCCGCCGACACCCCCAGCGGGGCGGCCACGGCGGTCGCAATCGCGGTCACCATCACCGTGCCGTGGATCATCGGCACCATCGAGTACCGGACCGGCGGCGACACCGCGTCCCAGTTCGCCTGGGTGAACATCCGGAGCCCCGGAACGGAGACCCCGAGGACGGTCGTGGTCTCGTAGACGAACACCGGAATCGACTCCACGAGGATGAACAGCGTGATCAAAAGCAGGATCAGGATGGTCGACACCGTCATCGCGAGGGTCAACATCCGGGCGGTCAGTCCCTGGTAGTTCAGCCACCCGTAGCCGGCCGCAGCCAGAAACACGGCGAAGGGGGCGACCGTGAGCGGCGAGACGAGCAGAAAGCCGACGAGCGCCGACACCAGCGCGACGGTCATGACGCCTACCGTCACGACGGCCGGCGGCTCCTGATCCCCGACGAAGCTGGAGAGCCGCCGCCACCGACGCGTGAGCGCGTTGCGCGCGGCGACGACCTGTGTTCCGATCATTGTGTACGTCTGTGTGTTTGGTATTGTAAAAACGAGCGGATGCGGTCGGCGCGTGGACCTTACGCCTGGTCCGGCAGTTTCGCCGACTCGGCCTGGATGTCGGACGTCGGCAGCGGGATGTAGTTGTTCTGCTCGACGAACACCTGCTGACCGAACGAGGTCAGGAACATGTTCAGGAACGCCCCCTCCTGCATGTCGGTCCCGCTCGGGGTGTCCTCCGTGATCAGCGTGTACATGTGGAGGTCACGGTTGAGCGGGTAGGCGCTGTCGAAGATGGTGTTCTCGGCGTCCTTGTTCGGCTCGTAGAGCGTGCCGTCGAACTCGATCCCGATCGGCTGGACCGTGTCGCTCGTGAACGCCAGCGCCATGTACGCGATGGCGCCGTCGTTGTTGGAGACCGCCTCGGCGACCTGCTGGTTCTGGCCGAACCGGGAGTCGACGCCCGACATCGACGCCTCCGCGCTGCCCAGCATGTTCAGCCGGAACGCGGTGTCGGTGCCGGAGCCCTCGGCGCGGCCGATGACGAAGATCTCCTGGTCGGGACCGCCGACCTCCGACCAGTTTGTGATCTCGTCCTGGTAGATCCCGCGGACCTGCTCGCCGGTGAGCTGTGTGACCCCGGCGTCGTAGATGTCGCTGCTCACGACGACCGGCTGGCCGTCGCGGCCGACGACGTGGTCGACGTACTGGTCGGAGGCCTCCTCCTCGCTGATCCCGAGTTCCGCGGTGATCGGGCCCGAGGAGTTCCCGATGTCGACGAGCCCGTCACGGACCGCCTTACAGCCGGTCCCGGAGTGGCTCAGGCTGACGGTCGTCGGGTACGGCGGGTCCGAGCGCGTCTCGGTCGGCTCGAAGCCGTAGAGGCTCGCGAAGTAGTCCGCGAGGTTCATGTCGGTGCTGAGTTCGCTCCAGCCGGGCACGGTGCTCTCGTCGTTCGAGCCCCAGTACTCGCCGTCGCTCGGCGGCGCGTTCGCGTTCCAGTAGGAACTACCCTTGTTCGAGATCGGATAGACGGTCGACGACCCCTCGGCGTTCAGCAGGTCCGTCCCGCTGCCGCCGGAGCCGGAGTCGGAGTCGTCGCCGCCGTCGCCCCCACTCGACGAACAGCCGGCGAGGCCGGCCGCGCCGATCGCCCCTGACGTGACGAGGAACTTCCGCCGCGATACTCGGGTGTCGCCCGCGTTGGCCTCTGACATCACGTACAGATCGGCCGAATCCGACTAAAACGGTTTATAATACCCCTACCGGGAATACGGGTCTCCCATTGAGTGCTCGTGAGGAGCAAGTTCCCGAACGTAGCGCTATATAGCGCTCGGCACGGGACCGGTTCCCGGGGGACGCCACTTACCAAGAGCTACGGGCGAGACCCCCCGAGCCGGTGTATGCACACCGAGGAGTCCGACCGGGTCACCGTCGACGACGTGGTGGCGGCGGTCGACGACGTCGACGTCGGGACCGCCCGCGACGCGCTCGAACCGGTGACCGACGACGAGGCGGTCACCCGGGCGGCGGCAGAGACCACCGTCTCCGACGTCTCGAAGCTGCTCGCGACCGCGGAGACCCGGATCGAACTCGCCGGCGACGCCTACGACGACGTGGCCGGGGCCGCCGACCCCGTGGCGGACGTCCCGACGGTGCGGGCGCGGCTCGACGGGTTCGCCGAGCGGCTGTCGGCGGTCGAATCCCGGATTCCGGAGCTCCGCCCCGACCTGTCGATCCCGGAGGGCGTCGAGACCCGCCCCGTCGCGGCGTACGAGTTCGCGGTCGGGATCCGGGCGGTCGTCGTGACCGCACAGGAGGCGATCGAGGCGGCCGACGACCTCTCGTTCGACGCCGAGCAGTTCGAGTCGTGGCTGCGCCGCCCGGAGCGCCGCTACGACGAGTTCGCCGAGGACCTAGAGGCGGTGGCGGACGCGGCCGACGACCTCGCCGACGCGGTCGACGCGCTGGCGGACGGCCCCGCGGATCCGGCGGCTGGGTGGGCCGACGCGACGATGCGGGCGCGCGTCCTCTCGCTGCTGCTCGCGGACCTCCGGGCGGAGCTCGCGGACCTCCGCGCGCTCGCCGACCGCGCCGACGCCCCCGTCCGAGCCGGGCTGGCGGATCGGCTGGACCGGACCGAGGAGCGCGTCATCGGCGTCGAGTCGGCGCTCGATTCGCGCGCCGACCCGGCGTGGCGCGACCGGTTCGGGGACGACATCGCGGCGTTCGAGGCCGCGCTCTCGACGTTCGAGCCGCCGATCGACTGGGGCGTCGTCGACCGGACGCTCTCGGAACACCGGCCGGACGACCTCGGCGAGTCGGTCGACGGGGCGTAGCGGCGCCGGCTACGCCGCCAGTTCGTCGACCAGCGCGACCACCCGCGCTTCGATCTCGTCGCGGATCGCGCGTACCTCGTCGAGATCCTGCTCGCCGGGATCCGTAAGCGCCCAGTCACGAACGTCGACGTCGTCGTCGACGGTCCCGACGTCGAGGGTCGAACACCCCATCGTCGCCACCACGTCGCAGGAACGGAGTTCGGACTCGGAGATCGCCCGCGGCGTCCGGTCCGAGAGGTCGATCCCCACCTCGTCCATCGCCTCGACCACGACGTCGTGGACGGCGTCGGCGGGGTCGGTGCCACCGGTCAGGAGCTCCCAGTCGAGCCCCCGTCGGCGGACCTCGCGCTCGGCGATGGCGGTCGACATCTGCGAGCGCCCGGCGTTGCGGACGCAGATGAACGCGATGCGGGTCGGGTCCGTGGAGTCGGTGTCGTGTGTCATGGCGGATCAGTCGTCGGTCGTCGGGTCGGGAACTCGCCCGGAGCCGTCGTCGCGGCCGGTCCAGTCGTACCGCCGCTGGAAGTACAGCGCGACGTTCACCAGCGCCAGAAGCACCGGGACCTCGATCAGCGGGCCGACCACGGTGGTAAAGGCGACCCCGGAGCCGACCCCGAACACCGCGACCGCGACCGCGATCGCGAGTTCGAAGTTGTTCGACGCCGCGGTGAACCCGATCGCGGTCGTGGTGGAGTAGTCGGCGCCGACGCCGCGGCCCATCCCGAAGCTCACCAGGAACATCACCACGAAGTAGACGGTGAGCGGGACCGCGATCAGGAGCACATCGCCCGGGGAGGCCACGATCCGGCCGCCCTGGGTCGCGAACATCACGATCACGGTGAACAGCAGCGCCACCAGCGTCAGCGGGTCGATCCGCGGGACGAACTCCTCGTCGTACCACTCCCTGCCCTTGACGCGCGTGCCGACGTACCGGCTCAGGAACCCGGCGGCGAAGGGGATGCCGAGGAACACCACGATCGCCTCGAAGACCTGCGTCGGGGAGACGTCGAAGGTGGTGATCCCCGCGACCAGCGACTCCATCCCCAGAAGCGGCGGGAGAACGAGCGCGAAGAACCAGACGTACACGCCGTAGGTGACGATCTGGAACAGGCTGTTGAACGCCACCAGCCCGGTGACGTACTCGGTGGAGCCCTCCGCGAGTTCGTTCCACACGAGCACCATCGCGATGCACCGCGCCATCCCGATGAACACCAGTCCGAGGAAGTACTCCGGCCGCGCGGGGAGCCCCGGCACCAGCCCGCCGAAGAAGACCACCGCGAGCCCGAACATCAGCGTCGGCCCGATGAGCCAGTTCTGGACGAGGCTCAGGC
>CAZIQT010000072.1:0-11345 GCA_964541645.1 uncultured Halobellus sp. | reverse complement strand
GGCGAACACGGCGACGGCCGGGCGCGAACCCAGTGGAACCGGAAGCTGTACGGCGACGCGCTGTGGGAGGCGTTCCGGGACCTGAAATCCGCGTTCGATCCGGAGTGGCTGCTCAACCCCGGAAACGTCTGCGGCGACCACGACGCCACCGACGACCTGCGGTACGACTCCGGCTACGAGTTCGACGCCGAGTTCGACCCCGTTCTCGAGTGGGACAACGACAACGGCTTCCAGGGGATGGTCGAACTCTGCCACGGGTGTGCGGGGTGTACCGGCCACCAGGAGACCACCGGCGGCGTGATGTGCCCGACCTACCGGGCGGCCGACGAGGAGATCACGAGCACGCGCGGGCGTGCGAACGCGCTCCGGGCGGCGATGAGCGGCGACCTCCCCGCCGACCCGACCGACGAGGAGTTCGTGACGGAGGTGCTCGACCTCTGTATCGGGTGCAAAGGGTGCAAGAACGACTGTCCGAGCGGCGTCGACCTCGCGAAGCTGAAAGCCGAGGTGGTCCACGAACACCACCAGCGCGAGGGGATCGACCTCCGGGATCGGCTGTTCGCCAACGTCGAGACCGTGCTCCGCGCCGGGAGCCTGTTCGCGCCCGTGTCGAACTGGGCGATGGACGTCCCGGGAGCCGGGTGGCTGATGGAGCGGACGCTCGGAATCGCCGCCGAGCGGGACCTGCCGTCGTTCAGCCGACACACGTTCGTCGACTGGATGGCCGATCGCGGGGGGTCGACGGTTCCGGCCGACGACGCACGCCGCAGGGCACTGCTCGTCCCGGATCCGTACACGAACTACAGCCACCCCGACGTCGGCGCGGCGGCGGTGCGCGTGTTGGAGGCCGCCGGCGTCCACGTCCGCCTCCCGGACGGCGTCACCGACAGCGGCCGCCCGGCGTTCTCGAAGAGCATGCTGGACCACGCGCGGGCGACCGCAGCGGAGAACGTGGCCGCCCTCGCGCCCCGCGTCCGGGACGGCTGGGACGTCGTCACTATCGAACCCTCGGATGCGGTGATGTACCAGAACGACTACCTGGATCTCCTCACGGGTGCCGACGCCGAGGCCGTCGCACGCAACGCCTACGGGGTGTGTGAGTACCTCGACGTCCACGACCTCGACCGGGCGATCGAGTTCGGGCGGGCGGACGACCACCTGACCTACCACGGCCACTGTCACCAGAAAGCCACCCGGAAGGACCACCACGCCGTGGGCGTCCTCCGACGCGCGGGGTACGCGGTCGACCCGCTCGACTCGACGTGTTGTGGGATGGCCGGGAGCTTCGGCTACGAGGCGGAGCACGTCTCGATGAGCGTCTCGATCCGCGACCTGCTGTTCGATCAGGTGGACGCCTCGACCGGCGACCGGGTCGTGGCTCCGGGTGCGTCCTGTCGCTCACAGCTCGCCGCACACGAAGGGCTGGACGGCGAGGAGCCCCCACACCCGATCGAACTCGTCGACGAGGCCCGGGGGGAGTGAGCCCTCCCGCGGCCGAGGCTCAGTCGTCACAGGGCCACCGCTGGCGGCCGTCCCGCCCCGGGTCCACGCCCCGCTGCCGGTCCCGCCACCGGCGCAGCCGACACACTTCCCCGCGGAGGGTTCGCCGCTCGACGAGCGCGAACCCGACGGCCACGACCCCGAAGCCGAGGAGGCTCACCGCCGACACGCCCGCACCGAGGAAGACCCACCCGGTCACCGCGGCGGTGATCGGCACGACGTACGCCACCAGGTTCGCCCGAACCGGGCCGATCCGTTCGAGCAACACGAAATGGAGGGCGTACGCGACCGCCGTCGACGGGACGCCGACCAGCAGCAGACTCCCGAGCGTGAGCGGGCTCACGCTCCAGGGGGCGACCTGCGGTTCCCCGCCGGCGAGGCTGCTCAGGTGAAGCAGGAGCGCTCCGATCGCCATCGCCCACGCGGTGAGCGGGAGCCGGTCCATCCCGGGTCGGATGCGCTTCAACACGACGCTTCCGACCGCGATCGCGGTCGCAGCCCCCAACACGAGAAACTGGCCCGCGGTCTCGCCGCCGAGCGACGCCGGGGACGGCTGGACGATGATCACCACGCCGGCCAGTGCGACGCCGATCCCGAGCACGCCCGTCCCCGAGAGTCGGTCGCCGAGCAGCCACCACGCGAAGATCGGGGCCAACACCGGGTTCAGCCCGTACATGATCGACGCCATCGCCGGCGTCGTCGACCCCTGCCCGGTGAAGAGCAGGGCGTTGTTCAGCGCCACCAGGAACACGCCCGCCACCGTGATGCCGAGGAGGTCGCGTCGGGTCCGCGGGAGCCACGCCGACCGGGCACGGGTCGCGACGACGTACCCCATCAGCACCGCGGCGCCGACGTCGAAGCGGAACCCGGCGAACAGGAGCGGCGGGAACTCGCGAAGCCCCGTCTTGATGGCGACGAACGCGCCGCCGAACAGCACGGCCAGCAGCACGAACGAAACGGCGTCGCGGTAGCGGGCCGGCACCGATATCCGGGGTAGTGATATCGGAGTTTCGATAGTTCTCTTCAGGCGAACCACCCGTCGTTTCTGACTCGTCTCATAGAATCAAATACGCCCCGAATACGGAAGAAGACTGCGCGAGAGACGGTGTCACGCGTATCGTCCGATCACGGCCCGGCGTGCGATCACGCGGCTCGATCGGTCGGAAAAATCATGAAACATACATATATTTCACACGCGATGATGAGGGTTCGCCCCCGGTCCGAATCGGGCACGACGCGGGCTCTCTCGGGGCCGATACCCCGGCGGGGGACCGACCGTGTGGCCGCAATCGAACGTGTCGAGTCCGCCGTGGGACGGTCGGCTCGCGGCTCGGGGCAGGCGGGCCGCGCGGTCGGGGCCGGCGTCAGGACCGGGGGGGTCGACGGACCCGCGCGGGCGACTGCCGCTCGGGCTGGTGCCGCTCCGCGATCGCGAGGAAGTTGTCGAACAGCCGCGTCGTGACCGCCGCGTCGGCGACAGCGTCGTCGGTGATCCCGTCGAGCACCGCTCGGATCCGGTCGTCGAGCAGGTCCTTCCCCCGAGTGACCCACTCCGCGGTCTCGCGGTCGTACTCCGGGTGGAACTGGACGCCGTAGGCGCTCCCGACCCGGAACGCCTGCGTACCGTACTCGTTCCGTGCGAGGACGCTCGCACCCGGCGGGAGCTCGGCCACCCGGTCGGAGTGCGTCTCGAAGCTCGTGAACGACTCCGGGATCCCCTCGAACAGCGGGTCCTCGCCGATCCGCCGGACGCCCCGATACCCCAGCTCGTATTCCCCCATGTCGACGACCCGACCGCCGAGCGCCTGCGCGATGAACTGGTGGCCCCAACAGACCCCCAGGGTGGGAACGTCGGCCGCGTGAACGCGCCGGAACCACTCGGTCAGTTCGTGGATCCAGTCGCGGTCGTCGTACACCGACGTCTGGGACCCGCTGATCACGACGCCGTCGGCGTCCCAGGTCGACGCCGACACCGACGGGGGAAAGACCCCGTCGCTCGGCTCGTACACGGTCAGGCTGGCGTCCAGTTCCCGCTCGAAGTTCGCCACCGCCGGCGTGTCGCCGACGGATGCGTCCACGACCACCATTCGTCGGGTCATACGCGGACGTACGGGACGCGCTCGCTTATAGTTTTGCGAGATATTTGCAATACTGTCTGCCGGGGACTTGCCGAGAGAGCACTCGCTCCGTACTCCGATCACGTTGTCCTGCGCCAACCGAGTGTTCAATCGGATCGTCCCGTAACTTCGGGTGTGATGGGATCCGACGAGTCACCGGTCGAAACCCCCGGCAGCCAGGAGGCGGGGATCCGACTCCCGTGGAGCGTGATCGGCACCGGAACCCGGCGCCGGGTCGCGGCGCTCGACGAGCGGATCATCCGCCTCCTGGACGCGTACAGCGTGCCGCTCCTGAGATACAGCCTGGCGGTCGTCTTCTTCTGGTTCGGCGTCCTCAAACCGATCGGGGTGAGTTCGGCAACCGAGATCGTCAGCGAGACGGTCTACTTCCTGCCCCCGGAGGTTTTCGTTCCGGTTCTGGGCGTCTGGGAGATGCTGATCGGCGTCTGTCTGCTGCACAGGAAGCTGCTGCGGGCCGGCATCGCGCTGCTGTTGCTCCAGATGGCCGGCACCTTCCTCCCGCTCGTGCTCCTGCCGGACGTCTCGTTCGCGACGGTCCCGCTGGTGCCCAGTCTGGAGGGCCAGTACATCCTCAAGAACCTGGTACTCATCTCCGGAGCGCTGGTGGTCGCGTCGTACAGCCTGGATCCGATTGCCGACCCGGAGTGACCGTCCGCGGGGAACCGTCCTCGGCTCGCCGACCGACGGCTGGGACCTCAGCACCGTCGTCGCGGTCACGCGACGGTCGCCGACCCGGTGAACGGGTGCCGGACCAGGAGTCCGACGGCCGCCAGCCGCGTCGGTGCGGCCGCGGGGCGGTCGACACGACCTGCGGCCCAGACGCCGAGGTTGATCCACACGAGGATCAACGGATCGGTGACGATCACCCCGCCGGAGATGAAACAGCACGGCCGCGGCCTCGGCGGCCACACCCAGCGTCGCGATCAGCACCGACCGACGGGACGCTCACCCCCGTCGCACCGCCTCACGGACGACCCCCGAACCCGGGGTGCGGGTGGGCTCCCGGTCGTCTCGGGACATCGGTTCCGACTCGAAGCAGCACCCGTTTCAGCTCACGTTTGTCGAGCGCCAACCCGACCCGGCCGCGGTCGCGGGAACCCGAAACCAATTGTATGCTCGCCGGTCAAAGAGTCGATGGATGCGCGAGTTCGTCTTCGAGATCAGGTACGCACGCGGGTCCGACGAACTGATGGATCTGTTCATCGACACTCCGGAGGCGAGTTCGACGGCGCTCATCTGCTCGATGGGCGACGCGAAACTCTGGAAACTGGACCGCACGGTCGGCCCGACCGCCGCCGTGGAGACCGCCACGTCACTCCTCACCGACACGACACACGACCAACTGAGCGTCAGCGGTCGCACCTACGACGCACGTCGGTACACCGACGTGCTGGAGCGGGAGTCGGATCGAAGCCTGGTGTACAACTACTTCGAGGAGCTCGTCCGGTGCGATTCCGTGCCGACGATGACGAACCGCTACCTGAACGGCGCGCTGCTCTTCGAAGTGACCCGCCGGGAGGACACCGAGAGGTGGCGCATCCTGATGGAGGACGACAAGAAGGTGGGAATGCTGTACGACACGCTCCAGGGTGCGTTACGCGACGGGCTGTCGTTTCACTTCGACCACCTCGGGGACTCGAACGGCCCGATGTTCGCCCCCTTCGATTCGGTCGCGATCCGACCCGAACAGTTCCACGTGCTCGAGACGGCCGCCGAGGAGGGCTACTACCGGACGCCGCGGGAGACGACGTTGGGCGAGCTCGCGACCGAACTCGGGTGTCCGCGGTCGACAGTCTCCTACCGGCTTCGCAGGGCCGAGGCGGCCCTCGTCGACGAGTATCTCGCCAACAACGCCTGACCGCCACCGCCCGTCGGGAGGCAGGACCCCCGACGGTCACCGCCGTGGGGGCGGTCGAGTCCGTCAGTCCCGGCTGTACTCCTTCCGGAACCCGCGGAACTCGGAGCGGTGTGCCTCCTCGTCGGCGAGGATCTCGACCGCCAGATCCTCGGTCACCGGGTCGTCGGCCGCCCGTGCGAGTTCGACCAGCCGTTCGTACGTCGAGATCGCGTCCTCTTCGGCGTCCAACACGCCGTCGATCACGGCGAGGACGTCCGTCGAGTCCGCCGGTGGTTGGAGGCTGTCCTGGTGGGCGGTGAACGCCGCCGACCCCGGAAGCCGGGCGTCGAGTTGCTTGAGTCGCCGGCCGAGCGTTCCGGCGTGGCCGAGTTCCTCCTCGATGTCCGCTTCGAGGCTCTGCTTGATCTCCTGCGCTCGAACCCCTTCGAGGACGATCGAAATCGTCCGGTAGTTCATCACCGTCTCCAACTCCTCCAAATACGCGCTTCGGAGCACGTCGGTCACCGAGTCACTGGAAGACATCGGTGTCACCTTGGCTCCCGGCACGATTATGCGTGGGTTTGTCCTACGACAAGCGACGTCGGTTCCGCCGGTCGTCGAGCGGGTCGCCGCCGAGACCGACGCGGCCGTAGCGACGGTCGACATCGACGCGAACCGGCGGCTCGCGGCCGACTACAGCGTCCGCAGCGTCCCGACTCTCCTCCTGTTCGACAAGGGGGCAGCCGGCCGAACGGCTCGTCGGGATGCAAGACGAGTCGCGCCTCCGATCCGTGATCGACGCGCACGCGTGGCTCGACCCGTCGCGAAGTTGTGGCATCCGCACACAAGCCTTTTAATCGATCGAGGAGTACTCTTTCACTAGTACCAATGCCCGATTCGATGGCCGAACAGCTCCGTCAGGACATGGCGTGTGAGGGGCTCCTGGAGTGTTTTCACGGGCTCAAACAGCTCGACGAGGAGTGTTTCCAGGTGCTCGTTCGCGCCGACGACCCGCTGACCGTCGACGAGATCGCCGACGCCGTCGATCGGGAGCGCACCACTGCGTACCGAGCGGTCCAGCGGCTGCTTCAGGCGGGACTCATCCGGAAGGAGCAGATCAACTACGACCAGGGCGGATACTACCACGTCTACTCGACGGCGGAGCCGTCACGGATCGCCGGCGACATGCAGCGCATGCTCAACGACTGGTACGCGAAGATGGGTCAGCTGATCCAGGAGTTCGAGGACAAGTACGACCGGGCCGACGGCTCGGCCACCACGGCCGAGAGCTGAGTCCCCTCCCGTTCCCCACGCCGGGGTGTGCGGACGCCCCGACCTCACCCGCCGGAGCCGCCGGAACTCGCTCGGGAACGCTCCCGCCGCCGTTCGGCTCTCCGGGCTGGCTCTGCCGACGCGTTAGATCACTAGCAGCGGCAGCATGGCCGCGACGCCGCCAACGAGGCCGGCGGCCAACTCGCGTCGCCCACCGCCGTCGACGTCGGCTCCGAGTTCGAGCGCCTCGGGAATGAACTCGGAGAGGACGAGGTAGACCATCGCGCCGGCGGCGAACCCGAACCCGAACGGGAGGAAGGCCCGCGCCCACCGGACGAAGACGAACGCGATCACCGCACCGATCGGTTGTGGCAGCGACGACAACACCGCCGCGGCGACCATGCGCCACTCGCCGACTTCCATCGACCGCAGCGGGATCGCGATGGCCACCCCCTCGGGGACGTTGTGTACCGAGATCGCGACGGTCATGAACACCGCCAACACGGGTACCACGAGGCCGAACATCGGCACGCCGCCGTCGAGTCCCAGATCGGCGAACGACACCCCGATGGCGACGCCCTCCGGAAACGAGTGGACGGTCAGCACCCCCAGGATCAACACGAGCTTCCGGAGGTCACCGTCGGCAACGACCGTCGAGAGGGCCGTCTCGATGCCCGGGTCGTCGTTGCGTGTGCCGCCGTCCGCCCGTGCGTCGTTCTCACCGGGCGGTGCCGCGTCGTCGCCGCCGGCCGTCTCCGCTCCGAAGTCGAGCCGACCGAGAACCCCGTCGGCGAGGATCACCAGCAACACGCCGGCCACGACCCCGGCACCGAGCGTCGTCGGCAGCCCGCTCGACGCGGCCAGTCCCTCGGCCAGTAGCCCGAACCCGGACGCTGCGAGCATGATCCCCGACGCCGCGCCCCAGAGGACGACGTTCCACCGGTCGCTGATCTCGTCGAACAGGAAGAACGGGACGGCACCGAGGCCCGTCGCGACGGCGGTGAGCAGTCCCGCGACGAACACGAACGCGACCGCGCCGGCGTCGATCCCGGCAGGGAGCACTCCCGTCATAGCGTCGGTACCCGTCGTTACTATTCTTCCTATCGTAATATTCTTTTCTCCAACTGAAACTAATTTTTGGAAAGCCTAAAACACTTCTCACAGCGTGGCCCTCCGTCGGTCGGGGCTCAGTACGGGTTGGACCGTTCCGAGCAGGAGTCGACGCCGAGCGCGGAGTAGAGCGGGCACGTGCCGACCAGCGCCGTCCCGAGCATCACGGCCGCGACGACGCCGAGGATCGGCGCGGCAACCGTAGCCACCGGCACGAGTCCGAGGAGTGTCGCGATCGAACCCGCGCCGCTGACCGCACCGACCACCGTTCTGAGGCTTCGATCCGTCGAACCGACGTTTCGATTCATACCCGGATTCGGGCCGCCACACACTTAGTCCCGTCGTTGGATATATTATACAATATTATACGTACGAGCAACGACACACTCGCCTCCGAGAGAACGGCCGAGATCGGCGGTCCGACCACCCCAACTGAGCTTCCCGGGGAACCCGTGTTCAGCAGCTTTGGGGCGGTTTCTCGCGTCCTGGTCCCGTCGCGTGCTCGTTGGGTAACCGCGTCGAAGGATTCCCGGTGCGGATTCGGGCCACGGTTTCGGCTTGTGTGTGCCATAGAATTGTAATAATCGTACAATATAAGTAGGTCGAGGACGACATCACACTGTGCGCACGACCTTACTCGTGATCGGGATGGCTGCTGCGGGCGCACAGTTCGCCCTGACCGGTCTGGCGGCGACGAGTCCGGTTCACCGGCCGTGGCCGCCCGACGAGGTCTCCGGCCGGTTCGGGCTGTACTGGCTCCTCGTGGTTGGGATGGCGGTACCGTTCTTCGCGCTGCTCGCGACAACGGCGGGGAGCCTCTACGCCGTCGGCCCGGCGTCGGTCGCCGGCGCGGCAGTCTTCGTCGCGGGCGCGGCGGTGAACGTTCTCGCCGCCGACGAGTTCGACGGGGCCGAGGAGATCCTGGGCCTGGAGTGGCGCGTCCACACTGGCGGACCGTTCTCGGTCTCGCGCAACCCCGAGGTGATCGGCCACGGCGGGGCGGTCGTCGGGCTTGCCGTCGCCGCAGGGTCCTGGCAGGCGTTAGCGCTCGGACTGCTCATTGTCGGCTGGTTCGCGACGAAACCCTGCGCCGAAGAACCGGTGCTCGCGGCGAGGTACGCCGAGACGCACGCGCGGTACCGCTCCCGGGTCGCCCGCTATCTTGACGTACACCGGATCCTCGGACGCTGTCCGTCTGCGGCCCCCGACTGTCCGAACTGACCGCGACGTGGCTGCGCGCGCTGCCACCGCCACGGACGCCGAGCCACGCGTTGGAACACCGGACCCCGTTCGACGCGATGGGCTCCCTGGACCCGTTTCGTCCCGGGTTCCCGTCTACTGGTCATGGCCGTGACATTTATTTTAGGCTGACCAAAAACTACCGACATGGACAGCCTCGTCAGCCCCGCGGTGACGATACTGCTCGACGCGTGGACGGTGGTCGGGTCGTTCGTGATCCTCTCGCTCCTCGTGACCCGGCTCCTTCGCACGGGGTTCGACGGCCTGCGGCTCGAGTCGCTGCTCGGTCGTCGAGGCGTCGGCCCGGTCGTCGGCGCCGTCCTCGGGGCGATCCCGGGGTGTGGTGGCGCCATCGCGGTGGTGTCGCTGTACGGACACGGGACGGCTGGGTTCGGCGCGCTCCTGGCGGCGCTGATCGCGACCGCCGGCGACTCGGCGTTCGTCCTCCTCAGCGTCGCTCCCCGAGCCGCGGTGGCTACCTACGGCATCGCGTTCGTCACCGGCGTCGTCGTGGGGATCGTCGGAGACGAGCACGACCCGCCCGTCGGCCGCGTCGAGCGCGTCGGCCGCGCAGCCGACGGTCCGCACGGTGACGCGGGACGCGATGACGCGGTCTCGACCCCCATCGGACCTCGTCGTGGCGTGCCGTGGGGATCGGCGACGGCAGCACTCCGGGCGGCGGTGTTCGTCGGGTGGTGGCTCGCCGCGGCGATCGGGCTCGCCGTCGGCCTGCACCGGGCGGCCGGCGGCGACGTGCCCCGGTTCGTGGCCGCCGGACCGCCCGTCGGAGTCGTCGCCGCGTCGGCGGTCGGCGTCGCCCTCTCGGTTGCCGTGGCGCTCTCCCCCGATCGGCTCTTCCGGCCGTCCGAATCGGTCGGTCCGCGCGCCGCCGCGGACACGGTCGTCGAATCGGCTCCGACCGTCGCGTGGGTCGTCGTCGCACTGGCCGGCCATCGAACGCTCGCGACGGTTCTCGACCTCGGGAGCGTGTCCGCGACCGCCCTCGGCGGACCGCTCGGGGCAGTCGCCGGCGGCTTGGTGGGCGTGATCCCCGGGTGCGGCGTTCACATCGGGATCGTCACGGCGTTCGCCGAGGGTACCGTTCCGACGTCGGTACTGGTCGCCAACGCGATCAGCCAGGACGGCGACGCGTTGTTCGCACTGTTCGCGATCGACCGGACGGCCGCGGTGGTTGCCACCGTCTACACCGCCGTTCCGGCCGTCGCGGTCGGACTCGTGGTTTCGGCGGTGTGAGTGCCCGATCCGGCCGTCGGTGGTCGAGGCGCGGACCGCTTCGACGTGGACGGTGGCAGGGACGGCTGCGTCGCGCTCGGAACGCGGCCTGAGCACAGCGACGTCGGCCTCCGCATGGCACCGTCGGCTGTCGGTCACAGCTCCACCCGACCCTCCGTCGGGACCGTTTCGCCCTCGCCGGCGGCGTACGGGCACAACGGATCGCTCGCGAGCGGGTCGCCGGTGATCGCGTACGCCCGCGACCGCGACCCTCCACACGTCCGTCGGTACGGACACCGCCCGCACGGCCCGGTGAGGCGGTCCGCGTCGCGCAGCGCTCGCATCAACGGGGCCTCCCGGTAGAGCTCCGGTAGCGGCGTCTCGCGGACGGAGCCGACCGATCGCGGGAGGAACCCGGAGGGGTAGACCGTGCCGCGGTGGCTCACGAAGACGAATCCCTTGCCCGCCCGGACCGATCCGACGTAGCCGGGATCGTCGGCGCGTTCGCGTGCGATCCGTCGGTAGAACGGCGCTTCGACAGTGACCAGCCTGAACGGGGCGTCCCGCACCCGGTCGTGCAACCAAGCAGCCACCTCGCCCGCTTGGACGGGGTCGAGGCCGTCGAGGTCGGTCCCGCGGCCGACCGGCACGAGAAAGAACACCTCCCAAGCGACTGCTCCGAGGCGTTCGACCAGGTCGGCGACTGCCGGGAGGTCCGGGACGGTATCGGCGGTGACGGTCGTATTCACCTGGATCGGAACGCCCGCGTCGTCGGCGTATCTCGCCGCCCGGCGGGCCGCCTCGAACGACCCGGCCTCGCCACGGAACGCGTCGTGTGCGTGCGCCGTCGCCCGGTCGATGCTCACCGCCATCCGGTGGACGCCGGCGTCGGCGATCCGCGCGACGGTTTCGCGATCGAGCCGAGGCGTCGGTGCGGGAGTGACCGCCGTGGTGACCCGGTCGGCGGCGTACGACAGCACCTCTACCACGTCAGGCCGTTCGAGCGGGTCGCCTCC